>NZ_JACRSE010000001.1:311901-623802 GCF_014281055.1 Fluviispira vulneris | reverse complement strand
CCAGAATTTAATTGTGTTCCCATTTTGGGTATTCTACCATTTATGAATGTATTGAGTGAAAATTTATTTTCTGTTTTGCAATGGACAGCAGATTATTATTTAACTTCAATTGAAAAAATAATTTCTATTGTTGCGCCCAGTTTTATTTGGGATGTGGCAAAGCATCAATTGTTAGAAAAAAGATTAGAAAAACTCAAATTAAATGACAGTCAATTAAATAATAAAAAGAATATTCACAAAATTAAAGGTGAAATTTTATTAGCAGAACGCAGTGAAATTCTTTTAAATGAAGAACAATATAAAGTATATGATTCTATATTAACTGATTTATCCGCTATCTATGTTTTGCACGGTGTAACTGGGTCTGGAAAAACTGAAATTTATTTAAAAATTGCCCAGTATATTATTCAACAAAATAAAAATGTACTTATTCTTGTGCCGGAAATAGTTTTGACCCCCCAAATGAGTGCAAGATTTCGTGCTGTGTTTAAAAGTGATTTAGCAATTCTACACTCAGGTCTTACCAAAGTAGAATATGAAAGAGATTGGTTTCGTGTGCATTATGGATATGCAAAAGTTGTTTTAGGTGTACGCACCGCTGTTTTTTGTTCATTGGAAAATATTGGTGTTATTATTGTGGATGAGGAACATGATGGCAGTTATAAATCCCATGAATTCCCAACTTATCATGCAAGAGATATAGCTGTTGTGCGTGCGAAAAAGGAAAATGCCTTGTGCATTTTAGGATCAGCAACTCCATCCATAGAAAGTATGTATAATGTAAAAAAAGAAAAATATAAATATTTAAGCTTAAAAAATAAATTTTCTGGCAATCAAGTGGAAAGCTTAATTGTTGATAGCAAAAAAGAATTATTAGGAAGTTATTCGCAAAAAAGATTGAGTTATGCAACGAAGTCAACCCAATTGTCCTTTCAAAATAATGGAATTTCTCAGGAAGTATGTTCTCTTCTCAGAGAAAATAAGGAGTTGGGTGAACAAAGTATAGTCATAATCAATCGACGTGGTTATGTTAATTTTGCAATATGCACTCAGTGTTCTACACCACTCAGTTGCCCTCGGTGTTCTGTTAGCACAACGTTACATGAAGGGGGGCGTACTGAAATATGTCATTATTGCAATTTTAAAGTGACAAGAAGAAAGACTTGTCTCAGCTGTAATGGAACAGAGTTTCTCGATCACGGGATTGGGACACAAAATATTGAAGAGCGTATTGCGGCCATGATTCCAGCCATGCGCATAGCACGATTGGACCGTGATGTTTTGACCAGCAATAGCAGAGTAACTGAAATAATTGATGACTTCCGTCTTGGCCACACCGATTGCCTGGTTGGAACTCAAATGCTTGCCAAGGGGCATGACTTTCCTAAAGTCACACTGGTGGTTATTTTACATGTAGAAGATGCTTTGTTTCTTCCAGATTTCCGGTCATCAGAGAGAACCTTTCAGCTTCTCACCCAAGCCATGGGTCGAGCTGGGCGTGGGAGCAAACCAGGTAAAGTTGTCTTGCAATCGCTTATCCTCGGCCATCCGATTATAGAAATGTCTTTAAAAAATGATATAGAAGCTTACTGGGAGCGGGAAATGCATTTGCGCCAGTTGGGTTTTCACCCACCTTTTTCTCGCCAAATACTGTGTGAGATTCGTCACAAAAATAAAGAAACAGCCTTTTCAATGATAACGAAACTTAAAAATTATTTAATTAAGTTTTGGGCTGAAAATAATTACACTGAAAATGAAGTGCGCTTGGCTGGTCCTTATATTGCAGCCCTTGAAAAAATAAATAACGAATTCCGTGTTCAACTTTGTATCTCCTCTCAAAAGAAATTACATCCTGCACATTTATTTCCAACCGAAGTCTTTCTGGATAAGGAAATCAATCGGCAAATTCTCCGGATAGATGTTGATCCATATACTTTTCTCTAGAGATTTAATATTCTTAGCCGATAATCGAAAGACGCTTCAGAAGGGGGCTTTTTTACTTATTTGGAGAGGAGAATGGCTGACGGGGAGGCAAATACAAGTGGCGGGGATAAGGTCTGTGTTCTTATCGTTGAAGAAAAATCCGATTTGCGTACTTTCTTTATGGGTGTGTTGACTAAAAGTGGAAATTTTGAGGTAAAGAACTCAGCATCCGCCAAAGAAGCTCTTGAGATTCTAGCAAAAGAGTCTGCAAGCATTCAAATTGTTGCATTTGATTGGCAAATGACAGATATGTCAGGATATGTTTTTATTCAACGCTTAAGACGTGATCCTCTTTATGATCACATTGAATTTGTTGTTTGTTCACAGGTGATCACTCCTGAAGATTCATTTTTAATGGTTGAGCTTGATGTTTACCACAGCATTATTAAACCTGTGAATGCCAATGATTATTTAAAAATGATGGAAGTTGTGAGAGCGGATTACAATCAGTCGAAATCAACCACTTTAAAATTAAAAGAATTGCATCATTTATTAAATGAAGAAAAAATTCTTGAATGTGATGAACTTTTAAAAACTCCTGGGATAGAAGACGAAATCAATAAAAATCCTCGCTATGTTTATTTAGGTGGTGAAATACGAATTTTAAAAAAACAATATGGAGAAGCCGTCGAGTTTTTAAAAAACTTTTTCAAAAATAAACAAGAGAATCCAGCGGAAGAGAATTTAAAATCTTTAAATACATTAGGAAAAGCTCTTTGCATGGTGGGGCGTTTTGATGAGGCATTGTTGATATATCAAAAATTAGAAAATAAAAGTCCAAACAACTTAAATCATAAAGTAATGGTGGGAGATGCGTTGCTGGGTTTAGATGATATTGCTGGAGCTGAAGAAAAATATAATGAGGCTTTAGATGCAGATCCTGCCCATAAAGATGCTCTCATAGGTATGACAAAAGCCAATTCTGTGAATGGAAATTTTGATAAAGCCAAATCTTTTTTTGAAAAAATAGAAGGAAATTTTGAAAGCCGCACGCTCGCAAGTTTTTACAACAACAAGGGCGTTGCATTGGTGCGAAATGGAAAAGTAAAAGAAGCAATTTTATTTTATGAAAATGCTTTGCAATTTTTTGATAAATTCAAAGGGCACGTTTATTTTAATCTTGGAATGGCGTACTATCGAGACGGCAATATTGCAAGTGCATTAAGCTGTTTTCAGGCTGCTTTAGCAACCGATGAGCTCGATCTGCTTGCTGAGAAGAAAATATTAAAAGAATTTCAGGAAAAAGGCATTGAAAAATTTACAGCTGATTACAAAGATAAAATGGCAAGAAAACAAAAATAAATATCGAATTGTGACTCTAATCTATATTTTAATAACTATATCTATAACATGGTGTGCACAAATTTATCTAAACGATAACTTAACAAAACAAAATTATATTTTAACTGTATTTTTACTTATATCTTTGATACCTTTTATATTGGGTTTTTTTATTTCTTTGTTTTTAAAAATTCCTATAAAAAATTATTTATTTATTCCAAATTTTTCTAAAAAAATCATTTGGGCTTTTCTAATTCCATCCATAGTGGCTTCAATTGCTTTATATATAAGCCAATATTTACTTACTATTAATATCGATGAACCAACTCTCGCTTTGCATATGGAAGGCGATCATATTGCATCAGCATTATTTTTGCTTTTTTCAGCGTGGTTACCTGCTGTTTTTTATTGCATAGTGGTTTCATTTGCTTTTGAAATCTCATTGCGTGGCTTTTTTATTGAAATCGCTAAGAGTGCATCTCTTCCATTTCCATGGTTGCTTGCTGGCCTGCTTCAGTTTATTATTTTGTTACCTTTTTTATGGTTTGGTTATTTAGGAGGTGGTCTCCAAAATATAAGATATATTTTATGTTGGTTGGTTTTGCTTATTTCATTGTCTGCATTTTATTTTTGGCTTTCGTTGCCTGAAAGAAAAAGTGAAGCTATGCTTACAAATGAATTGCAAATAAATAATGCAAATAGATCTCTTGTTCCAGTATTGCTTGCAGCATCAATTCAAAATATAGTCTATTATGTCATTGCCTCACGTTTTGTTATAGAATCTGGTCATTGGTGGATGTCTGGTCCTGCAAATGTTATAGCAGTTGTTTTGTATTTTCTAATTACTATTTTTTTGCTAACAACGAAAAGGTTGAAATACGAATATGTTTGGATTTCATAAAAAAAACTCTTGGTTTGTATTCGTTAAAGATTTTATTTCTGCAAAAAATTTAGATTCTACAGATGATATTTTTCGAAAAGTAGAGAATAGTAAAAAATCTTTTTGGTGGTTATTTTTTTATACATACAGACGGCAGATATTATTTGTTTCAGTTATACAAACATTTTTGTTATCATTTATATTATGTTTTCCATATGCAATTGATTTTTATTTGCAATTCTTTTTGCGTTCTACATCCCCTATTGCACAGGCACGTTTGTTCACGGCTTCTGTTTATTTATTGTTATTCATTGTGTTATTTTCCTTTATCTTGTATGTAAAAAATAAAGTTTTAATACAATGGGCTCGAGTGATTAAATATCATTCATTATTATTAATTGCAAAAATTTGTGAAAACTCAGAAAAAAACTCCAGTCAGTTTTTATATAGAAATTTTATCAACGGAAATGATGAGCAAATAATTGATAAATGCGCTTTTTTTCCTAAGATTTTAATAGGATTCTTTTCTATTCCAGCTCTTTTTGTTGCATATTATTTAATTTATAAGATAATGGGTAATATATTCTTTGTTCCACTTGCTTTACTTCTTTCTCTATTCGTATTTCAGTATTTTAGCAATAGTAAACTTACACATATTTTTCAAAAAATTTCTCAGCTATCCTTGTTTAGAAGTGAGTTGCTAAAGAAAATTTTTTCTTATGGAAATAGAGTGCGCTATTTAGCTATGGAATCCTTTTTTTTAAGGAAAATAAATCTATCACAGGAGTATGCACAAAAGATTAGTAAGGGTATACTTAAAAATATCGCTTTTTCTCGCGTTATTTATTATGCTTCAGGTTTTGTTATTGCAATACCAAGTTTAGCTATTTTTGCTTATCTCAATAAAAGTATGTCGTCTTCTGATTTAACTAAACTAGTCATACTTTTTATTTTAGTCGCACATTTTTATGCAAATACTCTTTATCTTCTTTCAACAAGTAAAGAATGGAAAAATCTTTTTGAAAAGTATCGTTTTCCTATTTTATTAAAGCAAAACTTTTCGAAAGATTCAAAAATACAAGAAAATTGGGAGCAAGAGTGGGAAAATATTCTTAACGATCCAAAAAATAAAAAAACAAATTCTTCTAAACTTTATTTACAAAATGCGTCTTTTTTTTCCCCAGAGGGTCTGTGTCTTTATAATTTGTCCTTTGAGACTAAACCAGGACAACTTATTGCCGTTGTTGGACATAAGTCAGCAGGAAAGTCAGCATTCCTCAATGCCTGTGCTGGAGAATTGCATTTAGTCAGCGGTGAAGCTTCATTTGCGCAGAATTTTGAGATTTTATCCAAAATGAATATTTTGTTTGAAGGAACATTGAGAGAAAATATTATTTTAGGAAGAGAATTTGAAGGTCGTAGATATATTGAAACCATACGTTCCTGTGCTCTAGAAGAAGAAATGAATGCTTTGGAAAATGGTGATGAAACAGTTGTTTTTCCTTCGGTGAATATCTTTACGAAAAGTTTCATTAAAAAAATATGTATTGCACGAACTATTTATGGAAAAGCTGATTATTATTACTTCAATGATCCTTTTCTTGATCTCTCTAAAGAAGATGCCTCACATATTTTCAATGAAGCTTTACAAAAACAACTAGTAAATTCAGTGCGTATTTTTGTGACAGAAAAATTAGAATTCGCTTCTCTTTGTCATCAGATTCTAGTTATGAAAGATGGAATTATTGTTGAACAAGGAGCGCATAGCTCGCTCGTAGAAAAATCTGGTGCTTATGCTCGATTGTACTATGCAAGTGCAGATTCTCGGCGCTTTGAATTTTCTCAATATCAGCAAATAAAGAAAACGCAAAACTTTAGATCTCCTTTATTAAATGTATCTCAAAAGCTAGACGATCCTGCTGAAAATGCCGAAGGCAAAAAAGTTGAAAATATTTATTATAAATCAGTGTTTAATTCATTAAAATATTTTGTAAAATATTTTTTTAAAGATAAAAGAGCTTGGCCGAGTTTTGGTTTAGCTCTTTTATCACAGTTTTTTCTCTGTTCTGCTTTCTTTATTTTGTTTTCCGAATATTTCCAAGAGAGAATGACACATTTTTGGCAAGTATCGTTATTTTGTACTTTCGCAATTTTTTCTTTAGTCAGTTTTTTCTATTTTCACTTAAAAAATGCTGGCATCAATAGTTTCTTAGGTTCTTCATTAGAAAAGAAAGTTTATGATATTTTAATTAAAGATCATAAACACGAAATATCTTACACTGCTCAATATATAGAAGAGTTTTCTCTGGTAAAAGATAAACTTTTTTCCACTTTTACCTCCTTGCTTGTGAGAAGTGTGTTTTTTTTAGCTGGTTGCTTTCTCTTAGCAATAACTAATCTATCTGCACTTTGTCTTATTTTAGGTATGATTGCTTTTGTTTCAGTCTTTATTTTGATTAATAAAAATAAGTTTTATCATGCCCTAACGAATATAAAATTGGAATTGAATAAACTATCGCATTTTTCAAAATATTTTTTCTCACTTTATACCCAAGCGCATTCCTATTCATTGCGCAATTATCTATTAGAAAAATTTCAAGCGGATATTAATAATACCCAAAAAATTGAGAGTGAAAAAGATAAAATTATTGTAAAGTTTTCTCTTTTTATTTTAGCCTTTTTTTGCTTTTTAGTCTGTGTTTCATTGGTTTATTTTGTGTCTTTTTATGACGTAATTTCTGCGGGGACAGTGACTTTAGTTGTTGTTGCTACTATATTATTTTTTCAAGCAATTTTTAATATAACAAATGAAATGAATACATTTATTGCGTGCTTGCCGCATTTCGAAAATCTAATACGCACTTCAATTATGCACGAAGAAAATGAAGATATTCGTTATTCTACTTCTGAGTATTGGCCACAAAAAGGCACATTGCGTATTATGTCGTTAACTTCACAGGGTACTGACTCATATCCTAAGCCGATTAAAAACTTAGATCTCTTTATTTCTCATGCGTCTCGATTGGCGATACTTGAATATGGAGATAATGCTAAATTATCTCCATTTTTTGCAACTTTATTGCAATTTGTTCCTTTTCAAGAGGGAACAATATTTTTAGATGATGAGGATATATTAAAAATAAATCCAATTGAGTTACGCAATCGTTTTGCATATATTTCATTGAATTCATTTTTTCCCTTTTTAAGTTTAAGGGAAAATTTAGATCCTTTCGAATATTTTGACGACTCAGAAATTTGGTCTGTGCTGAATCGTGTTGGTATGGCACAATCTGTAGCAATTTTGCGAAATGGTTTGAATTCAAAAATGGATGAGTTTCCCAATCAACTGCTTTGGTCGGGAGAACTCGTTCTTATTTCGTTTGCGAAAGCATTGTTGCATGGAAATAAAATTTTATTATTAGATAATGTTTCTGTTCCAGAAGAGATAGAAATGCGGATTATTGATCTTATTGAACGGGAATTTGTTGACTCAACAATTCTGATTTCTACCGACGCAAAGTCTCCATTAATACAATTGTGTCCTGACGTTATTTGTATAGAAAATGGGGAAATGCATCGAGTAAATGCAGAAAAAGGAAATTATCATATACCAATTTCTTATGAAGATATTGAGTATCATAAATTTCAATAATTTGTGTTAAAAAATATAAAATACACCACCATCATTTGGGAAATCAGGGTAATTCATATTTGGGCAGGTAGTTGATCTTAAATTTTTTCTAGATGTGTCAAATGTGTCAGGATTATTTTTGTCTC
This sequence comes from Fluviispira vulneris, assembly GCF_014281055.1. Taxonomy (NCBI): domain Bacteria; kingdom Pseudomonadati; phylum Bdellovibrionota; class Oligoflexia; order Silvanigrellales; family Silvanigrellaceae; genus Fluviispira; species Fluviispira vulneris. The sequence goes on along the minus strand of NZ_JACRSE010000001.1, from coordinate 615,881 downwards.
CTAGATAATAAGAAAAGCTGATATAGCCAAATTTAAACGGCAAATATTTAATTCCTTTAACGTGAACACTGGTATATTTAGTACCTAATTTTTGGCATTGCAGTTTTAATTCATTACAAAACAATTCTACAGTTTTTAGATCAAATTTTTCAGTATTTACATTGGCACTGAGTCCTGTGTGCCCTCTTTTATTGATATAGTGATCACCGTTGATCCAAGTACCTTCGTGGTTGATTGGTATAAATTGATTGCCAGTGCCCCAACGAGCATGTTCCATTTCAGTGATAGGTGGAGCCCAGCCCCAATCATCTTCATCATTTGGATTAACACAAGCTAAAAAACCACCGGCAATGGCATTTAAAGGGACTAAATAAGCAGCAACTAAGAACAGTTTGAACACAATCAATCTCCCTTAAAAATATATAAAATTGTTAAAATACCAAATTTATATTTTAGGGATTTATAAAAATATGTCAAATTATTTATTAAATTATTTTTAATAAATAATTATAAATGCTTTTCCATATTTGGGATTTTTTCGCGCCAAAAGGCATCAAAATCACTTTTATTCGGGAAAGCATTTTTCATTTTAAATTGTCCTTGACCACTTCCTTGTATAAAATATTGTTTAGTTAAATAAGCTGGAACAATTCGGACAGATGGGGATTGGATTGCACCGCTTTCCAATCTTTTATTTTTGTAATTTTGTGATGCCTCCATCATCAATTCATCAAGTAAACATTGTATCTGAAAATGAGAAATATTTTTTAGATTATCAGAACATAAAATCCATTCATAACGAGGTTTTTGATCATATATTTTAGGGTAAACAAAGAAATGATCGATTACTTTATTGAGTTTTTGTTGTAAACCTGCAATCACTTGCAAAATTGAATTTTGTGATACTTTCTCTGAAGCTATATTAAGTACAGCGTCTTTGCGACCTAAGACTTTGTAACAAATTCTTGGATCTATACTGAGAACTTTTATACTGTCTTTCATCGAGTATTGTAACAAACCACACATATTTGAAATATTAACATTGTACTCTCCTCCTGCTTTTAATTCATCGAGGGCCAGAGGAGTAGAATTCGGATGATCGACGTCGGTAAAAGAGAAAACAACATGCTCAGGAGTTGGTGTAAAAGTATGATTACCATGAGAATATTCAGGTATTTCATAACCCATTGGTCCTTCTGTTGCTGCATAAGCTCCCACGCAACTGACTTTATGTCCAATGGCATTAAACAAAGCTTGTTCATAATTTTCAATTGGAGTGCCCGAATAACCAAGAACTTTTAAGTTTGGCCATATTTCATTTAAACTTTGTTTTCCACTAATATTTAAAATATCGTGAGCTAAATTTAATATATGACATGGAAGTCCAAAAATCATTTGAACATCTTTATTTTTTGTTTCATTATAAATTCTCAAAGAGCGTTCACTATAATCTTCAATCATAAATGCTTTTTCCGAGGGATATCGCCCATTTTTTAATTCATCTGGAGGATTAACACCAAGAATTCCGCTTAAATATCCTTGGGGGATAGAGTCGATGTTTCTTAAAAAAGGTCTTGCTCCTAATGAAATATTAATAGAATTCATCGATATATTTGGTGAGCATGCAGACATAATTGAAATCAATTCACATTGAAAAATTTTAAAAATTTCAAACATTTCATTGCTGCAAGGAATGATTTTACTGACACCTGTTGTTGCTGAAGATGTCAAATAGAAAACCGGACGACCTCTAAAGAGTTGCCCAGAATGGCCATCAATTGTTTTTTTAATATAAGGTTCAAAAAAAGAGAATTCTTGTATTGGAATCTTTTTGATGAATTCTGAAACATTATCTATTTTATCTAATCTAAGAGCTTTATTGATTTCAGTTCCTTCGACTTGTGCTTTAATTCTTTTGAATGCATTCTGTTGTGCTAGCATAGGATTTTCAATACTTGAAAAAAGTTTTTTTCTAAAGCTATTGATTTTTTCACATTGGATATTATTAAATGCTGTATTGTTATTTGCATTATTATATAAGTTTTCCAAAATAAACTCCTCTAATTTTTTAATCTTAAGAACTATACTATTTAAATAATTAATAGCAGAAAATTTAAAAATAAAAAATATAAAATGAATTTTTTTGAGAGTTAAAAATAATTATTATTTTCTTCTGCCAAAAATCGCAGTACCGATTCTTAACAGAGTGCTTCCATGCTCAATTGCAATTTCGTAATCGGAACTCATGCCAAGTGATAAAATATATTTTTCTTTTGGTCGATTTGAAAAAGATTTCCAAAGATCTTCAGCATTCTTTGCAAACTCAGCATATAAATCACGGAGGCGGCTTTTGTCATTTTCTTCTGGTCCAATGCCCATAAATCCAGAAAAATCCATTTTTTGTGAATGTGCAAGCATACCACAAAGTTCTTTTGCATTTTCAAATGGAATACCAGATTTATTTTGATCGCTTTTATCAACCTGCAACTGAATAAGAACCTTTACTTTATTTTCTAAAGGAGATTTTTTTTCAATTTCTTTCGCTAAATTTAATTTATCAAGAGAATGTATACAATGTATGTGAGAATTGATTGATTTTGCTTTATTTGTTTGAATATGGCCAATTAGATGCCACTTTATATTCGGTAAATTGCTTAGAGCTTGGCTTTTTTCTTGCCACTCTTGAATATAATTTTCTCCAAAATTTTCTATTCCACATTTATAAGCTGCTTTTATACTTTCTAAGGTATGATGTTTGCTGACTGCAACCAATTGAATATCATTTGGATTTCTTTTATACTTCTGAGCTAAATATTTAATTTTATCTTGAATTTCTTTTATGTTTTTCTCAATATCATTTTCCATTTTAATATCTCTCTATTAAAATATTTAATCGTCGATTTGAGTATAGGTTTCAATTCCTGCAAAGTCTTTGAGATCAAGCAGCACTTGGCTTAAAGGGAGACCCATGACATTTGTATAACTTCCTTCAATTTTTTCAATAAATCCCATTGCACGCCCTTGAATCCCATAAGCTCCTGCTTTGTCAAAAGGTTCACCTGTTTTAATATATGCATCAATTTCTCTTGCACTTAAATTTCTAAAAGTAACAAAAGTTTCAATCACTCGAGAAACGATTTCTTTTTTATTTTGAAAAAGAGAATACCCACTTAAAACGAGATGTGTGCTGCCAGAAAGTGCTTCAAGCATTTTTTTTGCATGCTCTTTATTTTGTGGTTTTTCGAGAATTTTATCTTCATGTGTGACTACAATTGTATCTGCACTTAAAATAAAATCAGCACTTAAAGTTTTTTCCGAAACTGCTAATGCTTTCTCACGTGCATTTCTTTTGACATAGTCGTGTCCCCCTTCGTTTTCTAAAGGTTTTTCTTCAATATCAGCAATCACAATATAAAATGGGATACCGCTTGCTCTAAGCATTTCCTTACGACGTGGAGACGCACTTGCAAGAATTAATTGTTCATTTTTAATCTTTGTCATAATTTACCGCCAAATCCCTAACTCTAAAAAATGCATATACATATAATGCGTTTAAAATACGAATATATGGCATAAAACGCTTATGCCCTTAACGGGTATACATACGGGGGACAATGTGTTCTACGGTAACAAGAAAGTTTTTATCCAAACACCTGATGATGCATCATCTGACAACAGTCTTGCCGAAGAATTAAAAAACGAAGCCACTGAGCTTGTGGAACGATTAGCTGGTCTATGCCAAGGTTTTCAAGAGCACCTTATTGCCAATGAAGAAGTTCCTTTAGAAGAAAGCCAAGAACTTTTTAGGACTTTGCACACTCTAAAAGGTCTTTCGCAAATGGCCAACCTGAATGAAATGGTGGCCACAGCCCATGCTGTTGAAGATTATATCGAACTTGTCCGTTCAGAAAAAGTAAAGCTTGTTAAAGAAATTATTGAACTTGTCTCCGATGCTCAGAATGTTTTTGAACAAGTTTTTAAAGCCTTTCCAAAGGCGATCGATCCCGATGTGTTGATGGAAGCAGAAAGGGTTGCTCACGAATTTCACCAACGAACTGAAGTGGTTAAAGGTGGAGGTGCACCAGCCGCAGCCCCTGCAGCCACACCACCTGCGGAAGCTGCTCCTGCTGCAGCGGGTGGAGGAGATACTCTTGCTCTCACAGCAGAGGAAAATGCCGCCTTTGAAAAATTTAAAACCCGTGCTGAATTTTTATTTTCGTTGGTTTTACCTGCTGATAAATATAAAAGTTTAGATGAATTAAAATCAGGAAAGCATGTAGATGATATTTCTCGGGTGGGTGATTTCATTATTATAAAACACTCCCCACAGGGTTCTCTGCTTGTCTTTGCCGCTGAGCTTGATGAAAAATCTTTGTCAGGTATGGCAGAAGCTGAAGTTAAGAAACTTGAAAAAGATCCTAATTGTTTAAAAGCCTTAGGAGCACCTTGGGACACTTTGGTTTTTTCAGGATCCGCAGCACCTGCTACTGCGCCTGCGGCCGCTGCCCCACCCCCACCTCCAGCCGCTGCAGCGCCCGCTGCTGCCGCTGGGCATGGTGGTGGGGGAGATGAAGATGAGCAACCCGAAGATTTTGATACGAAAAATCTTTCAGGAGCCAATGCCGTCGACGTTCCCGATCTCGATCCTGAAATGCTGCAAGATTTCCTTTCGAATGCAGACGAACTGCTTGAGAATTTAAGTCAAGCCATGCTGGATTTGGAAGGCAATCCAGAAAGTAAAGAAGCGGTTGAAAACATTTTCAGAAATGCCCATACAATTAAAGGGACTTCTGGGATGTTTGGTTTTCGGGCGATTGAAAAAGTCACCCATAAAATGGAGAATCTATTTGATCGCATTCGGAAAGGAAATCTTAAGGTAACACCCGCTTTAATGGATGGACTTTTCTTTGGTCTAGACCGCATTCGTAGCATGTTTGAAGCTGTAAAAGCGAATAAATCTTCTGAGCAACCGATCAACGATGCGTTGGAGAAAATCCGGCTTGCCGTGTCAAAAGGGGGAGGAGCATCTGCTCCGGCAGCAGCCCCAGCCGCCGCACCCGCAGCAGCCCCTGCTGCAGCCCCGGCCGCCGCACCCGCACCCGCTGCGCCCGCTGCAGCGCCTGCAGCAGCACCAGCCGCCGCAAAACCTGCACCCGCAGCAAAGCCCGCCGCAGGAGGGGATAAGAAAAAACCAGACGAGAAAAAAGCTGAAGGAGGAGAAGCCGGAGGAACCATTCGTGTGGACCTCAAACGTTTGGACAGTCTTGTGAACTTAGTAGGTGAACTTGTTATTGATAGAACACGTTTTGCTCGTATTGAAGAAGAATTGCGTGGCAATGGAAACAGTGAACTTGGCCACTCGATGAGTGAAAGTGTGCTGCTTTTCGGGCGGCATATGAATGAAGTTCAAAGCATTATAATGAAAATTCGCATGGTTCCTGTTGGGAATGCATTCTATAAATTTACTCGAGTTGTTCGTGATTTGTGTAGACAAATCGGTAAAGAAATAGACTTGCATATAATCGGTGGAGAAACTGAGCTTGATAAAACACTGGTTGAAGAAATAGGAGATCCTCTTGTTCACTTAATCCGTAACAGTGTTGACCATGGGGTAGAACTTCCTGATGATCGGGAAAAACTAGGTAAAGCCAGAAAAGGAAATATACATTTAAAAGCAAGTCAAGATGGAAATATGATCGTAATTACGATTCAAGATGATGGAAAAGGGCTTCAGGTTGAAAAGCTAAGAAGTAAAGCAATCGAGAGAGGACTCATAAAAGAATCTGATCATCTGACTAATAAAGAAACATTTAATTTGATCTTCGAGCCAGGATTTTCGACTGCTGAAAAAATCACTAATATTTCAGGTCGTGGCGTGGGAATGGATGTTGTTAAAAAAAGTATTGTTAAGTTAAAAGGGATTATTGAGCTCGACAGTGAAATAGGAAAGGGTACAACAACCACAATTAAACTTCCACTTACATTAGCAATTATTCCTAGCTTAATGGTAGAAACACGAGGAGAAAGTTATGCAATTCCACTGGTAAATGTGATTGAAAGTATTCGCATTCGTCCAGAAGATGTGCAGAAAATGGGCACCGCTGATTTTGTTAAACTAAGAGATCGGGTTTTGCCTTTGTTACGTTTAACCGATGTATTTGAATTGCAAATGATGTCTGAGTTACTTTGGTATTCTGTTTCCGACATACAGAGAATAAAACATCATGATGATGAAGAAGTAAAAACAGATAAAGATAGCTTAGGTAATCCAGTAGAAAATAAAGAGAAAAAAGTAGAAGCTCCACCACCAAAAACTCCTACAGTTATAAATAATGCTTCATTTCGAGCGCGACATACAAAACCACGCATTATTTTTGTTGTCGTAGGAGTTGGAGAAAAACGTGTTGGTGTGATCGTTGATCAGCTGCAAGGTCAACAAGAAATCGTTATTAAATCATTGGGTCAATTGATGGGTAAAAGAAGAGGTGTTGCCGGTGGCTGTGTGCTTGGCAATGGTCGAGTCGCTTTGGTTCTCGACGTAGGCGAAATAATAGACGATTTTTCACAAACAAAAATGGGGTACTCAAACCGTGCTGCATTATCGAATTAAAAATATGCATGCATCAGGAGGAGATGCATCACAAGTTCAGTTACCTTATCAAGATGACACCACTAACAGTCAATATATCAATGACGTTACAGACGAAGGCGCCATTCAGACTCCTGGTGTACAACATATTGGTTTTAAATTGCACACAGAAGAGTTTTTGCTCCCAATGTCCCTTGTGCGTGAAATTATAATGCTGACAACAATCACTTTTGTGCCAAAGGCGACATTTTTAGTTGAAGGAATAATAGCGCTGCGTGGCGAAATCATGCCGGTGCTCAATTTAAGAAGGTTTTTAAAATTTGAACGTGGCAAAGCAGCTTCGACCACCCGCGTAATCATTTTGCAATGTGAATATGGTGGCTTCGGTGTTATTGTCGACGACATCACTGAATTTGTCCGATTGCAACAGACAGAAGTCGAATCTATCCCTCAGAACTTTTTCCCTGCTGAATATAAAATTTTAGCAGGTGTATCTAGGGTTGGCGATCGTATCCGTGGTATCATCGATATTAATAAAGTTGTAGATGAAATGACAGCAGATTTACAGAAGGAACAAGAGGATGAAGAGACTTCTTCACCTGAGCATTAGTTTTATCTTAATAATAAATTTGTTGGGTTGTGAACGGCGAGCGCGTCTGGTTGAAATCAAATTGCTCTTGCTGACGCCTGATGGATATTTTAATCAACCGATTGTTCTTTCTGGCAAGGTAAATGATATTGGTCCTGGTGGATTGTGGTTTATTTTAGAAGATAAAACAGGATACATACAAGTTACAACTGAAAATATTCCGCATCATAATGCATGTATAAAAAAAGGCAATGAAGTTTCATTGGGTGGTCATTTGGAACTATATGAGAATCATAAATATTTTTCGTTGAATACTTTGTTGAGGTGTTCGCATTGAAAAATAATTTATGTTTTTTTATTTTTTTTATTTTACTTTTATCTTCCTGTCGAAAAATTTCTTCAGACAATGAGCGGCAGTATTTTGTTTTTCAAGGATTAGCAAATAAAGATGTTATTTTATATAAAATAACTAAAGATGATAAGAAAAATAAAGTATATTATCCTATTATGAAAGTTTCAACCAATACGAAAGTTTTATTGCCAAAAGGAAAATATTTTTTAGCCAATGAATGTAGTTCTTACGAGTTCAATAATGAAAGTGAAAAAGAAGAAAAAGTTGTCTTAAGTCGTGTGAGTATAGTTTTAGGAAGTAAAAATATTGAGAAAAATCCTCTTGATCAAAAAGAAAATATATATAATAGTTATTGCATCGATCCCTTAGATGGAAAAGAACATTGGTTTATTAATAGAATGAATTTCGATATTCTACCTGGTAAAAATTCTCTGACTATTTCAGGGAGAAATATAGATCTGAATTTTCAAGCAGGATTATTTTCAGATAAAAAAATAGAACTTTGGCCTTTAAAACTTTCATCGCCAATAAATACGGATTCCAGTAAATTTTTTTCTTTGCCACTTGATTTAAATAAGAAAGATAAAAAATTCGTTATTTCAGCACCTGTGAATGGAACACTGTGGTTACAGGCAGGGCGATATCAAGTCGAAGTTAACGGTAGTAAGGAAGATATACAAATAAATTCAAATCCGTTAAATATAAAACTCGGAGTTCTAAGAATAGGATTGCCGCGGAATTTTCCAATTGAAGAGCGTTTAAAGGCAGGTGGACAACCTATTTTTGCCTATATAAATGAAAAAGTTTTATTCCGTTTGAATACTGATTATCCTGTGTTTCCAGGAAAGTACAGAGTGACTTTGGAAGGGACGGAAATTGAAAAAAATATCCAAGTGAATGAAGATGAATTAATCTCCGTAAAAACCCAAGGGGCCATGGTTGTATCACCACCATGCAGTGAAAAATATGAAAAATGTCGCCCTCCTTCAAGAGTCACAATTCATATGAATAGAATGCCTTTTGTTTTGATGACTGTTCCTGCGGATATGCCGTTTTTGGTATTTGATCAAAAATATGAATATGGAATTGAAGGGATCAAAGGGATATTTAAAAATCTTTATGCTTCAGAAGATTCTGTACGAGTGGATAAATTGGGACGGGTAAAAATAAAATGGGAGACACGCTACACAACTGGAAATACCAAAACAGATTTTGTCCGATTTGAGTCAAAGAGTATGAATATGTTTGGTAAGTCAATAGATATTATGTATTTTAAACCCGATGAAATTTATTTGCCGGAAGGAGATTATTGGCTCAGTTACTTTGTAGGGGATCAAAATTTAATTTTACCCAAAACGCGAGTAGATGTGTCACTTGTGGGTGGTATGACAAAAGAAGTTACAGTCCCTATTTATATGGAAAAGACTTCAGAAAATTTAACTGCAGAAAAAAATAAAGAAAATTCATCAATGAGCACGAAGACGACGTTATCTCCGATTAAGAACTAAAGACTTTAATTATTCTATGAAAAATAAAAATTTTTAATGTATTTTTAGGCAAAAAAATTTCTCAGTTTGCCCATATTTTGATACACAAATGGAATAAGTTCAAATGTAGTGTAAAATTGTATTTGGAGGTGAGTGAGGATTTTATGAAATTTCAAAAGATTAAAAATGATTTACGTACCCGTTGGACTTTACAACTTTATAAAGAATATGGAAATATTTGCTATCAATATGGTCTCTATCTTAAGAAACCTCTTATATTGATTGAAGATTTAAAGAGTACTTGGGGGAACTGGAATTCCCATGCAAAAATTATCACTTTGTCTACATTACTTATTGAAGAGTACCCATGGGAAGTTGTTATAGGTGTGCTGAAGCACGAAATTGCCCATCAAATTGTGACAGATGTGTTTTTTTCAAATGACAAACATGGAAAAGACTTTCAAAAAGCATGTGATTTAATAGGACTTCCCAAAGAGTTTTGTAAGTGCACCTTAGAGATTGAGCACAAGATATTGCATATTCGTAATGGGAAAAATGGCAGTGAAGATGAAAATATTCTTAGGAAACTAGAAAAATTATTAAGTCTAGCTCAATCTGCCAATGAAAATGAAGCGCTTTTAGCTATGGAAAAAGTTCAAGAACTTTATGCAAAATACAATATTAAAAGAATTCAAGAAGGAAAGGATTCAGAATTTTATTCACTTGTTGTGAATATTAAAAAGAAAAAAGCTCCAAGCACCTATGTTTATGTTACTTCTCTTTTGCAAGCTCATTATTTTGTCAATGTTATTTTTTCACAACTTTATGATCCTTTAGCAGATGATTCATTTCAGACCCTTGAAATATTAGGCACACGGCACAATGTGCTTATGGCAGAGTATGTCTTTCATTTTTTAGTTGAGCGGATGGAAGCATTATGGAAAAATTATCAAATAGAAAAAAAAGCTACTGCTCGACATAAAATGTCATATCAAAAAGGTCTTTTAGTTGGCTTTAGAGAAAAACTAGATCAATTGCAAAAAGAAAAATTAAAAAAGCAAAAACAATCTAAAAATAATTTAGATCCAGAGAGTGTGAATTCATTATTAGTTTTAGAAGACAAAAAATTACAAGATTTTACAAAAAAAATATTTCCACGTATTGTGCAGAAAGTCTCAAGTTCAAATCAAGTCTTCACAGAGCATTATGATAAAGGAAAAAAAGAAGGTGAAAAGATTATTTTAAATAAAGGTGTCACTCAACAAAATAAAGAAAAGCGTTATTTGAACTCTTAAGTACGAGAGTGGACTATAATTCATAATTTTTCGTGAAATATCTTTAACTAATTTCTTTTGGGTAATTTTTTATATTTCTTAATAAGAAAATAAATAAAATTAAGAATAAAATTCCAGAAAATATTTCAAAATAAGCTGCCCCGCGTAAAACTTTCACTGCCCCTATCTGGTCAGCGACTGCGGCTGCTCCAGCAGCAAGGGCCGCTCCGATCGAGTTCTTTGCCAATTGTATGATAGAAAATGCAAAGGGGCTGTATTTTTCTTCAAGGTCATTTTGCACTTTAGTTTCTACAAGAACGATGGCAATCGATCCCATCAGTCCCAAAATTGTGAATATTGCACAACTTAAGTAAAAATTTGTGCTTATCGTAAATAAAAAGACAAAAAGACCATCAAATATAACAAGAAACAAAATGGCTAAAGCCTCATTTTTTATTTTAATAAATATGGGTATAAGTGCCCCAATAACACCGCCAATTCCACAAACAGAAAAGAAAACTCCTGTGACACTGTTGTCACCATTGAATTTTTCTTTGACAAAAGGAAAGGTTAGTGGAGTTTGCATTTCGAGTATGATGACGACTAGACTATAACTCATTAATAAAAAAAGTACGATTTTCTTTGAGCATAGGTATTGAATATTTTCCTTAAAGCTAGCGCCTTTTTGTTTAACGACTTCTGCATAATTTCTTTTAATATTCTTAAAACTCAATAGGAAAAAAATTGGAACAGTGCTGAGAAGAGCTAAAATAAGACAGATATTTTTTAAACTAAAATAAGCTGCTGTGAGGCCGCCTAAAGCAGGGCCTATAATTAGAGCAATCTCGTTTAAAAAAGCTTTTTTACTGTTAAACTTTGTGCGTAAAGTGGGTTCAATCTGAGTTGCATCAAATGATTGCTTTGAAACAGCTATAACTTGATTGAGAATACCATTTAGGACAATTAAGCTGATTAAAAAATAAATATTCGTGTATAAAAAGTATAAAGAAAGAAGGGCTATTATTTTAATAACAGAGCAAGCATAAATATTTTTAAGTAGATTTGCCGATTTAAATAATTTTCCTGAGAAGAAACTGATTGCAATTGAAGGCAAAGTGATTGCCATAGCGATAAAACCTATTTGTCCAGCATTGCCATTGGCGTTATACACACCACCAATGATCGCTATATAATACAGAAAAGTGCAGATAGTTAGAAAACAATCTAAAAATATAAGTTTGTAGTACATGATATCCTCAACTTCAACAAATCAAAACTTTGTTCTTTATACAGGTTTTTATTTAAAAGGAAAGAGTATTTCCTATTATTAAAAAAATTAAAGCATTTTAGAGTTAAGTTTTAAACATTGCATTTTAAAAAAAATATTATATACTGAATTCAGACTTTATTGCAGGAGCATTTAAATATGTTAAAGTTTTTATTTGCGCTTTTTATTATAATGATTTTTCCTACCCAAATATTTGCATCAGAGCTGCCAAAATGTTTTAAAAAGTTTAATTTCTCCTATTTAGACTATGGTTTTATGTATGATATGAAAAAAGGAACCGGTATAGAAAAAGATTTACTGGATGAGATTAAAAAGCGTACACATTGTCAGTTTGAAAATGTCAAAATGACCCGTGCTCGTATGTGGATTTCATTTGCACACGGGGATCTGGATATCATGTTAGGTGGGATAAAAAATCCTGAAAGAGAAAAGGTTGCTTATATTTTTCCTTATGTAAAATTAAAAAATATGGCTTTAATCCGAAAAGATGCTAATGCGACAAGTATGGAAGATTTTATTGCCAATAAAAATTTACGTTTTGGAATTGTGCGAAGTTTTAAACATGGAAGTCAAACGCTTGATGATGACTTTCTTAAGAAACTTCAAGCAGCGAATAGAGTCGAAGAATTTGTTGATCAAGAAATTCTTTTCTTATATTTAAAAAATAATAAGATACAAGGAATTTTTTCTTCTAATATAATTTATAAAAAGCAATTTAAAGAAGATAAAAATCTGAATGATATTTTAAAGGTCGTCGATTGGATTCCAAAAGAAGAACCCTTTCATAGAGGGCTAATGTTTTCTAAATTAACATTTAATCAAGAAGAAGCTGATAAATGGCAAAAACTTATTAAAAGTGTGGTTCAGGATAAAACAATTTATAAAATATTTATAAAATATTTATCAAAAGAAGATACAAATAATATGATATTACAATAAGATAATTTGTATGACTCGTAGAACATTTTCTTCATTCTTTCCTTTTTTTGTCAACTTAAAAAATTCTCGTACACATACCAGTGTGATAAAAATGATCTTAGAAATAAAAAAACCCAAACAGAAGAAAATTCTAAACCAATTTTGACAAATACGGATCCACTTGCCCAGAGAAAAATAAAAATAGGAGGTATTTAGTATGTCTCTATCTTTTTATAATTACTCATTTTTTACCTTTTACGCTTTAAAACAAGCAGAGAAACTAAAAAATATATATCTCAACAAAAAAGTGATGGCAAATTTTTTTAGAGAAATTAAATCTACTCAATAGGACTAAAGATAGAAATAATATTTAATATTTTACAAAATATTCTAACTGAGGTCTATTTACTTTTTTTTAAACTTGACATATATTTCATGCGGGTATTCATACTCAAAGCTCTTTGTTTTATTAAAATAAGCGCCTTTTTTCTTTCAACAAATTTATATATTTACATTCATCTTTTCTATGGTTGAATAACTTTTTAAGTTATTTTTTGTGTATATTAATAGTAAAGGAAGAGTTTAATTATAGTGAAGAAGGTTTTTTAAATGATGAAAAATATGTTATTGATGTTTTTATTTGTTGTATTTATGGGTATGTCTTTAAATCTCTCTGCACATATAGCTAATAAAGAAGAATATAAAAAATATTCAGCCTATATTACAAATTATTTAAAAAATACAGTGGAACTTTGTAAAGTGAAAAAGGATGGCGTTTTTGCGCATTGTGAGTCCACAGGCAGTGGATTTCAGATGCCATATGCTATTGCCTTGCATAATAATTATGCTTATATTACAAATGATAATAATAGCGTAACTGTTTGTCATATTGAGCAAAATGCTAAGTTAACTCGGTGTGTATCCACAGGTACGGATTTAATCAGCCCTTTTGGCATTGCAATTTATAATAACTATGCTTTTATTTCTAGTTATCATAATAGCGTGAGAGTTTGCAGAATATTTGTTGATGGTAGTTTAAAAGAATGCCGAACCGAAGGTTCAGGTTTTAAAAATCCTTTTTCTATAGCTCAAAATAATGGATATGCTTATATCTCAAACTACAATGACACTGTTCCAAATAACTATCCAATAAGCTTTGGAAAAAACTCTATAAGCTCTTGCAAAATCAGTCCAAGAGGACATTTGACAGATTGTCAAAAAAATTCTGGTTTTCGCCTGCCAAACGGAATTGCTTTTTCTAAAGGCTATGCTTATGTAACAAATTTTTTAATCAACGAAGTGCGTAAATGTAAAGTAAATTTAAATGGCACACTCAGCGGGTGTGCTTCTACTGGTGAGGGGTTTCACCATCCAAATGGTATTGCAGTTCATGATGGATTTGCTTTTGTCTCAAATTATTATAAGAATACCGTACGCTCTTGTAAAATTGCTGATAATGCAGAACTGGTTGATTGCAAAACAAGCGAAAGCATGAATGGGTTTCGTAATGAAGTGCAGTACAATGGATTTAAATATACTGTGAATTATTATGAAAATACTGTTGATATTTTTGAAATTGGTAAAGATAATCTCTCTCATAAATCAAAAGAATCTGTCGGTGGGTTTCAAGGCCCAATAGGCATTGCCTTTTATAAAGACAATGCCTATGTGATAAATAATAACAATACGATTCGCTCATGTAAAATACGACTTGAAGATGGATATTTAAGCGCTTGTACCTTACGACCAAGAGAAAATCGCACGATGGGTATTGCTTTAAATTAAAAAATTTACATTTCGACTTGCAAGAAATAGTTACAATGATTATCTATAAAAAACTAAAATTTTAAAATTCTATTTTAGCAATTTTCATTGAGGATTATTTAAAATGAACAGCTCAAGATTTTCTGATATTCCTAAAAGAATTTGCATTGAAAGTTGTGCACTTTCATTGAAAGATATATTTATCAAAAATTTTGAAAACGAAGAACATATCAGAAAATTGCAAAATATAAAAAGAGAACCCAATTCATATGGCGTGTCAATGCTAAAATGGAGCGATAGTTATTTGTATTCAAATATCTTGTCTCTACTTTCCATAGAGTGCATTTTAGTAGATGGTTATGAGTTTTCTTATCAAGCAAAATATAAAAGCAAATTATCAATAGATTTAAATAAACTCAATCTCAATTACACAGAAAAAAATTATGTTTATCTTACAGTTATAAGCTTAACTAATGTTTTTAATAACAAAAAAAAAGAGCAAAATGACAACATACCTGTTTATTCGTTAGATTTTGTGAGCTCAGGAGATTTCACATATCAGTTCTATACATATGCTGACCATGCATTCTTAACGGTAGGTCAAAATATTCCTTCATATGGCTCTAGCTTACCAATTGCACTCTTGAAGAATGAAAATGGAAAAATACTTTTGGACGATTATGTTCCTCCACTTTTAAATATTAAGAACAATGATCTTATTATAGATTCAAGTTATAAAATATTAAGCAGTCTCAATAAAATTCTTTTTCAACTTAATGAAGATATTTCATATGTGCATAAATATAATGATATTTTGTATTGTAATGAATGGCAAAATAAAAAAAATATATTATTAGAATGTATTTCTGCTTTGGAAAATATATTAAACTCTCCTAGCACTAAACCGTGTGATTTTTACTTGGAATGTTGCAAAATACTTGCACAGTTGTCGGCAATAAATCCTACAATACCACTTCCTTTGTTTAAAAAATATGATCATTCAAATTTATTAGAATTGCATTCGGATCTTTACCATATAATGGAAAATATTTTAGAAAAAGAATTTCCAGAGAATTTTAAGCTCTATAAATTTAATCGAAAAGAAAATTATTTTTATTTTACTATTCCCAAAAAAGAAAAGAAAAATTATAAAATTGCTTTAAAAAAACCTAGCAATGGACAAATCGATGGTCTGCTAAGATGGATGCGCTCTGCTCTTATCTGTGAAAGTTCTGAATTAAATTCTTTAAAGGAAAAAAGAGCGCTTGGTTTTGAGAGAAAACTTGATGAACGTTTTTTGGGAGTGAAATTATCAGAGTATTATATTACATTTGAAATAGAAGTTACTACTGACCAAAACGACTTGTCTGAAAAAACTTTAATTATTTGTCAGACAAGCCGGAATTTGCATGATTTTGAACCTGAGGAAATTATTTTATGTCTTACTCAGGATTAAAAGTTATCTTTTATGAAAGATAACTTTATGCTCACTGTTTTCATCAGCCAGTATCGTGTCGCCTTCGCTGAATTTCCCATCCAATAATTCTATAGAAAGAGGAACTTCTATCAGCTCTTGTAAAGATCTTTTCAAAGGACGTGCACCAAAATTAATGTCCCAGCCTTCTTGTGCAACCCGTTTGATAAGGGCTGGTGAAACGTTTAATTGCATATTTTGTTGAGATGACAAGCGAGCACTTAAACGTGCTACTTGGATGCTAACAATTTTCTCAATCACATCTTCACCAAGAGCGTTGAAGATAACAGTTTCATCGATACGATTTAGCAATTCTGGTCGCATATGATTGAGCAGCTCTTTCATAACAGCTTGCTTTAATTTTTCGCCGTTGCGTTCATTTGCTGGTTCTTCAAGTATCCGATGCGCACCGATGTTGCTTGTCATAATAACAATGCAATTTTGAAAGCTGATTGTGCGACCTTGGCCATCGGTTAAGCGCCCATCGTCGAGCATTTGCAACATGACATTAAGAACTTTGGGATGAGCTTTCTCGATTTCATCAAATAAAACAACGCTGTATGGCTTTCTGCGAATGGCTTCTGTCAACTGTCCACCATCTTCAAAACCAACGTAACCAGGTGGCGCACCAATTAAACGAGATACGGAATGTTGTTCCATATATTCAGACATATCTATGCGTATGATAGCTTTTTCGGAATCAAATAAGCTTTTTGCCAGAGCTTTCGCTGTTTCCGTTTTACCTACCCCCGTTGGCCCTAAAAAGAGGAATGAACCCATGGGTTTGTTAGGATCTTTTAAACCGCTGCGGCTGAGGCGGATGGCATTTGCCACCGCTTTCAAGGCATGATCTTGGCCAACTACACTTTCGCGTAATTCATCTTCTAGTTTTAATAGGCGTTGGCGTTCAGCGGCAAATAATTTATTCACTGGAATGCCTGTCCATGTCGAAACAACAGCTGCAATATCGTCGGCATCGACTTCTTCTTTGAGTTGGACAGAAAGTTCGTCCCGTTTATTTTCATCGTTACCTAAGGAATTTTGAGTGAGATCACGCAGGCGCTGTTGAAGTTTAGGCATTTCACCGAACTTAATTTCGCTTGCACGAGCATAGTCCGCGTGGCGTTCGTATTCTTCCATTTTGACACGCGCTTGTTCGATTTCCTTTTTGAGCAAGTTAATTTCATTGACACTGCCCTTTGCAGATTGCCATTTTTGATGCAGTTTTTTTGCTTCTATTTCAAGCTCTTTTAGCTGATTTTCAATATCTGATTTGCGTGTGAGCGCTTGAGAATCTGTTTCCTTAGAAAGGGCTACCAATTCAATTTTATATTGAGAAATGCGTCTTTCAATCGTGTCAATCTTTTCAGGCACGCTGTCGAGTTGTATTTTGAGACGGCTGGAAGATTCATCAATTAAGTCGATAGCTTTATCCGGCAAAAAACGATCGGGAATATAGCGATCGGAAAGGGTCGCTGCTGCTACTAAGGCATTGTCTTTAATACGAATTCCGTGGTGGATTTCATAACGTTCTTTTAGCCCGCGCAATATTGTGATTGTGTCTTCAACGCTTGGGGGATTGACCATAACGGGTTGAAAACGGCGCTCAAGAGCTGGGTCTTTTTCAATAATACGATATTCATCAAGAGTTGTTGCACCTATGCAGCGTAGCTCTCCTCGAGCAAGAGCTGGTTTAAGCATATTTCCAGCGTCCATAGCGCCGTCACCACCGCCTGCTTTTACCATGGTATGAATTTCATCAATAAAAAGAATTATTTTGCCAGAGGCATCTTGAACCGCTTTTAAAACAGCTTTGAGTCTCTCTTCAAACTCTCCACGGAATTTGGCGCCAGCAACCAAAGCTGAAATATCAAGGCCTAACAGTTTTCTATTTTTTAAGGTTTCAGGTACGTCACCACGAATAATGCGTTGAGCAAGTCCTTCGGCAATTGCGGTTTTACCCACTCCAGGCTCACCAATTAAAATAGGATTATTTTTAGTTCTACGTGATAATATTTGAATAACTCGTCTGACTTCACTGTCTCGGCCAATAACAGGGTCAAGTTTATTTTCTTCAGCAAGTTTTGTTAAATCTCGAGCATATTTTTCAAGCACACCTAGTTTATTTTCTGGATTTTGATCTGTCACTTTATTATTGCCTCTTATACTTTGCACTGCTTTTTTGAGAGTATCTAAATCAAGATTATATTTTTTAAATAAGTTCGATACAGATGTTTGTTTACATATTGGAGCAGCAATTAAAAAATGTTCTACCGAAATAAATTCATCTTGGAATTCTTTTTTAATTTTTTCAATTTCATCAAGAAATGAAGATAAAAAAGAACTTGTTTGTGGTTCTGCCCCACCAGAAACTTTAGGTAAATTGTCTATAATTTTTTTAAATTCATTGGCAAAAAGTTGAGTTTTTAGACCAAGATGTTGAAAAGTCATTTTGACGATTTCTTCATCACTAAAAAAAATTGAGTAGAGAATATGTGAAGGGGTGAGTTCAGGATTTCCATTTTTGCGAGCAAGAGAATGGGCTTCATTGATTGCATTTTGAGCGTGGGTTGTAAAATTGTAAGCCATGAGCAAGATCTCCTTATATTTTGTAAAAATCACAATAAGTTAATTAGCTAAGCGCTGACTATCGTGTTTTCTCACAACATAAAAGATTTATCTCTGTGCTGATTTGTCAAGGTCTGGCCGCCGCGCTAAGCTCAAAATCTTTTTTAGTGTGATGTGGCTTCCTGTCTGAGAAGAATATGTTAAGCCTATCTGGATGATGTGTGTCCCAATAAAAAAGTGGATGGAAGTTGATTGTCGCAAGAGGTCGAAAATAGTGAACTTAATTACAAGATTAGCTTTTAATTTTATTTGTAAAAAAAATTCAAAAAAGTTGAGTTTTACTTCCCTTGTTTCTATTTTAGGAATAACTTTTGGAGTAGCTGCTTTTTTGGTTGTTATTACTGTGCTAAATAGTTTTCAAGCAGAAATTAAAAATATAATTTCGATGGTCAATCCAAATCTTATCGTATTTTCTCAATATGGAATTCAAGATGTAAAAACTACAGAAAAAGAATTAAAAAAACTCATTAAAGTACCAATAGAAGGTATGAGTCCGTTTATTTATCAAGAATCAGTTATGGGTCTGGGTCGACAAACATCATCTGTGTATATAAAGGCAATGAAAGGAACAGAGTCTGCCTCAATAAAAGAATTAAATAAGTTTATTTATCCAAAAAACGCATTGGATTCTATAAATATAGCTAGTAAATTGATCGATAATTTTCGTAATACACTTGACCCTGGTAGCAATCCTTCTTTATTACCTCATGTCATTTTAGGCAAAGAACTAGCTGAAGAACTCGATGCCAAGGTTGGTAGTACTGTTACTTTAATGACTTTTGGAGCCGGAAAAAGTGCATTGGGTGTTCGCTATAATAAACTATATGTCACTGGAATAGCTGCAACAGGACTATCAGAGTATGATCGAAAAAATGTTTTTATGAATTTTCAGGATGGTGTAAATTTATTTGGCAACGAGGGGTGGGCAAGTGGAGTTGAAATTAAATTAAAAGATCCTGCTCTTGCTTTGCAGGTTTCAAAAGATTTACATGGAAAAACTCCTTATAATGTTGTTGCATGGCAAGAAATAGACACCGGTCTTTTTGAACAAATTGAGCGTGATGGAACTTCAATTAAATTAATTGTTCTTATTATTTCTTTTGTTGCGGGTTTTAATATTATTGTTGCATTGAGTTTAACAGTTATCGATCGATCAAAACAAATATCTTTATTAAGAGCTCTAGGGGCTAAGAAAACTTTAATAATAAGTACATTTGTTTATTCTGGGCTTTTTCTTGGGATTTTAGGATCCACTTTAGGTGTGCTTTCTGGGCTTATCCTATTGAAAGTATTTTCAGGAATATCTCTTGGAGATTTTCAAAAATTTTACTATCTGGAAAAAATCCCAGTGCAAATCGACTCGCAACTCATCATATTTGCATTTATTACATCTATATTGTTATCATTTTTTGGTGCGCTTTACCCTGCATGGAAAGCATCTAAAGTTTCCCCCATGCATGGTTTAAAGCAAGGAAATTAGTGGAAAGGAATTTGGAATGGCTTTACTCCCTGGATATGCAACTGCAATAAATACAAAACCTTCAAAAAACTCGCTCGGAAGATTTTTTGAGTCGCGTAGAAGGACATTGTATAAGGGTGGTCCAAGCGTTACTCCTGTGGGTTTTGGTTCTTATCGCATAGGTATGTCGAAAGGTCTAGGTTATCCAGAGTGTGGCAATGCTCTTGAATTGGCTTTAAAAAAAGGTTTGAATTTAATCGACACAAGTACGAATTATGGCGGTGGGCAATCCGAAATGCTCATTGGGAAAACCTTAAAGAAATTGATCTCAGAAAATATAATTTTGCGTGAGAATATTGTTGTCGTATCGAAAGTGGGCTACATACAAGGCAGTAATATTGAACTCGCAAAAGCAAAAGAATTACAAGGTAATGGTTTTAAAGAAATAAGTAAATTTGGGGAAGAGACTTGGCATTGCATACATCCTGATTTTATTTTGGATCAAGTCGAACGTTCAAGAAGTCGCTTGGGATTAGAAACTATTGACGTGTATTTGTTACATAATCCTGAATATATGTTGAAAAAATTTGAGCTTGAAAAGATGGAACAGCAAGAAGCTCTTACAGTATTTTATTCGCGTATACGCGAAAGTTTTCTTACCCTCGAAAAATTAGTCAGTGAAGGCAAAATACGTGCATATGGTATCAGCTCTAACAATTTAGGCGCACCCCAAGAGGAATATTCTTCTGTCTCAATTAAAAAAATGCATGAAATTGCTCTCTCTATTTCGCCAGAACATAATTTTAGAGTTGTACAAATGCCAATGAATTGGCTTGAAGTTTCCCCTGCATTTTATGATGTCGAAGAAATTGGCGAGTCAACTCTTTCCTATGCGCAGAAAAACAATATTGGTGTTATGCTGAATCGACCATTTAATGCCATGTTTAATGATGGACTTATTCGTTTAACGCGACCACAAATTTCACAAGAGGACTATGAAAAACTTGATGACGGAATGAAAAAAGGTCTTGAAAACTGGACACAACTTTCTTCCGACCTAGAGCGGCTTGCAAAAGAACAGCTTGCCGATGTGCCTGGCTACGATGATGCCACTCTTTCTCAATTTGTTGTTTCAACGCTTGCATGGGTTCCAGGAGTAACGAGTGTATTGTGTGGAATTCGAAAAGAGAAATATGTGGATGATGTTGAGCAAGCTTTGGCACGACCTTCTTTGCCAAGGGCGCGGGAACATTTAAGAGGTATTTATGAAAACTTGGAATTTAAGTGTTAATAATATTTTTTTAATCCATTGTTTAAGGTGTGATATATGAATCTCACTCAAGAGTTTTTGAAATTTGCTCTCGCGACTGGACCACAATGGGTCATGTATCTTTTAATTCTTTGCAGTATAGTTAATATTGCAATTATTATTGATCGTATTTTATTTTTCCAAAAAATGAAGGGTGATTTTTCCGATTTCATTCGCAATTTAACTGATAGGCTCAACTCATCAGAATCACTCGAGAAGACATCGGCTTGGTGTTCAGGACAAAAAATGCTCGAAGCCAGTGTAGCTGCCGTAGGACTCGAACGGGGGATGGACAATATAAAAGCCGCTGAAGAGTCCATGCATGCCACGATGATTGCAGCAAAAATGCGTCTTGAAAAAGGCACAGTTGTTCTTGGGACTCTTGGGAGCAACACTCCTTTTATTGGTTTATTTGGTACGATCATAGGAATAATCGAAGCATTTCATGCATTATCCACTGCTGCCAATCCTGGGCCAGAAGTTATTATGGCATCTATTTCTGAAGCATTAGTAGCGACAGCTCTTGGACTTCTTGTTGCTATACCTGCAGTTATTTCTTATAATTTTTTCAACCGAGCAATTAAAAAGAAAATGGCAAACAGCGATGCAACGGCTCGAATTATATTGACACATATTGGCACTAAACGCTGAAAATTTGGAGTTTAAAATGGCAGGTGGAAGTAATTTGGGTGGTGATGATGAACCTATTGTTGATATTAATATCACACCTTTCGTAGATGTGGTGTTGGTTTTATTAATTATTTTTATGGTTACTGCTCATTTTATTGTTAATAAAGGAATGAAATTGCAACTACCAAAAGCAGCAACTGCGGAGAAACTGCAAAATCAAAAAAATTTTAATATAATGATCAATAAAAGTGGAGAATTTATGCTTGATGGGAAATCAGCAAGTCTCGACTTTTTAAAAAACTCTGCACGCAGTGCAATCACATCAAACTTAAAAGTTGTGGCCATGATCAGCGCCGATAAAGATGTCGTTTATAATTCCGTTGTACTCATAATGGATGCTCTCCGTTCAGAAGGGGTTTCAGATTTTGCCTTACAACTTGATCCTGCTCCACAAAAAAAATAAGGTGTAAATCCTTTGTCCTTTTGTTTGGAGTTTCTATGTCATTGCAAAACTCAACTGATATTGAAAATATATGTTCTCGTGTATGGATTAAGCCGATCAAAGGCAACCGTGCTGGAATCGAAAAAATGGGTCTTGAAATGGAAATGCATGCATTCGATTCTAAGACTTTAGCACCTATAGGCACTGAAAATTCAAAAATAAATATTCAAACTCTTTTAAAAAGAATTGGGGAAATTGCACCTGATGCTAAGTTAAAGTTTGATAAAGCTACAGGTCTTATCACCACTGTGTTTTTAAAATCAGGAGGAAATTTTAGCGCAGAACCGGGTGGGCAAGTTGAATATTCCTCAGATCCCTTTGAAAAATTATCGGATTTGAGTGCAAATGTAGCAGATGGATTAAAATTACTTGAAAAAGCATCAGCGGGTGATTTGGTTTTTTTATCGCATGGTACGAATCCAATATCAGCAGATGATCATCCTCTTCTGTTACCTAAAGAACGTTACAAGATTATGACCCGCTATTTTAATTCTGCTCCCCAAATTCGTGGCATTGATATGATGCGTCACAGTGCTACTGTACAAGCAAATGTAGATATCTTTGGTGATGAGAATTGGGAAGATGCAGTCAATTTAACTTTAGTTCTTATTCCTTTGACAGCAAAATTATTTGCAAATTCTAAATATTTTAAAAATAAAAAAAGCCAATTTTTTTCAGAACGACAAGAAATTTGGCAGAAAATGGATCCCAGTCGTTCAGGTATTCCTGCCAATTTACCTTTTGCAGAAAATCTTGAGTGCGAATATGCTACTTGGGGCAAAAAAGCTTTTGTCTTTTTTGTAGATGGTTTGCCAATAGAAGAACAACCTTTATTTGGTGAATTGACTTTTGAAGATTGGTTGAAAAACGGTTACAAAGGGACAAAGCCAACTGTTGAAAGCTGGGAAACTCATTTAGGTACGTTATTTCCTCATCTTCGTCTCAGGGATTTTTTGGAAATCAGACATATCGATGCCCAACCTTTTGAACATACATTTGCTCCCATCGCATTTTTCTCTGCAGTATTGAAGAGCAGTAAAATTCGCAGACAAGTTTGGGAAATTATTAACTCAGAAAAAATAGATTTAAAAAATTTATTTCATTCGCAGGAAGATTATTCAAAAATTCATTTTCCATTGCTCGATTTTGCATGTTCTGTCCTTGATGACCTGAATGAAAAAGAAGGCGTGCAAGCCCTTCAAGCTTATAAGAAATTTGTGGTACAAAAAAATGATTACTGGCAGGCTGAGAAAGCGCTTGAATTTGTGCAAAAGAATAAAACTCTTTTTCCTTCAGAAGAATTTCTCAAGCATTTAAAATAAATAATTTTTGTTTGCTTTTTAAAGGATTTTATGGAAACTGAGAATAAAAGAAATTATCTTATTGGCACATTGGAAATTGCCTTAGCTAATTCATTTGTAGGCGTAAATATAGTTATCAATAAATATTTGGTTGAGAAAGCTTCGGTTATACAATTACTTGAACTGCGCTATATATTTGGCACTCTTATTTTAGCATTTTTTTCTCTTTTTCTAAAAAAGAAAATTTCCTTTTATTTGACCGAAGAAAAGTTCGATTTTCGCAATTGGATACTATACATACTCATGGCTTTGAGTGGTGGGGTTCTATTTAATCTTATTTATATGTCTGGAATTGATCGAACAACTGCAACGTCTGTTGGAGTTATAAGTAGTGCAATTCCTACACTTATAGCAATTTTTTCTTTTTTTATCTTGCGTCAGTCACTTAAGCAAATTCATTTTATTTGTGTTTTGTTGGTTGTGATTGGTGTCATAATTCTTAATTTATCGGGTAATCAACTGCATAATACTTATAATCATAAAAGTTCATATGATGTATTTATTGGCAACTGTATTGTGTTTTTAGCTATGATTCCCGAAGCACTATTTACTATTTTAGCAAAGTTAATTAAAGTTAAAGTCTGTCCTGTCGTGTCTGGGCTCATAATTAATTTTATCAATATGCTTGTTTGCCTTCCCTTTGTGCTTTTTGCAGAAGCAAAAATTGGTTTTTTTGCCCTCGATGTATCTATTTGGATTTTCAGTTTCTTTATCGGTTTATTCAATGGCGCGCTTTTTTATACATTTTATAATAGAGGTATTGCAAAAATTGATTCCCAAACAGCAGCTATCATGACTGGTATGGTGCCGATTAGCTCTGCCATATTTGGCATAGTATTTTTAAAGGAACCATTTTACATGAATACAATTCTAGGAATTGTCTGTGTTTTGACTTCCATATATATAGGTGTGCGTTTTGGTGAAAGTTCGAAAGTAATACTTGCTCGCAGGATAAGACAATCATCAAAGTGATGAGTTATATAACAAAATTTAAAAAAATGACTTAAAAATTCGCATTAATATTGTAAAAAATATAAAATCTTAAATTTTATTAATAAAAACTTGATTGTTACTTTTAAAAATTATAATAAATCTATCTGAAACAATAAATAGAGTAAAAAGGTTTGAAATTATACAAACCTGACGCACTTGATTTTCTACTTATATTTTCAATCGCTTTTTATACATTTAAAGTTGGAGAAATTCATGAAAAAGTTGATTTTATGCTCTTCACTTATTCTGCTTTCAGCCTGTGGAAAAAAAAATAATGAGTTTGATGTGAACAGCGTGATAACAAATCCGGATCATGGTAAGGTCATAAACACTGTTGCTTATATGTTTGATAATTATTATGTGCATGACAAAGGGGGTAACAGTGCTGCAGATATTAGAAAAGTAAATAATTCATTTGGCAAAGAAATGTTTTACAATAAAATTGAAGAAGTATTTTTTAAACAAAAAGATGCTCACACAGTATTTTATAAGCCGAGTAAGTGCTTTTCAAAAGGTGTGCACCCCAATAACTTATCATTAGAATTAGCCGAAGAAAATGGGCAGAAAAAAATTGTAGTTGCTTCTTTAAATACGACAATGCATTCCGTTAAAAATTTTGGTGATAAAGATTTTATTAATTATATTCTATCGTTGTCGCAATTACGAGTTGGAGATGTCATAACTGAAATAAATGGAGTCAATGTTCTACAAGCTTTGAATAAGATTAAGACAATTACTTATGGTGCAAATTCAAACGCAGAAGAATTAAGAAGCTTAAATTATTTAATGTATAGAAATGGTGCCATTCATGAATTTCCAAGTGAAGATCAATTTGTCCTTTCGCTTGAAAGGGGGGGTAGAAAAATTCGCATACCATCACATTCATTTATAGATCCAAATTGTAATAGAGATGAAAAAGGCATAAGATTGCAGTCTGATTTTACGGATGACGAATTACCGAGTAAACCTTCACTCAATTTTTTAAAAAAAGGGTATAATCCAATATTAGACAATGATATTGTGAAAAAATATTCTAATATTGAAAAGTTTGAAAATATCGCTTATTTTAAAATATCAACTTTTGATTTAGATATAAATGATGATGATAAAGCGAGGGAAGAAGAAAATAGGATACTTTATGGACTCGATACAAAATTAAGCCAAATAGACTTAGACACGATTGTAATTGATCTAAGAAATAATGGTGGGGGATCGATTCGATTTGCTGATAATCTTGCTAGGCTATTTTATGACAAAGATTCGAAATACCCTTTTTATCCAATGGAATTTAGATTAAAAAATACCAAAGGTAACTTAGAACTAGTGAATAAATTCTTGGCTTATGAAAGGAATGTATTATTGGATTTTGCGAGTGAATATGCATTCTGGAAACAAGATTTAGAAGATGCTGCGCAAAATGGATGGCAATACACAAAGCCAAGAGCTTTAACTCAAGATTACGAAATCAATAAAGTATACAGAAGTCGCTTTACGAAATTGAATAACAAAAAAATTATTATTTTGACAAATGCTAAATGTTTTTCAGCCTGCGATCAATTTGTGGCAATTATGAAGGATCAAAATCTTGCAACGAAAATAGTTGGTGAAAACAAGTTCACAGCTGGAGGTGGAGCCAATGTTATATCTTGGGAATTGTTAGTAGAGAAAAATTTTGTCGAAAGATTACCAGGTAATACGGAAATGACCTTTTCCTGGCGAGATATGCAAAGCAGAATTCATAATGGCACAGCGCATCGTGCAATTGAAGGAAATGGTACCCAGGCAGATTGTGTCATCCCAAAAACGATAGAAGAGATTAAAGAAAAGACAGACAGTTTAAATTCAAAATATATTCAAAAAGTTATTTCAGCAGTAAAGGAAAATAAATGTTAAAAATGGAATAAATAAATACTAAGAAAATAAAAGAGCAATCAATAACTTTTGCAGTTCTTGAATCGTTATGATTTATCACAACGAATCCGCCAATAGTAAGAGCATTTCACTCATTTGTGCAACCGATAAAGTTTTTTCATTGCCAGCACGTACATAATTGTCGTCAATAATCCTAAATTCTTCAATAACATCACTTTTAAGAATAAATAGCTCAGGCCGGCTGCTTTCCCCCATTTCATTGCTCAATTGTTGCATGACTTTTGTAGCGCGATAAAGAAATATTTTATCAATATTAATTGATGGCTCTAATAAAAAACCTGCATGATTGGGAATATGGAGAAATAAATATTTTTTTTCATAGCGGATATATGGTTTATTTTTAAATTGATCTAATGACATAGATCCGAATGTTACTTTTATTTTTTCGAAAAAATATTTTTTTGGGAGATCTTTTTGTCCACTTAAATAAATAAGATCTTTGTCAAGTTGTTTATACAGGGCATGTAAAAATTGCAATCCAATTTCTTCTTGCGAATACGTAGGATTAGAAATTTCGGGTTTCTGTTGTTGCCAAAGTTTCGTCAAAACCATATGCCCGTCTGTCATTCCCAAGTGAGTCAAAAAAAGACTTATGTGGTCTAAATAATGTGCGTGGAACTTCAATAAATACTAGGTTAGTCGTTGCTGAATTGCCAATAAGTTCATGCAAGACAGTTTCATGATAGCACACAGGTGTGCCTTTGTATTCACGCTTGCTCAATAGCCAAAAACGTTCGTCAAAAAGTTTGGAAAATTCAACTTTTTTGCCCACAGAGGGTGTGTTTTCAAATGCACGCGTATGTGTTTTGAGTTCAAAAAAGGCGAGTACAGGATTAAAATGTGTTGCATTCCCACGTGGGCCAAAATATTCACTAGCGTCTTCTTCGTTGGCGTGAGGCATTTCAAGACAAAGTTTTATTGTTGTCCCATCAGGAAGGGCGGCAAAAACAGGACCTCCACCCACATCCGCCACTTCTTTGCGCACAACCCCGAAAACAGAAATAGGATTGTCGAGCCATTGCATGGTTTGTTCCCATGCCTCAAGTTCTGTGGTGTGATTTTCTAAAGGTTGCCAATGAAATAAATTGCCAAGTACTTTGTAGAGTGACTGATGTGCCAAGCCAATAAATGTTGATTGAGCATCGAAACAAGCATCAAGCGCTTCATTGGCAATACTCTCGTCGATAAAGTGAGCAAGGTAACTGAGCACTTGGAATGCTGTTTCATTATGCAATCTGCTGTCGGATTTCTTTTTTTGTTCATTAAATAAATAGTCTTCTACCTGAGCGCGTAAATATTCAATACAGTCGCGTATAATCTTAAAAAACTCTGCTGGAATATTAAGCTCTGCAGTTCTGTCGAGAGAGGAACCGATTACGTTATCAATATTACGGATATGCAAACACTCAGCTTCTGGAAACTGTTTGGTGAATTCATCAAATAAATGGATGAGTTCACCGTGACCTGCGGAAACGGGTACATATTTTCCATTTTCATCCGTATAGGGGGTGCCATCCATATTAAATCGAATGGTGGAAAGATTTCTACCTTGCTCAAAAACAACCCATTCTCCATTTATTTTGCGATTTTCTTTTAACCACTGTGGGGCAAATGGTGAATTGCGTAGTGCAAATATATCACTTATATTTTCTTGTAATATAGGTTTTAATCTATCAATTTCTTTTTCAAATTCACTTTTCATAAAAGCAGGGACGACAAGAATATTTCCAAGAGAAGGTAACAGACCAATTTGTTCTGCTAATTTGAGCATGAGAAAAGAATCACCTTCTGTAGTTGTTGGCACAAGTGCTTTTGGAAGGTGTGCATATTTTTGTAATAATACACAGCATGCAGCATAAGTTTTTAATATGGTTTTTTCTTGTGTACCTAAATATATAGAAGGGTCATGCGATGCGGTTGTTTCTTTATTTAAAAATAATGTTTGAGCCGAAATTCTCTCCATCCAATGGGAGTTGCTCAAGTTTTTATTTTTATTAAATGGCGTTTTAAAATTTGTAGTATTATCCTGACTTTTTATTTTTGTTAAATTCTTATTGTAGTCCCATGGAGTGCGGATACTGCTTTCCGATTGAGAAATTCTTTTTATATAATCTTTTTTTCTATTCTCTATGTCGCATAAATTTATTAAATTTTCATATTTGTTTATAAATTTTTCATCTGTTTTTCCTAATACAACAAATTGACTTAAAAAATTATAAAACTGCTCAATACATACTTTAATATTTTCTTTTTCTTGTTCATGCATGCCTTCATAAAGCGAAGACATTTCTGTTGTTATTTTTACATTTGCTAGGATGCTTTGTATTTGTTTTCTATTTTCTAATGAAAGCTTCTCTTTGAAATTGTGATTTAGAAATAGATTTAAAGAATTTTTAAACTCAGGGATTTTTGATTCAATTGCGATTGTAAATTTTTGTAAATCACTAAAGAAACGGGATGCTGCTCCTGCTGCTGGAATACAAGTTAATAAATAATTTTCTCTCCAATAGCGCATAGAATTTTTTTGAAATTTGCGTAAACTAGAATGAAACGTTGTTGATAATATTCGTGTAACAAGTTTCCAAGAAATGATCCCACCATTGTTGGTTGTGCATGCACCCATGATAGGAATAGTTGTATTTATTTCGTTATTAAGTGCCTGAATAATTCTAGAATGATGAATATTTATTTTATGAAAATCGAGATTATTTTCATTTATCAATTCTTTATTCAGCGAGCAGTTATGACTTGATTTCTTTTTTGAAGTCTTATCACTTTCAACTTGCATTGCATTTCCCCTTGAAAATCTTTAGATGCAGCCAAATAGCATAGAATGCAATTATTAGCAAAAAACTTCTTGACCACACCATTATACTTTGTTTGAAAAAAGATCACCTATTTTAGGTGGTATTTAAGGAAAAAAAAACAATGAATTCATTTTTCGGGACGGAGCGTAAGGAACTTGAGGGAAAAATTGCTGAATCATTTGGCGTTCCAAAAGCAAAATTACGGGCTGAAACCTTATTTCGAAAAGTCTATAAACAAAATCCACTCGCAGACTATGATTTTTCTGAACTGAACCAAGAAGTCATTGCATGGTTTAAAAACAATTACTTACTTTCTGTTCCCTTAGAGATCTCAGAGATTCAAACGAGTACCCATGATGGGTCGGTTAAGTTTGCAATGCGCCTAAAGAGTGATGGTAGATGGGTTGAAAGCGTGCTTATTCCAGAACGGGGGCGTTTGACGCAGTGTATATCAACCCAAGTTGGCTGTGCACAAGCCTGTCGTTTTTGTCAGACAGGTCGTATGGGACTCATGCGCAGTCTTTCGAGCGAGGAAATAGTAGGACAGGTTATTCTCGCTGAAAAATGGCGGCGTGAGAATCCCGATTTTCATGTGGCAAGTTACCAAAGAATCTCAAATATCGTTTATATGGGAATGGGTGAACCTCTTGATAATATAGATAATGTAATTAAAAGCACCCAGATTTTTTGCGACAATTTGGGGCTTAATTTCTCACCAAATAAAGTCACTGTCAGCACAGTTGGTCTAATGCCAGCACTTGATAGGATTTTAAATGAAACGAAAGTAGCTGTTGCTCTTTCACTCCATTCTCCCTTCGAGGAGGAGCGCTCAAAAGTCATGCCTGTGAACCTGCGCCATCCGTTGACTCAAGTGATTGATACACTGAGAAAGCATGCTTTATCTGGCACGCGGACTTCATTTATGATACAATACACACTCTTGCGCGGTATAAACGACAGCGAACAGCATGCAAAGGCATTAGTTTCCTTATTACAAGGAGTTGGGGCCAAAATAAACCTTATTCCTTTAAATGAACATGAAGGAGCTGCGTTTCGTAGACCTGACTTAGGCCGCGTATACCAATTTCAACAAATTCTAAAAAATTCTGGAATGGTTGCGACAGTACGTCTGTCAAAAGGCAGAGATATTCAAGCAGCATGCGGACAATTGATAAAAAATAAGGTAAAATCATGAGTTTTTTTAATCAACCTATTCAGTTGGGCAATCTAACCCTGAAAAATCGAGTGTTCTTAGCACCGCTTGCGGGAGTTACAGATGTGCCTTTCCGCCGAATTTGTCAGGAATTAGGAGCAGGATTAACATATGTCGAAATGCTTTCTGCCACTGCAATTGCTTATAAAAATAAAAGAACCTTCGAAATGATGGCGCGGCATAGCTCGGAAAGTATTTTAGGTGTGCAAGTCACTGGGCCTAGTGCTGAGCAAGTGGCACATGCCGTTTCGGTTCTTGATCAGCAAAGTTTTGATACTATTGATATAAATATGGGTTGCCCCGTCCGCAAGGTGGTGACTGCGGGCTGTGGCAGTGGTATTTTAAGAGAACCTGAAAGAATCAGCAAAACGGTTGAACTCGCTCGGAACGCAACATCTCGTCCCCTTTCCGCAAAATTTCGCTTGGGTTACACACGTGAGGAAGTTAATGTTGTGAACACTGTTGAACGAGTGTTGGCTGAAAACGTTGACATGTTTACAATTCATGGCCGCACCCGCTCGGAAAGTTATTCCACTCCCTGCGACATAAAGGGAATTAAGTTAGCCATGGATACCGCTCTCAGTAAGGAAAAGTCTGTTATTAAAGTTGGTAATGGCGACATTTTCGACTATGTCTCAGCCCATAAAATGCACGAAGAAACAGCCTGTGATGCTGTGATGGTGAGCCGCGGTGCACTCGGCAATCCTTGGATATTTAAAGAAATTTTACTTGGTCAAACTGTACAGCCAGAGTTCGCTGAATGGCTAGACCTTGTCCTCAGGCATTTGGCTTATCAAGAAGAGTTTTTTGGAAAAACAAAATTGGCTGCTATATTGGCCCGTAAACATTTGCTTTGGTATACGAAAGGTTTTCCTTCAAGTAAAAGCTTACGCGATGTACTAAATAGAGTTGAAGATCTCGATGAAGCCCGCACACATCTTAAAAATTATGCTTCGAATATTGCAAAAGACTGCATCCGCTTTGCAGGCTCTGCTTCAGAATTAACTAGTGACTATGATCCTAAATATGAAATGGATAGAAAACTCGATCGCGGAGTTGGGGATGAAGGAATGGAAGAGCAAGTGAATTCTTAAAATTGCTCCTTTTTGAGACTCTAGTAATCACTCTCTTGCCATTTACGTATATCTGTTTAAATTTTAAAGTGAGATTGGAGTTTTCCATTTGCTTTTTGAATCTTCATGAGAAAGGAATTTACACATGAGATTTAATCGATTTCAAAAGAGTAATGATAATTGGATGAATGTAGCGGTAAAAAATGAAGTTGTTCAATCTTCTGCAAGCAAAACGATTGCTGGGGTTTATGGTTGGATGACTTTAGGTGTGTTCTTAAGTGCACTTTCTGGGGTTGGGCTTATTCAAACAGGCGCTATTCAATCCATTTTAAGTTTTGGCAGTGGTGCTGTAATAGGTTTGTTCATCGTCCAAATGGCTCTTGTTATGGGAATGAGTTTTGCGGCAGAAAAGTTGAGTTCGCAAGCCTTAAAAGGAATGTTTTTGCTTTATTCCTTGCTCACAGGTGTTACATTTTCCATCATTATGGTTGTTTACCCAATTGGTAACGTTATTTCCCTGTTTTTTGTTGCCGCACTCGGTTTTGCAGGCTTAGCTCTATTTGGGGCTGTTACCAAAAAGAATTTAGGCTTCATGAGCACATTTCTTTTTATGGGACTTTTAATGGTCGTAGGAGCAAGCGTTGTAAATGTCTTTGTGCAGAGTGAAATGTTAAACTCCTTTGCAGGTTGGGCAGGAATCCTCGTTTTTTCCGGCTTAACTGCCTATGATTCCCAACGTATACGCGAAGGTTCTTATGCATTGGCAGAGCAAACCTCAGGCAACAACGAAGCTATGAGTAAATTCATGATCTTTGGTGCTTTGACCATGTATCTTAACTTTATCAACCTTTTTCTCAGTTTGCTCAGAATATTTGGCGGCAGAAGAGATTAAATTTATATTTAAATTTATCCCCAGAAGATTTTTTCTTCTGGGGATTTTTTTTATTTCTTTTTTGTTGTAGCGTAAATTTTTTAAACAGGCATATTTATTTCTATGAGATGAGAAAATGAAAAAGTTAATTCATAAGAATAGAATAAAATTTATTATCTATATATTAAGTGGTCTAGCTATTTTATTTTTTATCTTAGAAGATAAGGATATTAAAATCTTTATGAATACAAATAATTTTCCCCGCAAT
The DNA here is from genome assembly GCF_014281055.1 of Fluviispira vulneris. Taxonomy (NCBI): domain Bacteria; kingdom Pseudomonadati; phylum Bdellovibrionota; class Oligoflexia; order Silvanigrellales; family Silvanigrellaceae; genus Fluviispira; species Fluviispira vulneris. The sequence goes on along the minus strand of NZ_JACRSE010000001.1, from coordinate 583,100 downwards.
GAGACTCTGACAATTTCTTTGAGCGATGTGCAACAAATCCCTTGGGCAACTGCCGATACATATACATTTGAACTTGAAACATTTGGAGCAGCTGTTTTTGGCTCTCTTGTTGAGCTTAACGAAACAGGTATGAAAAGATCAACTCAAAATGATATTTTATTAAAAGAATATGTTTGTGATAGGAATATCTGTCACTTAGAATTAAAAAAAGGAATTTATTTTCACAATAGCCGTGAAGTCAATGCATATGACCTTGAATTCTCCCTCGTGCGTGAGCTTTTTTCTTACGAAAACGATTCCTTTGCTTATTCCATGTTAAAAGATATAGATGGAATAGAGGAGTTTTTTAAGCAAAAAGCAGAAATAAAAAATTATAAAGAATTTGAAAAAATAAAATATCCAACTGGCTATATTAAAGGTATAGAAGTTATAGATAAATATAATATTAAATTTTATTTAAAAAATTATAATAACTATATTGTTCAGACTCTTTCAACTGCATTTTTACCTATTGTGCCGATTGAAGAATTGAAGGAAGATGGTCTTGAGTGGAAGAACTTACCAATCGGTTTTGGACGTTATAAAATCATAAGTTCCGACCTTAAAAAATATCAATTTATGCTTGAACGTGTGAACAGCAATGATGATATTTGTAAATACATCCGTATAGTTTTTGGTCAGCATAAAGATATTGATATTCGAATTGCCACCCAGGATATTCCTTATAACAAAGAACATGAAGATATTTTTAAACTACCCGGTGTGTATGGCAATGGTGGCTTTCTGTTTAATTATAAAACCCGTCTGGGTCAAAATGAAAATTTTAGAAAAGCAATTCATTATGCATTAGATAGAAAAAAAATTGCACAATCGTCTTTGTTTAATGAAATTACTCCTGAAAATCAACTTATTCCTAATTATGGTTTGTTTGTTTTTTATAGAGCTGATGTTCCTATTTCAGAACAAAATATGCAAAAAGCTCTTTATCATTTGAGTCTAGTGCCTAAAGAACTTTGGCAAAATAAAGTTTTTACGGTTCATTCTTTTTGGACGGCAAATAAACATTTAGCTAAAACCCCTTATTTTATTGAGATGAAAAATCAACTAAAACAAATTGGTTTAAATATAGAATTTGTTGACACAGATATGGCTTATACAAAATTTAAAGAAAATGACGAAAATGTTTTGTGGTGGACAGGTTTTGATCTGCAAACACATCAGCCGAACAGTAATTTTTCATATTTCCATGAAGGTTCATTTTTTAACAATATTTATCCTGACGATCCTGAGTTCAGGCGTCTATATTCATTAACTGAACAAGAAACATTTTCAAATCCAAAACCAACACAAAGGTTAAGTCAATACTTTACAGAAAATAATATTATGGTTGTTGTTTTTAATTTACGTAATACTTTTTTATATAATAAAAATAGAATTCAAACTTTTGGAGAACAAAAAAGTTCTGTGAAACTTCAGCTCACAGAACTCAGATTAAATGAAAATAATTTATTATAAATTATTTTAAACTAAGCTTCTTTCACATCAGCGAATAATTTATTTACTTCTTTTAAGTAGACTTTTTTGTTACGATAAGTTTGACAAGTTTGAAAGAAATAAATAAATATTTGTCTATTGCTGAACATCAATTCCTTCGATTTTTGAATATTTAACCGACAGAATTTTTTCATGCCATTATAAAACTCTGGGTGAAATTGAACTCCCAAGACGAGTGAACCCATTTTTGTTTCTATAGATTTTACCACATAAGCATTGTCAGCAGAAACGGAAGTTACAGTCAGTTTATCGCCCAATTTTTCAATACACTGGCGGTGTAAAGAAACACCACTGTGCAGAGAATTTTCATCGAATATCTTAAAGCGGGTGTCTTCTTTGGCTACGACATTAAAATTTTTGGTATTGATAAGACTGTGTTCGTCATTGACACTTTCAATCGTTCCCCCAAAATAAACATTTATAATTTGACAGCCTCGGCAAATGCCAAGCAAAGGAATTCCCTTAGTGACACACCGGTGAATGAGAAAAAGGTCAGCCAATGTTCTTCTAATATCCAGGTATGGGTCACAGGTTTTATTCACATGGGAATAGACATAATCTTCAATATCACTGCCTCCGGGAATAATAATTCCATCGGATTTATCGGCATTTTCATAACAATATTTTTTTATTTTATTCACTTCAGGTAAGCTATTGGAATGTTCAAGCAAATACTCAAGAAATTCATTGGTGCTGAGTGAGCCTGAGCGTTTAGGAATAGATTTTATTTCTATTTCAAGTGCTGTGACATTGACCGACTTTAAAAATTGATCAATCAAGAGTGCATTGTAGAAAAATTGATTTTCTATTATATTCCGAACTTTAGGAGTCGTATAGCCATTGACTTCGAAATTCCACAGGAGACCAATGGTCATGGCATTTTTATTTTTGTGATATTCGAATTGGACTTTATTACAAAACTTTCGCCCTAAAGAGACTTTATTTTCTGTGTTTAGAAATATATTGCTGATATAATGTTGCTCAATAATATTTGTATAGGTCTTTTCCGAAAGATTGAGGTTCTCTTTCAGCCAGGCTTTAAAGGATTTGATATTGAGCAATTTAATATTGAGCAAGGATTCCTTTGGTTTGTCAAAAGTATTGCGATTGGACTCGAAGGTGATAAAGAGAAAAGCTAAAAATTTCTGTAAACTGCGCGGAAAAATTTTCTTAAATATAAAATTTTCATTTTTGTTCAGCTCTGTGATATTTTTTATAAAGTTTTCGCTAAAAATTTTTCTGTCATCTGTTTTTTTACACACACATATTCTTAAAATGTCTTGAATATTACGAGTGTGGATAGCTCCTTTGACAATATGTTCGTTGACTTCATTGACACATTCCTGCAGAGCTGTTTCTTTGCTTTTGCCTTTTTCAAGTTTCCGCCCAGTTAAGTACTGAGTGTAAGAATTTCGTATGGGTTGCATGCCTCTTCCTTTTCTTTATTTATTGGATAAATACTTAAATATTTTTAGGGTATTTAAGTATAAGACCATCAAAGCAATATATGTACCACTTTTTTTTTAATTAAAAAAGATTAAAAATGATGCGGATTCTAAATAAATTGATTAAAAGATAAATTCATATATAAATTTACTGAACAAGAAAAATTTTTTCTTAAATAAAATATTTTTTAATTATGCTTATTCAAGATGAAGTCTGAAGGAAAGAATAACTCGACTCGTAATTTTTGCTCTGCTTAACAAAATATTAAATAAAAGTTAAGTTGTTATAACGCTTTGCTTGTGACATCCTCTGCCAAGAAGCAGCCATTTCCTGACGGTAAAGGCCTAAATTGTTCATACTTTTATGCAAAAAAGCTTGATAGGAATGCGAATTCTCTGCAGCTATTTTTAATTCAAATTTACGCTCCAATATCTTTGTTAAGATTTTTAGATGCAATGATTTATTTTCTGTTTGTACAGCTTGATTGGCTAGTATCTGATACAATTCCGAAGGAGTGTTGATAATTTTAAAGATAGATTCACATTGATATTTCATCAGTTCATCATGATGTTGTGCAGAAAATGGAAAAAAATGCAACAGACGGAGATCGTAGGTTGGAAAAATGCTAGGGATAAACTCTTGAGATTTTATATAATTGATTCCATATTTTCCTTGAAGAAAGACCAATAAAAATTCATCTAAAAATTTTGCAGTTATTTTGTATTTTCGGAGAGTTCCTAGGTTGATTTTTCTATAGCCTTTTTCTTTGTAGGAACGATGCTGATCGTGTTTTGCATAATAAATTTCGTCATAATATTTAACTTCAGCAAGACTTAAGGAATTTAACTTTGACTTTTCTATGCGCAGAGTATTGAGAGATTGACCGTGGTCTATTTTCATCAATTTTCCATCGGCTGAAAAACCAAAATTTCCGTCGTGGAGATCGTTTTCTTCCAAAAACAAAGATGAAATTAAAATATTGACAAAACCTTTATAATCCTGTCTGAATTTTTGGATATATTCTTGATTTGTCCCTTTTTCGTAATAGTCGCGAATAGAAAAGTAACTGACTTTTTCAGAGATAATACCGAAACAGGGGGCTGTTTTTGTTTTCGGTTGGGAATTGCCAATGAGATAACGATAGATTTCCCCAGTTATCACTTCTATCATAGACTCTTGCTCGTTGTTTAATGGCTTATAAACAATTTCTTTGCTTATGTTATTTTCTTTCTTTTTTTCAATAAAAAAGACAGGATTAACTCCTTTACGCGCAGTGGGTTTCGTGTCAGAGTAATCTTTAAGACTGATATCTCCAAGATGTTTATAAATTTCATTTTTGCATTCATCGAGTGTTCTAAGTTTCACTGAAGAAGAGAAATTTTGAACAGGATCCTTTATAACAGTGATTTTTTTGTTAAAAACTAAGAGCTTGATTTTTGCATAAGGAGTATCCTTGCACATACGAATGGAATAAGCATTGTGTCCAATGGATTGATTGTTGATAGAAAAGAGAGAAATGCTGTTTAAGTAATTTGTATTGATACTTTTAAGAATCAAGTCATAGTTTTTAGCAGATTGTGTGTGGGTTATAAGAGATAATTTATTAAAATTATGACAACACTCTTCTAGCCATTTTTTAAAATGTTCAACATGAAAAAGGGGTACTTGATAAAAAACTTTTTCATGCTTCAGAACAAGAAGTTTTTTTTCAAATGTAAAGCAGTTAGATAAAATATGTGTTTGTTTTGAGTTGTTAAAGTTCTTATATATTTCTTTTATCATAAAAACAGCTGCAAGAAGTTTGGCTTGTCCACAAGTTATAGTGCGGGAAAAAAAATAAGATCTATTTTTACATAATTGAGTTATGTTTGCAGAAAATGCAGATGTAGGATTTAATATAAAATAGACAACTTTTACAGTATTTAAATCTATATCTTGTAAATTATTTTTATGATTATCATAAAATAAAAGAGTGTCTTGAATAGCACCTAATAACAATTCTTCTTTTGATAAATTTTGATTTGTCATAATTAATCCTTTATTTTAATATTAAATTTTTAAATTGCAAAAATAAATTGCAATTATTCTACGATTTAATCAGAGCAATTAATATGCCAACTGTGTTGATAATCATAAATATTTTGAGCAGAATAAATTCAAAAGTTTATACGTTTTTTTCTATGAAAAAATCTAGTATGAATTAAAATATAATTTTTTTCTTCTTTTTAAAGACGAAAAAAGTCAAGGGACAATCATCCATGTAATTCGTTTTATAACACCAACGCTGTGTTTTTCTCGCCATGCTGGGCTACAATTCAACTCTTTTGCTGCAGCTAAAGCCACTTGATCCACTTTGTATCCAGTGCCTTTTATTAATTTTGCTTCTGTTACTTTACCTTCGCTGTTTATTTGCACTTCAATTACTACAGATCCGCTTGTAACACCCGCATTGGCGGCATCGTCTGTGATATTGATTTCAGGTAAAGTGCATTGTGCCGTTTTGTCGACAGTGGATTCTGCAGAATAAAACTCCTTACTTTCATTAGTCGATTGTCCTGCTGGTGTGACTGAATCCATTTGCTTTTGTGGAGTTGTTACTTTTTCAGCAGGAATTTCACTGGGGGCTGCCATCGACTTTTGAGACGATTTAATTAATTCTTTTTTGGGTATAATTTTCTCACGATGTTTTTGCAGAGTGGGCTTATTCGAATTTGGTGTTTTGGATGAAATCTGCACGGTGTTGGTTGTCACTCTTAATTCAGTCGTATCGACAGGATTGGGGGTAAGAAAACTGAGACTCAGTGCTAAAAGAATATGAAATAAGAGGCTGTACCCGAGAACGAGAAGAAAGTTTAGATCTTTTGTGTTTTTGTTAAAGTAGAGAATATTTTCCAAGCCTTCTCCAGCATCAGTTTATGAAATAATTTATCATTTTTGAGTTTTTTTGCAATTGAGTGTGCAATTCTTGCTTCTCTCTCTATACTTTGGCAACTTAACAAAATATCACAGCCTGCAACTAAGGCATCAATCGCTGCTTGGTCAAGAAAAGAATCTTCCTCAGTTAACGAAACAGGATTTGTCTCTGTGATGGAAGATTCTACTGCACGTGCCTGTTGGTAAAAATTTGCAATAGCATTCATACGCAAATCGTCACTGAGCACGAGGCCCTTAAATTTTAAATTCTTTTTTAATTGTTTCGTTAATATTTCATAACTTAACGTAGCTGGGTATTTAGGATCGAGTTCAGGGATGATCACGTGCGCTGCCATAATAAATGGTACTTTTTCGCCAATTAAATTCTTAAAAGGAATCCACTCGCGGGTTTTAAGTGTGGTTAAACTCACATCGCTCACACTGAATTCTTTGTGAGAATCTGTTTTTGTATTGCCATGTCCTGGAAAATGCTTGGCACATGAAAATATTTGTTCACTCAAGAGTGTTTTATTTACGAGAGAGGAATATTTTAAAACCGTGAGGGCATCTCGGCCGAAGCAGCGATCACCTATAACGGGATTTGTTGGTTCGGTTAAAATATCGGCGACGGGACTCAGTATGCAGTTTATTCCCAATCCTTTTGCAACAAATACTTGATGAAGTACTTGATTGACTAAACCAAGTTCATCGTTATTGTCAGAAAATTCGAGTGCGGGTTTCCCTCGCAAAAAAGGCAGTGGCAAACGTGAGACTCTACCGCCTTCTTCATCGATTGAAACAATAAAAGGCATGCTGTATTTATGATTAGCTCTTTCACAAGATTTCTTTACATTTGCAATTAATATTTTTCCTTGTGCGAAATCAGTAAAATTTCTTCTGAAAAGAATACAACCCGAAGGTTTAATTTTTTTGAATAATTTAATTTCATTTTTATTGAGTTCACTTTTTCCTATGGAGGGCCAAAGAAAAAAACCTGCTTGTTCAATAAATGGTAAGGAATTAAAATATTTTTTAAAAGTATTTGGAAATTTTTCTTGCGCAACTAAACTCACATCATTATCCTCCGTAATTGTAAAAGATACATTGAAAAGCTTAAAAGGAGTAAACCTATGACCGATTTTATTCTATCCATAGACGAAGGCACCACAGGAATTCAAGCATCTTTTTTTAGCATGGATGATTTTTCTATGCTAGGTAACAATAAAATTGAATTTCCCCAGATTTATCCACGCCCCGGTTTGGTTGAACACAATCCTGAAGATATTTGGAGCACAACTTTAAGAGCCATTGAAAACAGTTTGAAATTTGCTGAAGGTGAAAAGAGCTCTTTTAAACAGAAAAAGATTGCAGCAATCGGCATAACCAATCAAAGGGAAACCTGTCTTGCATGGAATAAAAAAACTGGTGAAGTTGCAGGCAATGCTATTGTTTGGCAGGACAGACGCACAGCGGAATTTTGCGATCATTTAAAGCGTAACGAAACAGTGCGCAAAATGATTTTACAAAAAACAGGATTGGTTTGTGACCCTTATTTTAGTGCATCGAAAATGCACTGGATTTTAGAACAGAGTATGAAAGCCAAACAATGGGCGTTAACTGGTGAGCTTGCCCTTGGCACCATCGACTCATTTATTATTTGGCGCCTCACGGGCGGGCAGTCTTTTGTAACGGATCACACCAATGCCAGCCGCACTATGCTTTATAATTTACACACAGGATCTTATGACCCAGAGCTGTTAAAACTATTTTCGATTCCAGAAAGTGCGCTGCCAGAGATCAAACCGAGTATTGGTCGCTTTGGATTTACCAAAGGGGTACCAGGTTTGCCCGATGGCATTCCGATCACTGGAATATTGGGTGACCAACAGGCAGCGCTTTTTGGTCAAAATTGCGTGCAGCAAGGCGAAGCGAAAATCACTTTTGGTACCGGTGCGTTTTTACTTATGAATACTGGAGAAAATGTTGTTACTTCCGATGAAGGGATCTTGACCACGGTTGCTTATAGTACTGCGCAACGCAGAACCTTTGCTCTCGAAGGATCTGCTTTCATCGCAGGTGCTGCAGTGCAGTTCATGCGAGACAATTTCGGCTGGGTGAAGAATTCCTCAGAAAGTGCTGAACTTGCAATGGGCTATCCTCGTGATGAAGACGTTCTCTTTGTTCCATCGTTAGCGGGATTGGGAGCGCCTTATTGGAATCCAAAGGCACGGGGTGTTCTCTTTGGACTGTCCCGAGGTACGCAAAAATCACAGATAATTAGAGCTGTCTTAGAAAGTATTGCATTGCAAAATGTTCAGCTTCTACGCCTGATGGAAAAAGTCAGTGGACAAAAGATTGTGCGCGTAGGGGTGGATGGTGGAGCATCGCGCAACGATTTTTTAATGCAGTTTCAAGCAAATATTTTACAAACACTGCTCGCGCGTCCAGCAAATATTGAGACAACTTCGTTGGGTGCAGCGATGGCCGCATGTGTTGGAGTGCTCGAAGAAGACGTAACATTCAATAAAATAGAAATCGCCAGAGAGTTTCGTCCTGAAATGCCTGAAGCATTGGCAAATGCAAGCTTGTACAAATGGTTAAAAGCAGTTGAATGTGTCAATTTATTTTACAAGAGTTAATTTTTTGACATTAAACTTGATCACTTTTTTAATATTGAGAGCAAAAAAAAATTGCATTTCGAGTTTTATAGCTTTTATTCTCTATCCAGTGCACACTCCTTAAATTCTTAAAATTTTTAGTATTATAACAATATTTTTTTCGATTCTTCCTTCTCCTGTCACTAAAAATATTTTAATTGGCAAAAAAATAACAATTGATCTTTTATAAAAATGAAATCAGAGTCTTTGGCAGAGAAATCTTAAAATTTGACAAAAGAATGAATGACTTGAAAATTTTTTTGAAAATCGATTAAGTTAAAAAATTTTCTTTTTAAATTTCATTTTTATTTTTGTAAAATTCTTAGTTTTCTATAAAAATATTTCTTATACTTAGTCTGTTACTATAAAAAAGATCTTATATTATGCACTTAAAGATAAAAATTTATTTTAAAAGATCACCAAAAAAATTTATTTTATGAAAAAATTTGGAAGTATTGCTCGGAAAAATGCTCTCATGAACTTTTTTTGGGGATCTTTTGATGACAAAGGTGTCATTTTATTTTACATTAATATAAGAGTTAAATAATTAAAATATGTATTTATTTTGCGATTAAATTTGCTTTTTGGTAAGTTTATTTACAAGAAATTTATCTTCCTTTTCTTCTTCTCTTAGTTGTATTTTTAGTAATTATTTAATTGTAAATAAAACTTTCTTATATTTGTGTTTTAAAAAAAACTTCATATAAAAAAAATAATTTTTCTAAATAAATGAATGGTTAAATTGTATTCTCATTGATTAAGTATGAATCGAGGCGTATTAACGTTTTTATAAGTTCGAGATTTAGTTAGAACAGAAAAATATTTAACTCAATAATATAATTAAAAATAGATGTAAAAATTAATTATAAACTTGCTTTCCAAAATTTATTTAGTTATTCGACGCTAAGTTGTTAATCCTATATTAATTTATTGTGCTTTTATAAATATCATCTGTGATAATTTTATTTCTAAAAAAAAATTTACAATTATCGTTACATTAATTTATATTCCCCGGATTGCGGAAATATGGTTCTTGTGTCTGCAATTTTTGATAGTTATCTAATGTTTTTGTAATGTTTAGGAGAAAAATATGACGATAAGTAAGTCTTTAAAACTCACTGCTCTCGGCCTTGGTCTTGCATCAATTGCAATTACTGGTTGCAAAAAAAATGATAATAATAATAATGCGAGTGGAACTGGTAGTGATAAAAAGATCGACAATGTTTTAAGAACTGATCAAGAATTAACTGTTGAAATTGGTAATGGTAAAATGAGATACGGAGGTTGTGCACATTATAAAGTGCAAGTGAAACAACCAAATGGTAAATTAATAGATGTTACAACTGTTGCTTCTACGGCTGGTGGTGGCCTTAATTTAAATATTCAAGAAACGAATGTTAAAAAAAGATTTTCTTTAAATCCAGATAAACATGAAATCTGTGCAGTTGAAAATAATGGTGTTTTAAATAACAAAGATCCTGGTAATTCCACACATCAACAAATGGCAGCAGTAGGTGATAAAGTTACTTTAGTAGCTAAGTATGATGGTTTAACGGGTCAGGCTCAAGCAGAAGTTGTTGCTGATGCAGAGTATGCTGATTTAAGACTTACAAACAGTTTGAAAGATAAATCATCTGAAGAATTTGAATCTTTTATTGATGCTAAAACAAAGCTTGAACAAGCTGAAAAAGAGTATGCTGATGCAGATGAAGGTTCATCCAAAGAAACAGCTAAAACTAAACTTGATGCAGCTAAAGTAGAGTTTGAGGCTGCAAAAGCTCCTTTAGAAGTTTATCAAATTGCAACAAAAGATAATAAGATAGCACATTATGCAATGAAGCTGATCCCTGGATCAAAATCTCCATTGTTTCAAATTAAATATACGTCAAAAGTTGACCTATTAGATGAAAAATATGCTGAAAAAAAGATTGAGCAATCTTTAACTTCTGCTGAAGATGTTCAATTGGTTTATAATAGAGAAGTAATCAGCAAAGCAAAAACTGAAATAATAAATAAGGAAGTTTATTTTTATTTTGATGTGCCAAAAGACTTTGGAAATTTCATAGGAAAAGAAGTTACTCTTCTTCTTGAAATTACCAACAAACAAGGAGAAGCACTTCCTAATACTAAGGTCATATATGTTAAGCCAGAAGTAACTAAACTAGGTGCGTTAACAGATATTAAGCTAACTTCAGACTATACTTCTAAGGAGTCCATAGTAGATAATAATATTTTAGTGTCTGGCAAAAATTATGATGCTGATATTTCTGTTAAGTTTTCACATTTAGATGATTATATTGATATCACTCATTTATATGAAAACGTAAACAATAGATCTAATGGCTATAAAATTCAAGCAAAAAAGACGTTAGATACTAATAGTAAACTTACTTTAGAGTTATGGAACTCAAATGTTTCTGAAGATCTTACAAAAGAACAAGAAGCGTTTGACACACGTCTAAGAATGAATGCTACAAGAGGTGCTAAAGAATATCCTTATTTACCAATTAAGGTAAAATTTGAAGTAAGTAATTCTTCGGCTCATCTTGACGATTCTATAGATAAAACATATTATGTAGATCATAAGCCTGTTCTTACGGGTGCTACTTTTGCTAAAGTGGGCGCTACCGATAAAAATCCTGCGACAGTATTAACTGTTGGTGCGAAAAAATATCTTGAAGCCGATCTAACTAAGCATTGTGCTGAATTGACTGGAGTTAAGTATAAGTTTGGTGATGTTAAAGATCTAGACGCTACTGTATCAGACTTTAATGTTGTGTTAACTCCTGAATCGGCTCAATATTTTGAATTTGTGACAAATACTACTGATAAAAAAGAATATCTTTGTGCAAAAGAAAATGTTGTAGTTGGTGCTAAAGCAGCTGTTGAAGTTCAGCTTAACGCAGATGAGTCTGTTAAATATCCTGTGAATTTCACAGTAGGCGCTGCTGTGGAATCGAAATTTTTTAACTTTAGTTATGATGGTAAAACCCCGCTATTGGCTATCAATCTAAAAGGTGAAAAAGTTAAAAGTGATTGGTTCAGAGCTTATTTTGTAAATTCAGATGGTCAAGTTTCTAAGAAAGTGGTTCCATCTACTGAGTATAAAGTTGATAAGCTTTTAGGTGATTCTAATCTTGAGTTAGATGAAACAGGCACTGGAGATAATGTAAATTCATATAGAGTATCTGTAAAAGATCCAACTAAGATTAAAGTAAATGAAAAACTCTTAGGAACTCTTCAAGTAATAGAAGATAAAGATAAAACTGTAAAATTTGCTAATCAAAATGCTCACAGAGACATCCCAGTTACTTACACTAAGTAACAATGCAATTAAAAACTTAGGCCTTTGTGCTTGAGTTTTTAATAATCTTTATTTCGAAAAAAAGTCCTAAACATTCGAAGCTGAAAATAACGACGGAAAACCCCTTCTTGTGAAAGAAGGGGTTTTTTGTTTGGGAAGTTTTATTTTTGGGGTGGTAAATATTAATACTTATATTTAGTGAAGCGATTATGTTTATATAAAACTTGAAATAAATTTATTACTTTTTATTAGAAAAAAATTCGTTAATTTTTGAAATTTGCTCTGCATTGGAAATAATGATTGTGATGCAAATAATTAGAAGTAACAAGGAATGGTTCTGTATCTTTTCAAATAGGTCTCTTCTAGACGCAATTATCTAGGCAGGAAAATATAATGCTCCCAAATAAGCAAATGATTATTAAATTTATACTGCTCTTTGTACAGTAAAAAATGAACTTCTATTCCACATATGCTAACTCACGCTGATTTTAATGAGAAGAAACCAAGCATAGGCCTATCAATCTTTTTTTATAAATTGATGGTATTGTTCCATAAGGTTATTCAAATATTTATTTTGTTTAATCAGGATCTTATTTTTAGAATTAAAACCTTTATTACGGCCTTTAAAGCAGCAGTATTGATAAATAATCGTGTGGTCTAAGAAAATACCACTTTCTGCTAAAAGTTATTCTGCTCGTCGGCAACTCAAAGAGTCGCTTACAATCCCACATAATGCCATTATTATAATCATCTGATCGGTCTAATACCACTGGAATCCAACTATCAATGTTAATAAAACCTGTCAGAAGACTTTGACTATATTTTTCATGTTTCCGCCATTTTAGGAATTAATAGAGTTAGTAAAAAATCTTTAAATGCGTTAGATACGAACATTATTGGAACCAAGTCAGCTCTTGATTTTCTTAATAACAATACCTTAATAAATTCATATTTTTTAGTACAAGTAAAGTCTATAGACAAAAAGCAAATTCAAATATAACTCTAGATCACAAGGAATTAGCTTATAACCCTCAAGTGCAATTTGATGCAAGTATCAAATTGCTCGTTCAGTAGGCGGCAGGAATTATTTAAACATTGGAAAAGTTTAGTTATGATAATTCGCAAAACAAATAACCTTAGTTTAAAAAAGAGTTACATAAATAGAATCATCGAAGATTTAGGTTTAACTCAAGATGGCTCCCCAAGATCCATTTATGAGGGACGAATTGCATCAAATTTTACATTGCTAACTAAGGAAAAAGGAGAAATACTAGTTCGTTCTTATCCAGCTGGTTATTCGCAAGATCAAATTTCCTTAGAAATAGAATCACTTTTATTTTTTTCAAATCAGAAGGTACCTGTTCCTAATATTCTGTTGTTCCAAGATGGAGAGATACTTAAGTGCTATAAAAATCAATGGGTTTTTGCTTATCAAATGATTGACGGAAAAAGCCCATGCCAAGCAGATTTATCTAATGATTTGTCTAAACAAACTGCAGAGATTCTTGGCAGATTTTTCACAGCTTCGTCTCAATATATATCAAAAGATAAGATTGCTGTGAATGACCAAAAATTTATTCAAAATCTATTTTTTAAATTTAAAAAAAAATACTCTTTCCTTCTTAAATATCTGCCTATCCAAGAAATGGACAAATTACTTAAAAATAAAGACCTTGAAAATTGGCTAGATAAATCTAAAAAAGGCCTTGTACATGGTGATTACTTTTTTGAAAATATTCTTATCAAGAATAATAAAATAGTTGGAATAATAGATTTCGGTGATGTTTATTATGGTTCTATAGTAACTGATCTTATCATCGGCTCAATAGAATTTTCGGTAGATGCAACTGAAACATTCCGTATCGAATGGATGAAAACATTTCTAGAAAATTTGCATTCGTGGTTAATAATTTTTGAACTTTCAGCTGCAAGATTTGTGGATCTGCTGCGAATAAATTGCATTCGTTTCATGATTTATACCATACCCTTTGATCTGGCTGATGGTTTCCCTCCTGAAAATAACCGATATCTTACCCGATTTGTCACCTTGAATAGGCCAGAATTAACGACTGCTATAAACGAAATTTTTTCAGAATTAGGAGTAACTAGTTTGTGAGATTCTCGTTTCCTTTCCTCGCTACACACATTCAGCAAATGCCTCTGCGTGGATCTTTTAAAAATTTTGGCGTTGAAGTAACAGTTTTCAATAGAAGTGATCTAGAAAATGAATCCTTGCAATAATTCAGCTTGATTGCCTGTAACACCTAAAAAAAGTTAGTCTTTCTTTCAAACTAAAAGCAGATTTATCCTAAAATAGTTCATTTTGATTTGGGATAAGAAATATATTTGTATTATGATTTTCTAAAAGAGTTCGTTTAAATGAAATTATGGAAGTAATTTATGTGCTCATCATGCCAATGAAATTTTTTTAATCCCTCACCCAAACAATTTCTGAACACCCAACCCAAATAATTGAACACACCGCTCATCCTCTATTTATTAATATAAAATAAGTTTTACTAAATTATTACAGAACAATTTTGTTTTGTAATAATTTAGGAGCGTATCGTTGAAAAAATTGGATCTTCTCGATATTAAAACGGATTATGTTTTTAAAAAAGTTTTCACTCACAATCAAAAAACATTTATTGACTTTATCAATTGTGTTCTCAATTACCCAGAGAAGCAAAAAATAAAAAGCATAGAGTTTCTAAACAATGAACTCACAAAAGACTCTGAAATGGATAAGGAATCTAAGCTCGATATCATTGCTCGTCTAAACGATAATTCGTACGTGAATGTCGAAATGCAAATTCAAAACACCGGAGAGTACGAGAAGCGATCATTATATTACTGGGCAAAACTGTACGAAACACAATTACAAAAAACTCAGAATTATAAGGTTTTATATCCTGCTATTTGTATAAATATTTTAAACTTTAATTTCTTTAAGAATTCTGCGGATTACAACAGTGAACTTGCAATTTTCAAAGTGCAGACAATGGAGCGAATATATAGTGATTTTAAAATTATCTTTTTAGAAATTCCCAAAGTGAAGAAAAAGTTTTATAATGACTTAGACAAGTGGATGCAGTTTTTTAACGGAGCATCGAAAGAGGAAATAAATACAATGAACAACTCAGCAATCAAACAAGCATACGAAACATTAGAATATATCAGCCAAGATCCCGCAGAGCGTGCACGCTACGAAGCCCGTCGGAAATACCAACTCGACTATAACACGGGTATGCTCACTGCGCGTGAAGAAGGTAAAGAAGAGGGTAAAGAAGAAGGTATAGAAATTGAAAAAAGAGCAAATATTAAACAGATGTTAAAGCTCAATTTGCCCATTGAGCAGATAGCAGAAATCTCTCGCTTGAGTGTGGAAGAAGTTTGTGCATTGAAAAGTTAATTTTCTATTTTTATTTTTTGAATGATTTATTATTTCAAAAATAAGTGAGTTTTTAAATGTTTAATAAAGAAAAATATTTCTTTGTTTTTTCTTGGCAGTAAGTTTTCTTGAATTTTGGTATTAAAACGATAATTTTAATTATATATTATTTATAAGTATTTTAAAATTATTTTTTTAGAAATTCCCAAAGTGAAGAAAAATTTTTTATAATAAACGAGCAAAGTGGATGCAGTTTTAAAAAGGAGCAGCAAAAAAGAATTATGCGCAAAACAAAGCTCAAGTTTTTAGAATTAAACTTAGAATATAATAGAGAAGATCCTGCAGAGCGTGTGCGCTACGAAGCCCGTCGGAAATACCAACTTGATTACAACACAGCTTTGCTCACTGCATATGAAGAGGGATACAAAATTGGTTTTAAGATTGGTTTTAAGATTGGTTTAGAAGAAACATTTGCAGAAGGAAGACTCATTACAAGAAATGAAATTGCTAAACAGATGTTAAAGCACAATATCCCTGTTGAACAGATTGTAGAAGTCACTCGATTGAGCGTAGAAGAAATCTGTGTGCTGAAAAGTTAATTGATCCATTTTTTCCTCGTGAAAGCATAATTCCTATATATTGTCATATCGTTTAAGCGTAATTGTGATTTGCAAAACAAAAAAATACGCAAAAAACAAACACAACTTCTATGGCGGAGAACCTGGGGTGCGAAAACTATGCGGAAATGGGCTTGAACTGAGAATAGGAGTGTAAGGATTCGAAGATGAAGTATTCGAAGCCAAAAAGTTTTCGCTGTCCATAAGATATGCATCAAGGAAATAATAAGTTCCAGTCGTGAGTTGTGTAAAATAGGTATAAATATTTGGAATATTTAATGGACAGGTCTGATAAGGAACAACAACAGCTCCGTGACTTCCTGAAGTGTCTAAAGTTATTTGGCACTTGACCACATAGGAACGATTGCTCCCCGAAGTCTGGTTCGCTGGATAAAAACTTGTCATTCCAGTGGAAATATCAGGAGGATAAAAAGTATAAGTGTTGATGTCGGCATAACGTGGATTGCGATTCATAGAATCACGCCGATAGGCAATGGGATATCCATCATCTAAAAAACTATCTGTACTTTCATTCATGGCTGTCACTGCCCCCGAACCAAACTGCATAAAATAAAATTGAGCATTCGCCGCACCTTTTGGAAGTGTAGGGGTAAAAACTTGAGTTGTTCCATCCGCTGCAACAATACGAATACGGAACTGACTTGTGCTGCTGTAAATCGGAATATCTATAGGCAACCTTCCACCCGAGTCTATATTTTCAAAAAGCGGTGTGTTTTTACATGGGTCGACAATGGAACTTTTACTTATAACATCTTCAAAGTAGGCAACGGCATTGGCTGCGGGCGAGCCCGATGAGGTTTTAACTTTAAAACCAAAATGATCGAAATTCACCACCGTAAAAGGATTTGGGAAGTTAATATTGACTGAACTGGATGCCTCATCAATGGTAAATGAAGTTGTGTATTCTGTATATAAAACAGCATTCGGACCATTGTTATTTTGTGAACACTGCTGTGCAAGCGTTTGCCCAGCAGTTAAACCGTATGCCAAATAACCAATTTGCACTGTGAGAGCAGTTGCCACCGGGAGTGAGATGGTATTCGCTCCTGCTTTTAATGCGCCTGTGTATGAAAAGCCTGCATTGCTTGTGATGGAAACGGGAATATGAATTGGCGAAAAAGAAGTGTAGGTGATACCGTTGCTTTGAAATTTAGGTAGAGCAGGGCTCCGCAATTTAATACCTAAATTATGTTGTTTTAAATCGCCACAGCTTGCGATTAATACCGAGTAGAGAAAAACAAATAATATTTTAAAGTAACTACACATAGGTTTCCCATTCTTTATTTGAATTTAATTTCGATTTTTAAATATAAATATTAAGATGGGAAAGATTTATCTGACAAGAAAATGTTGGTTGGTAATTAAATTCTATTCGTCAATGATATGGAGAATATATCGTTTATTCATTTTGGCTGCACCGCAATTTAAGATCGTACGGATGGCGTCGGCAGTTCGCCCACTTTTACCAATTATTTTTCCAACATCTTCTTTTGCTACTTTGAGTTCGATTACATTTGTCTGAGCGCCGTTGATTTCGTTTATTTCGACTTTTTCTGCATTGTCTACAAGTGATTTGGCAACGTATTCAATTAATTCACGCATGGAGGCCGCTGCGGCAATGGACATGGACAACTCCCTTCCCAGTATTAACAAGTTCCACAAGAGCAAAAATACCACAAAGTATTGACTCGGTTTCTGGCGTTCGATGCTTTAGTAACCAAAAAAAAATTATATTTCAAGCAATCTATGCCGTCTCAAGTTCTCCTGCAAGCCTTACGATACCCAAGAGTGACGTAGTTTGGGGGAAAACAGTGGCTTCTGAGCAATTTGAACTTAAAAATGGAAATTTATTTGTCCTTGCTGAAGCTGCTGGAGGGGTTTACAATGGCGGGCAATTGCGCCTTATCTGCGAAGTTGCCGAAGATGTATCGGCTTTTTTAAAAGTCACAGAAGACCAACGCATTGGTTTTACCGTACCAAAAGAAAAAGTCGCTGACATTCAAGCTCGTCTTTCTAAATCTGGAATTTTAGTCAAACATTATCGAAGTTTTTCTACCCTCTCTCCCAAAGCTTGCCTTGGTGAGCTTTGTCCAAAATGTGAACAGGATGCTCTCGGCGACGCTATTGAGATTTCACCATTTTTGAACGAAAAGTTTAAATCCACTTTTTCGACTTTAAATATTGGCATGAACGGGTGTGCAACAGCGTGTGTGGCATCTGCAACCGATGAGGTTCATATCGTGGGTGATAAAGATGGGTATAAAATATATATAGGAGGACGAGCTTGCGAACCACCCCAAGTTGCTCAACTGGCCGTTGAGAAAGTCCCCCGTAAAAAAATTGGATTGGCCATCGCCGATATTTTAGATGTTTATTCAAAAAACAAACAAGATGAAGAAAAAATAGTCGATGTACTAGCAAGAATAGGGATGGAAGCTTTTGCCAGTGTTCTCATGAAGCATGTTGAAGGAGGGACCGAAGCGTCCGCAAGCGATAGCGAAATGCCAGCAGAGAGTGCAGTAGCTCTTCCTGTTGAAGCAGCACCTGCAGAAAGTGAAGCCCCAGTAGCTGATATGCCAGCAGAAGGTGCAGAAGCCCCTCCTGTTGAAGATGCTCCAATGGATGCAACACCAGCAGAAGCGGCTCCATCCGATGCCCCACCTGTCGAAGGCGAAGCTCCCGCGGCAGAAGTTCCTACAGAAATGCCGGCGGAAGGAGCGGAGGCTCCACCCGTCGAAGCGGCACCTGCAGAAGAGGAAGCATCTGCAGCCGAAATGCCAGCGGAAGGAGCAGATAATCCCCCCGCAGATGTTCCAGGAGAAGAAGCTCCCATAGCAGATGCTGCAGCCCCTGTCGAAATGGCAGGCGAAGCTCCAGCCGAAGCGCCTATGGAAGCTCCTGCAGAAGGAGAAGCGGAAATGAAAGAAGGAGAAGCACCTGTAGAAGCAGCAGCAGAAGGTGAAGCACCTGTAGAAGCAGCAGAAGAAGGTGAAGCACCTGTAGAAGCAGCAGAAGAAGGTGAAGCGGCGACTGATGGTGATGCTCCACCAGCGGAGGCCTCTGCAGAAGGAGCCAGTGCTCCTACTGAAATGAAAGAACTTGAAATTGTCGATGACACTGCTGAAGGCGATGCCGCCCCTGTTCCAGCTCCCGAACCGATAGACCATGGGATGGAAGAATCTGAAAGTCCTGCCAGTGGTTCTGAAGCGCCTGCGGCTGGTGGTGAGGACATGGGTGAGGCTGGTTTAGATGGTGGTCCATTGCCTGAGACGACTTTGCGGAACAGCCGCAAGACTCGAATTCAAATTCGCGGGGCACATTTATCGATCACTCTTGGTGATGGTTCAGACTTTATGGTTCCATTTAAGTCTTTCGAAGAAGGACGTATTATCGAGATGGAAATTGAAGATGAAAATTTTGTTATTGAAACTATAGATGGAAAACTCTGTGTTAAATCGGGCGAGTTCGAGATGCATATTCCTTTGACCCACGGGACGACTTCAGAGTTTGAAGAAGATGAAGTGGCTGCCACCGCTGCTTAATGCGTTTGAGTTTGTTAATTTCTACACATATAACAGGCAGAAGATCGTTACACTCTTCAGTCATAATTAATTTTTTTGGAAAATTTTTATCATACCAAATGATTTTATTTTTTGTTTTTTGCAGATAGTCTTCGTTGCTTAACATGCCAAAATGCTCCCAATAAAAAACTTTCTTACCGATGTAAATAGTAAAGTCAGGGAAATAAGTTTTTCCTTCGGCGGACAAAGGGATCTCATACCTAAAATCAATTTTGTGTTCAAAAAGCTTTTCTGCAATAAAAACTTCACTTTTACTCCGAACTTTCAATCCAAATGAAGTCAATATCTGTGGTGAGCCAAAAGAAGAATTTAATTTTGTTTGAGGCAAAGGGAGTGTTGAAGAAGATGTATTTAATAATGCTTGTTGTGTTGGAGTCATTGAGGTTTGAGAATATTTTTCTTTGTTTTTATTCCATGAAAATATAGATTTTATATTTAGTAAAAAAAATTCAATATTTTGTTTGAGCCAAGAGAGAGAGTATTGGAAAAGCCATAGGCAAAATAAAAAAAGAGAGTATTTAATAAAATACAATTCATTTTTCTGATAGATTAAGTATACAAAGATAAGATAAAAATTAGCAAATAATAAAAGAATCTTTATGCGTTTAAGCGTACCTTTAAAGAAAAATAAAGCATAAAAAATAATTGTGATAAAAGAACCGAAAGCAAACTTTATTATCAATATTTGATGTGCATGATAAATATTTTGAAGAGTCTGAGGTAACATCCTTGTTTCCTAACAGTTCTAATCACATTATATTAAAAAAGGGACTTATTTATCCCTTTTTTGCAATTTCACTCAGAGCAGTTTATCCTTTTTTGTAAGATTTTACCTACAATTATTTATTTCTTTTTGTACGGTCTCACAAGAAGCAAACCACCCACGCAACACAGTATGACTGCTGCAAACACATCATGAGGCCAGTGAGCAAAAGAATATATTCGGCTAAAACCAACAAAAGCTGCAAGGGGTACAGCTATAACAGCATACTTAATTCCATAGCGAATTGCTAAAAATACGGCACCCGAAAAAGCGCCTGCCGTATGTCCACTTGGAAAACTCATGTGCCCGCCGCGCGGACGTAGGTCATCAATTCCGACAAGATTGCTTAAGCCTAATTTAAATGCCCAGGTGATTCCAATTACAAAAATAAGGATTTTAATCATCTGCACAGCACCATCCTTATCCTTTTTCCATAGGACAGGCACAATTGCGTACATAGGAATGGCAATTTGAAAAACAGTGCCGACGATTTCTATCCAAGTATCAAATGGTTCTCTGTAATTGAGAAAAACATTTATCAGCATGACAAGGCCAAGACACACAAAAAATGTCAAGTTTGTGTTGTGTGGAGTGGACTTTTCAATAATCCTTTTCGAACGTTTAACAAGTGGAGACATAGCTTACCTTAAATTTAATTGATTGAGTACAAAGGAACAAAATGCTTCAGGTGTAAAACCAAAATGCTTTGCTAATACAGACGCAGGTGCTGAGCTGCCGAACGTTTTCAAACTGAAAATAGCACCATTTCTCCCGACAATCTCTCCCCAACTTTGTGGAGAGCCTGCTTCAATTGCGTAAATCGGAATTTCTTTAGGAACAAGTTTATTTAATGTCAGAGGATTTTCAACTAAAACCTGTGGACATTGAGAACTGACAACTCTGACGGACAGTTTTACTTTCTCGCCCGCAGTGTTTTCAACTGCTTTACTTTCTAGCAATTGACTTGCAGTTAAAGCTATTGAAACTTCAGATCCCGAAGCGATTAAAACAATTTTTTGTGAATTTTCTTCTACTGAGAATTCCTTCAATAAGTATGCCCCTTTGCTCAACCCCTCTTTAACGACTTCTTTGCTTCTTTGTGCAGGTAGAAGAGTATCGAGGTCTTCAAGGTCTTGGCGTGTTAGAAGTAAAGCCGAAGGCTTGTTTTCACAGAGCACAGCACTTTCCCAAGCAGCATAAGTTTCAAGGATATCCGCAGGGCGATAAACATTGAGTTCTGGAATAGCACGTAAAGCTGCTGCATGTTCGATTGGCTGATGGGTGGGGCCATCTTCTCCGACTGCATAACTGTCATGCGTCAAGATAAATAAAGTAGGAATTTTCATAAGTGCTGCAAGGCGAATAGCAGGGCGCATATAGTCTGAAAAAACTGCAAAAGTTGCACAATAAGCACGCAAGCCACCATGTAACGTGATTCCATTACAAATAGCAGCCATTCCGTGCTCACGCACTCCAAAATGGATATTGCGCCCCGAGAAATCTTTTGCATTGATAAATGTGGAATTTGGTAAAGTGGTCAAGTTGCTACCAGCAAGATCGGCTGAACCACCCACTAACCCAGGATTTTCCTGCGCAAGTTCAATAAGAGCCTTGCCGCTCGCTGTGCGCGTTGCCATTTTGCCCTTGGCTTGAGCAAAACTTTCTTTGCGCATTTCATTGTAAGTTTCACTTTCAAAAAGGTTCTGCCATAGTTTAGCTTTTTCTGGTTGTGTTTTTTCCCAGTGGATTTTAACTCCATCGAAGAGTTCAGACCATTTTTTTGCTTTTTGTCCACGGATGTTTGCTAATTTATAGGCTGATTCTAAACAGGCATTGGGCACATAAAAAGGTTCGGTGTGAGTTACTCCCAAATGCTTTTTGGCATCGATAACATCTTCCGCACTCATAGGGTTACCATGAATTTTAGGTTTGCCTTCCCACTTCGGTGAGCCTTTACCGGGGATTCCTTTGCAGATGATTAAGGTTGGACCCGATTCGCCGTTTGGCATGGAAGCAAAGTGATGAGCTTTGTCCATAGCTTTTGCAAGTGAAACAAAATCGTTGCCGTCTGCTTCGAGAATATTCCAACCATACGCTTCGTATCGTTTGCCAACATTTTCGCTAAATGCAATATCGATTGTGCCATCAATTGTAATATTATTTGCGTCATAAAGGACGATCAGACGGTTGAGTTTTAAATGACCCGCAAGGCTGCACGCTTCTGCACTCACACCTTCCATCAAGCAGCCATCACCCGCGATAACGTATGTTTTGTGATCTATAACTGAATGATTTGAATCATTAAAACGTGCTGCGAGCATCCGTTCAGCGAGTGCCATTCCCACAGCGTTTGAGATCCCTTGCCCCAAAGGTCCTGTTGTGCACTCAACGCCTGCGGTATGGCCGTATTCGGGATGGCCTGGGGTTTTGCTACCTAATTGACGAAAATTCATTAAGTCTTCTTTGCTAAGATCGTACTGAGCAAGATGCAAAAGTGCATACTGAAGCATGCTGCCATGACCTGCAGATAAGACAAAACGATCGCGATCGATCCATTGCGGCTGTTTAGCACTGTGATTCATCACAGCAAAATAAAGAAAAGTTCCTAACTCAGCTCCACCTAAAGGCAAACCAACGTGCCCGGATTTTGCTTTTAAAACGGCATCCATGCCGAGAAGTCTAACTGCGAGTGCAGTATTTTCTAAGTCATTTTTGTGCTCTGAAACAAACTGAGTAAACATAGGCGCCGTCTCCCGCTTGAGGTGGTGATTCTTAAAACGCCCCAAACCTACATTTACTAAGCTTATATTTCAACATTTCGCCGCATTTTTTTCACAAAAAGCTTATAAACTGTAGGAAATTTAATTTGAAATTGTGTTTTTTTGTTGCATAGATTTGAAGATAGTTTCTTGCACATCATTGGCAATAGCGTTGGAAAAGGCTTTTACAGCATTGTCAACGGCCTCCTGATACCGAAGGGCATGTAAGTCAGGTGACTGCTGCATATAATTTAAGGTTCTACCATCAGTATCACCAATTTCGTTAAAAACAGCTGGTGAGATATTACTGGCAGAGTAGCGTTTTGCCCACATTATATTGCCGGTATTGAGATCGATAGCTTTGACTTCAACGACAAGTGATAGCTGTTCGGTAGAAGGAGAAACAGTCGGCTTGTTAAAGTCAAAGGGGAGATTGGTTGTGGGATTGAGGCTTTCGGGATGAATTTTTGAACAGGAATAAGCACCGCTTGCCACATTTGGTGTGGATGGATTTTTACAGGAATCAACAGCTGTGATGCTTTGAATGCGATCGAGAATATTTACTTGTAAAGCCCAACGGGCATCTTCGAGTTTGCTAAAAACGAAATCCGTCCGTTCAGATAATTTGCTGCGAATGGCAAAAGACAAACGGGAGGAATTGCCACCGTAAATAGAAAAGTCATTTGCAGCTGGAATATAAACTTTTGCATATTCTTCTGGAACATGGTTGTGCATATTGGCAAAACCAATCACACAACCATTTAATGCAAAAGCCAATAATAGAATAAAGATTATGTGCATGAGATACTCTACAGCCACATTCTGCTAAATAAATCTAATTTAGCTTAATAATTTAGAAAGCTCGCCACTTTTATAAAGTTTATTGGTATCGTCGAAACCACCTATAAATTTATCGCCGATAAAGATCATAGGAACTGTACGCCAGCCATTATTTTCTTTTGAGAGCTTAGCTCTTAAATCGGGATCATTGTCCAAATTGATTTCTTCGTAATTTACGCCTAAGCTTTTAAATAAACTTTTAGCAGCATTGCAGTATGGGCAAACAGTTGTGGTATAAATCTTAACGACAGGCAATTTAAGACCCCTTATTTCTTGTAGTTCGAGGAGAGTCATAAAAAGACTCTCTTTAATGGTTATATTAATACATAACACTCAAGAATTGTCACGTATTTCTATTTTGAGTGTGCATGTGTTTTTAGCTAAGTTATGACTTGAGTATTTCATATGTCCTTGTATTATCACTCGTTATGACATGCCTGCGCGGTGTGTTGAATTATTTTTTTGTGCTCGAGAGGTTTCAAAACATGCATGTAATCTGGAAAAGACCTGACGGTTTTCAAAATGCTTTGCCCGATGATTTCAGGAGAATTGCTTTAAGTAACGGTGCACATTTGTGGCTCCATCGCCATGAACTCGATTGGTATCCGTTTCAAGTCAGTGGAGATTGGGAAGGTCAAGATCAAACAAAAAGATTGAATCGTCTCGTCAATATGCTCGACTCACCTAAGTCATCTTGGAAGTCTTATTTAGAGCATATGTCCGATGATGATCTCGATATTAAAGAAGGACATTCTATCAAAGATGTCACTCGGTCCATAATTGCTTGGATAGAAAACTTAGAAAGATTCGCTAAAGGACACACATGGGAAATTGAAATAGTACGCTGTGCTCTGCATGATGTTCTGCAAATTTTAAAATCATTTAATTGAGTTAAAAATTGATTTCATTTTTGCTTTTTTCATAAACCTCTTGAAGAATTTCTTTATTTTTCATTGTTCCTTTAATCAAGACTATTTTCGTATCGTCAAAAGGTGACAAATAAAAGTTTTCTAAATATTCTATCTTCATCACCTGCTCAATTTTCTTTTCATTATAATGACTTAAACTTCCGAGCACAATAAATTTACAACCAGCTAATTGAGTAAGATCGTCTCGCCATGTGTAAAATGAAGAGCTTGTGAAATCAAAATTATATATTTTGGGTTGTTCGTTAAAATGAAAAGCCATCTGAGCAGTCCAGTACCATCTAAGCGAAGCTATTTTATAACCATTTGCACACGAATCCATTTGTGGAAGTTTAGGATACGCTTGGGTTTTGATTTTAATATTGAGTTGATTTCTGAGCTCTGTTTGCAGATTTTGCCATAAAAAAGCTTGAGTCAGAGGATCGGCATTGCCAGTAAAGTACACAAAAGATTTTATGAGAAAATTGTTAAATTCTTTGATACTGAAAAGTGTTGGTAACACTGTGGATAGAAAAAGTGAGATAGAAATATATACTTTCCATCTGCGGGCTTTTGCTCCTGTAAAAGGTTGCCAGTTGAGGGCAACACATGGAATGAGCAGATAAAAACCAGGCATTGTCCAGTGGGGCAGGGCATCTTTGCCAAGTGCAGAATAGGAAATAATGCCGAGCAATATAAGAAACGGTAGAGTGCTTATCATATAAAATGAGTTATTCTGAATGCGTTCCTTAAAACTTTTAATAATAAAAGCTAAAAAAAGAACAAAAAACCAAGGTAACAAATAAAAGATTGTGCCCAAAATAAAGCGAAAGAAATTTTTATAACTTAACGAGAAATCAGCAAAGCCATGTTGGCTTTGAAAGTGAAATGAAGCAAAATTATTTTGATAATTCCAGATAAAGACTGGGCTTGCTACACAGATCGAGACAACAATTGCTACACACCAAAAGGTGAAATCAAAAGTTTTATTTATTTTAAGTTTAATATAGGCAGCAGCTAGAAAAAAACCAATTGCAATTGGCAGAGCATGGTATTTGGATAATGCAGAAATTCCTAAAAATAGACCAAAAAGAAATGCATTCTTGATTGGGAATTTATATTTTAATGAATTTACTTTAGTATTAAATGAACTTAGTAAAAAATAAAGCGCTCCTGAAATACCAAGTAATAAAGATGCATCTGGTAAAAGAAAAATACCTTCTAAGTTAAATACAGGAATAAGTTGTGTTAAAATTACGAGGGTGAGAGCAGATTCATTGTTAAATTTTTTTGCTGTTAATTCTGCATACTTTTGCCCAGATAAAACTAAAAATAATGTTGAAAAAACATGAATGATAGGTAAAAGAAAGCGTGCACCCAATGACCCAGAAAACATGAGTGAACCGAGATAGGAAATCCAAGCAACAAAAGGAGGAGCATCGAGATAACTTAGCTGTATGTTGCGTGACCAATCCCAATAATAAACCTCATCATTGCCCATAGGAAAATACGCAATCCAATAAAGTCTAAAGCATAAGAAAATAAGGATTGAGCCGATAAACCATTTGCTTCTAAACTGGAATTCTTGTTCTAAGTTTTTTTTTAAGAAAAAGTCTTTTGCAGGGAGTCGCATAAATGTGATTTTACCTTAGTTTATTAGTTTGTGGATTTTGTTAAAATCCAATAAAGATACCCTACAAAATAAGATCTGCAGGATTAAAGTTTTTTATTCTCTCCTATCTTATTTGTAAATTGCTAAAATTAAAATCTACATGGAATTGGCACTGATTTGATCTGATATTTGCTTAAAAATTTATCATTTTACGTGGAGGTGGATGTGAGTTTTTTTTATATTGGTGTTTTGGGTATGCTAGGGGTTTTTTGTCGATATTTCTCTGGTTATTTAATAAATAAAATATTTTCATCACCTTTTCCTATGAGTACATTTTTAATCAATGTGATTGGTTCATTTTTAATCGGTTTTATCTATGTCTTAGGGGTAGAAAAACTCCAGATTTCCCATGAGCTAAGGTTGGGAATTATGGTCGGTTTCTTAGGTGGATTTACAACTTTTTCCTCATATACCTTAGAAGCTGTAAAGTTATTGGAAGAAGGGAAATTGAGTTATGCATTTTCCTATCTTTTTTTAAGTCCTTTTGTAGGAATTATTCTTACATTTCTAGGAATATTATTTGCTAGGAAATTAATTATATTAAATTAAAAAGAGCCTATAAAAATTTTCCACAAGAATTCTTTAAAAAAAAAAATTCGTGCTAATATAAACATCATTTTTGTAACAAGCACAAAGAGAAGAGTTCTATGAAAAAATATTGGTTTTTAATCATAGCTATGCTCATAACCATAAATCATTTTAATGTATTTTCACAAAATAGAAATTCTGAAAAAGAAAGCAGTGCTCATGATATCATTCTCACAGGACAAGTGCGCCCACTCGGTAATTTATCACCAATTGAAAATGCGCTTATTATAAATTCAGATAATAAATTGAATTTTGTTCGCACAGATAAAAAAGGATTTTTTTCTATTAAGGTGCCAAAGAATTGTAAAGGACTTATTATACGTGCAGAAAACTTTCAAGATCTGCAAGTTCCTATTGAAAATGGGCAATTAAAAATGTCGTCTCCTTATATGCTTGAACCTTCAGCAGAATATGGTGGAACAGGAATTATTCGTGCTCGGCGCAAAAATGAAATTTCACAAAACACTTTTGATCAGGAAGAAATGGCGCATGTTGCTGGTACCGGCGGCGATGCAGTGAAAGCCCTTCAAACTCTGCCTTCCGTTCTCCCCGCAAACCCTGGCAGTGCTGACCTCGTTGTGCGCGGGGGAGCACCCGGGGACAACTCCTATTATTACGATGATTTATTGTTACCTTTTGTTTTCCATTTTGGTGGGGTGCAAACCATAGTTCCGACTCGAATGATTGAATCAATGGATTTTTATCCAGGAGCATTCAGCGCTTTTTACTCGGACTCAATTGGTGGGGTTATACAATTACGAAGCTTCGGCAATGTACCAAGCAGACTTTCCGGTGAAATAGAAGTGGGACTGCTCCAAAGCGGAATATTCTTAGAAGGAAATATGTTTGGCAATGAAGAAATTAATAATTCAGGAAAAATCGAAAATGTTTATTCTGAAATGAAAGTCGCACAAAATGATCAAAGTAACGGGAGTGAAAATAAGCTGAATAAAAATGATCAAAGTAACGGGAGTGAAAATAAAGCTGGACAAAGTCAATCGAATGACAACAGAGATATCATAAATAAAGCGACAGACAACCCTAATGACGCAATTGGTTATCGAGTAGGATTTCGCAGAACTTATTTAGAGTTATATAAGCCTCTTATAGCAAAATTATCAAATAATACAAGTTTTATAGCGATTCCTCAAGCAACTGATTATCAATTGATATTAAATGGCAATCATTCGCGCGGCACTTGGCAGTTGTATTTATTAGGAGCTGATGACTCTGCTTCACTTGCTGCGCCGATAGGAAATAGCACAACAGCTTCTGGACAAAACAGTTTTAGTTTTGAAAACTATATGGAAACAACAGGCTTAAGGTACAGCTTTAATTTAGGCAATGGTTTAGGTTTTCGTTTCACTGCACAACAACGTTATTATGTCTTAAATCAATCGATTTTTGGAAATAGTATTGATATTGCGAGTCAGTATTATGCACTCGGTTTTATTTTAGAAAAGAAGGTACATGAAAGCTTTTCCTTTACTGTAGGAGTTCGCCCTAAATATCAGCATTATGAAGTGACGATAGATGCCATTCAAATTCCAGGTGGTGGTTTTACACCATCATTTGATCCAGAGTTAGCTCCTACTGTGCAACAGACATTAAAAGTAGACAGTTTTTATGGAGATGCTTTTGTTGATATCACCTTTTCTCCCTTCAAAAAATTTATTATAAATCCAGGTTTAAATATGATTATCGGCTCGCATAGAAATGAGTTTGCCATCGATCCCCGCATTGGTGTGCGCTATGAGTTTATGGATGGCCACACATTGAAAGCAGGGGGAGGCTATTACAGTCAATACCCACAACCTCAATACATTGCCGAAGGCTATGGCAATACAAATCTTTCCCTCGAACGCAGCACACAGTATGTGCTTGGATATGAAGCTAAGTTTTGGAATGATTTCTCAATGGATGTACAAGGTTGGGTGAAATCGAGTCATTCATTGGTCGGTCCAGCAGTTATGAATACAGCCAATAAATATGAAAATAGTATCGAGTTACAAGCTCAGGGCTTAGAATTCTTTCTTAAGAAAAAGGCTTCTGGCATCTGGTTTGGTTGGTTGAGCTATGGTATCAGCGAAGCAAAAGAAAGAGATCCGGGTAGCGGTATCTGGCGGTATTCAAATTATGATAGAACGCACTCTATCAACTTGGTCTATGGTCAAAAAATAACCAGCCGTTGGAACGCAGGGACACGTGTTCAATTTATTTCAGGCACGCCTTATTCAACGATTCCTGGTGGTACTTATGATCAGAATACTGGGAAATATTCACCTGCGAGTGATGGGAATACCTATTTAATCAGTAAAAATGATGCACGCCTGCCTTATACTTTTCAAGTAGATTTTAGAACTGAATATGATTTTCTCTTTCCGGATTGGACTCTGACTTCTTATCTAGATATTTTAAATATATTCAATCGCAGCAACGTGGCTTACAATGGTTATAATCGAGATTACTCAAAACAAGTCTATGTTTCAGGATTGCCTATTCTGCCATCTATAGGTGTAATTGCTAAATTTTAAGAATTAAGAAAGAATTTTATAGCAAATGTTAAGAGAGTATTCAGTAAATGAGGTGTCTAACAATGATAAGATTTCTTTCTATATTTTTTATCATACTTTTCATTAGCAGTTGTAAGAAACCTGACTCAACTTATTACACCATAAACCAAGTGCGCGTGGTGGCGGTTCTCATGCAGTCAACCGCTCCCTTTACGGGAACAACTTCGCAAACAAGTACGCAGCAAATGCCCAATCGCCCAGGCTGCACAGCAACAGATTTATATTTTGTCGTGATTTCTCCTACAAATGAAACCCCAACCATGACAATAGACAGTCTCAAAATAGCGCCCATTGGTTTTTACTATTTAGCGAAGGGGGGAGGGGGAAGAGGGTTACCAAACGGAATTTCGGGCACAAGTCTTTCCTTGTCTGCAGTTTTTACGGGAGGTTCATCAACACCGACAACAACGACTAACGTCTTAACTTCACCCTTTAGACTAACAGTTTTTACTTACCCACTGAATTGCGCAGCTCTGACAGTTGGAAATTTGCAAGCCAATGTTACTCAAGTCAAAGATATTCCCGCTTTTATGATCAACTACACAGCCACCTCAGGCGTAAGCTCGGATAAAGGTTTTTATACATTTTACTTTTTGCCTACGAAAGGGGATGCTTTCTGGTCATCAACCGACGTTGAAGCTGTAACGAGTCAAGCTAAAAGAGATTCTATACAAAATGGCCTCGCCGTTACCAACAATCCAAGCCAATTCGGCACGCTTTCTCCTATTGCTAACAGCACCATCAATGCAAACTCTGACAATACAATCTCTGCGCCCGTAACTATTCCAAGTGTTCCAACAGGTCGTGATGCAAATAGTTCACTTTTTCAAGCGTCGACCCGTATTCAGTGGTATGTGAGCAGTGGCTCACTCGATCTCGATACGGCTTCAACCACGACTTGGAATCCAGAAACCACAGCTGGAACTTCTGTGGGGGGGGTGGTTGTAGTAAGAGATTTATTGGGTGGAGTTGATTTTAAAATTTTTGGCCCCTTTACAACTCAGTAAAAGATTTCATATGACCCTTTGGTGTTACTTAATTCTGCTATTTAGCAAAGACATAGGATTTATAAGATATGCTTCAGAACTCTTTTTTTTCAATAGAACAATTTAATCATCGATATGATGTGGTCGCAATTGAAAATGCTCTTATAGATATGCTTGTGAGAGCTAATGATTCTGACCTAAAATCCTTTGGTATGACCAAAGGAGTTATGCAGCTTGTTGATGAAGACACGCAAAAAAATGTCTTGAAAAACTTAGGCAATGCAAAGCCTGAAATTGAATTGGGTGGAAGTGCATCCAATGCAATTCGTGGATTGG
Organism: Fluviispira vulneris; assembly: GCF_014281055.1. Taxonomy (NCBI): domain Bacteria; kingdom Pseudomonadati; phylum Bdellovibrionota; class Oligoflexia; order Silvanigrellales; family Silvanigrellaceae; genus Fluviispira; species Fluviispira vulneris. The sequence goes on along the minus strand of NZ_JACRSE010000001.1, from coordinate 552,194 downwards.
CAGTTTTAGGTGCAAAAACGAGTTATAGCAGTTCTGTGGGCAATGACTCTTACGGCAAAGCATTTGCGAGTCGCATGAATGAACTCGGAATTCTCAATCGTTTGACGGTTGTCGAGAATGTTCACACGGGAACTTGTCTTGTTGTTGTTACGCCAGACAGTGAGCGTACCCTCAATACTTATCTAGGTGCGTGCCGTAGCTATACTGTAAATCACGTCCCTTATGATGATATTGCGAACACAAAGATTTTCTTTACCACAGGCTATATGCTCGATACACAAAATCAAATTGACGCCCTTCACTCAGCGATCGATCACGCTTTGAATAATAATGTTAAAGTTGCTTTTGATGTTGCTGATCCCTTTGTGATTGCTCGTCATGGTCAGAAAGCAATTTTGAGTTTGCTCGAAAAAACCCATCTTGTCTTTTTGAATGCAGAAGAAGCTAAAATGCTCGTCGGTTTGAGTCCAGATAAAGCAGCGCTCGAACTCGCTAAAACCATTCAGCTTGCAATAGTAAAGGATGGGGAAAAAGGAGCATATATTGCCCATGATGGAAATTTAACATTTATTCCTGCACTAAAAGTAGAAGTTGCCGATACTACTGGTGCAGGGGATATGTTTGCGGGTGGTTTTATGTTTGGTCTTTGTAAAGGGCTAACACTCGAGCAAGCTGGCCAAATTGCTACAGTTTTGGCAGCTGACACCGTTTCACATATGGGCGTGCGGCTTTCATCGGGAATCCGTTCACGAGTGGAGACTCTGCTAAGGTAAATACATCTGATCTTACGGGAGCTTGTGTATTGTGAAGACTAAATCCTATCGTATGTTCATCAAGTTTATTGTCATTCTTTTTAACATATATGTAGGAAATTTTGCTTTTGCAGAAAAGCCTTTTGGCCAAGCTTCAGTCACTGCGCTGAATGGAATTCCATCGTCATTTATTAGTTTAGGTGCTTATCATCCTACCTATGCCATGGTGGTTGAAAAAAACTTTCATAGACTGAGTGTTTTTAAACTTCTCCCAGATGGCAATTACACATTAGTTCGTACGTATTTGGCAATCACTGGAAAAGAACAGGGTGATAAAAAACACAGGGGTGACAATAGGACACCTGAGGGTATTTATTTTATTGTAGGCCAAAAAGACAGTTCAGAACTTTTGCGGCAGATGGGGCCGAGTGCACGAAAATATGGACCACGGGCATTTATGCTCGACTATCCAAATATTTTTGATAAACGGCAGCGTAAAACAGGTTCAGGAATCTGGATTCATGGCGTTGACAGCGATGCTCGTATGCTTCGTCCGTTTGATACCGAAGGTTGTGTGGCCTTAAAAAATGAAGATATTATTGATATCGCTCAATATGTCAGTGCATTTCAAACACCTGTTGTCATTGTTGACGAAATGCAGACGATCAGTATGGCTGCCATTCAAAAACAACGGCAAAATGTGATAGAAATGGTAGAAGCCTGGCGAAAAAGTTGGGAAAACTCAGATTTTGCAAAATATATCAGCTTTTATTCTGATCACTTTCAATCACTTGGTAAAAACAAAGAAGACTGGCGTGAATTTAAAGCAAAACTATCTGAGACGCGTAAAGGCTCAATAACTGTGCAAATCAGTGAACCCAAAATTCTAGCTTTCCGCAATCAATTGCTTGTCGAATTTTTTCAAAAATATTCTTCGCCAGAAAAAGATGATTTTGGCCGCAAGTTTCTCTATTTGCGCCAAGAAGATCATGGATTTAAAATAATTGCTGAAAAATGGTACAATTCACAAAAAGGGAAGACCGATCTCACCGTACTCAATGACACAAAAAAAAGGCAAGATTAATTCTTTTTATTCATATTTTTTACTACCCAAAAAATTTTTTTAACAGTGAACTTGAATTTTCTCTCTTTTCTTTGTCACATTTTATTTTGAGTGATATTGAGGGGACATGAGCTTTAAGAGGCGAGATTTGTCACTTAGAGTTTTTGCTTTTTTATGTTAAAAAGCTATATTTGAAGGTGAGTTTCATTTACAACAAGCTGTACTCTTAAAAAGAGTTAGGATAAAATTGTAAGTATTTACTTTCCCATGTTCCCTAATTCAAAAGGAATTGTCGCATGTCTAAAAGTTCTTGTCCTGCTCAAAATGCTCGCAGAAAGGTCTTTCTTTATGCTGCATCGGTTGTTGCTCCTGGAGCATCCAATTTGAATGAATTTCTTGACATGATAGCTAAGGGAAAATCTGTACTGTCATTAAAAGAGTCATTATCCAATGCATTTTTAGTCGGTGCGCCCAAATTCGATTTCTCCGTTTATAAGAATTGGTTGGAAGAAAGACATGGACCGAAAAGATATTCCTTATTAAACGATAAAAGTGGTGATTTAGTTAAATATGGAGTCGGTAGTTTAATCGATGCTATTTCTGCTAATCCTGCTTTAGAAAAAGCAATTAAAATTCTCGATCCAAAAGTAACAATTCAATATGCGACAGGACTCGCTGATCTACCTGTTAACTTTCAAGCAGCGCGTGAATTTGACGAGAGTCTTTTTAAATGGAATTCTTTTTGGGCAGATCCTAAACGCAATCAAGCGTGTGCTGATCATTTAAACAAAAACGCAATCGATCCCCATGCGCCAGAATATCCAGCATCATTTGCACCCGACTCTTACGAGCGAATAGCTGCTTTAAAAAATTGGAATGCATATTGGTGCAAAAAATCGAGCTTATTTGAAGAATATTTAACGGAATTAAAAGCAATTGAAAGTCAACCTGTTGTTGGCAACGATATTGAAAGTGCCAAACTGGGTTTGATTCGCGGAAAAACCAAAGCCCGTAAAGAATTATATGAAAAATATAAATTTCCTACTCCCCCTTGGGAAAGTATATCGCCAAATTTACTTTGGAACATCCCAAATGTAGCTGCTTCTCAGGTTTCTATGCTGTTAAATTTACATGGAACATCGAGTGGATCTAGTGCAGCATGTGCTTCTTTTGGAGCTTTAATAGACAATGCCATGCTTGAAATACAAAGTGGGCGTACTGACCTTGCTATTATCGGTGCGGTGGATGCAAATCCAACCAATGAATTGGTTTCCGCATTTTATGCAGGACGCCTTGCAGTTTTAGGTGACAGTCATGGGGTTCCATTTTGCGATTTGAGAGGCACACATATTTCTGGTGGAGCTTGTACTTGGATTATTGCAGCAGAAGATGCTATGCAAAAATTCGAAATACAACCTATGCCTGTTGAAATCTTAGGAGCTGGGGTCAGCAGTGATGCTGAGCACATTATCACTCCGTCTAAAGAAGGACCAAAATTAGCTATTCGCAGAGCTTTTGCTCAGGCGCAAATTGACCCGAGCCAAATTCAGCTTTGGGATATGCATGCAACAGGAACTCCAGGGGATTGGAACGAATTTTGTCTAATTGACGAATTTGTACCAAAAAAAGCATATATCTCTGCAAGAAAAGGCATCTTTGGGCACGGAATGTGTGTCGGAGGGGGATGGGAGTTGACCGCTCAACTTTTAGGCACAATCAAAACAGGAGCGAAAACATACAATGTTATGCCTTCTGGAATAGATCCTGCAAAAGTAAATCCAAAAATTGCTTCGCTGGATCGCAATCTCTTACTCGATAAAATAATTAACTTAACAACGGATAGCCAAGGAATTTATTGCGGTAAATTGAGTATGGGTCTTGGGGGAACTTCAAGTTGTGTGATTGCACGAGTCAACTAAGATATGCAAGCAATCTCTCAATACTGTCCAGAACTTGGATTTTTGGCTTGTTTATTTGAAAAACCAGTGGCTGTGATCGACTTTGAAACTTCAACTCATCCTACATCAACTTTAGGAGGGATTTTCGAGGTTGCAATTGCAAAAGTTGATTTGAACGGTAACGTTTCTATCCACTCTTCTTATGTGAATCCAGAATCTGAGATAACAGAATTTGTTAAAAAATTAACAGGAGTGGTTCCAGAAAAGTTAGAGACATTTCCCACATGGGGAGACACTTGGGCAAAAGAATTTATTGAAATAGCCAATGGCTGTGTCGTTCTTGGCTATAATATTTTAAGCTCCGATCTCCCTGCTGCACAAATTCAAAATAAAAGATATAAATTCCCCTTACCACAATTTCAAAATGCTCTGGATTTATATGAACTGCATAAGAAAATAAATAAAACCAATAAAGGCAAATTGCATGAATTGGCGAAGCAGTATGGTGTTAATTATGTTGGAAAAGAACATAGAGCTCTCGATGATGTTTTTATGACTTTATATTTAGCAGAGTCGATGATAGCTAAGCATGGTGTAGATGTTTTTGTATCTTCAGTCTGTCGGTATGTTACTTTATAAACAGGGCAATTCTATTGTAAAAGTAGTTTTTTTCTCATTTGATTGAAAAGTTATTGTTCCATTCATTTGTTCTATTATATTTTTTGCAATATTTAAACTGAGACCACTGCCCTTACCTGTTGGTTTTGTAGTAAAAAATGGTTCAAAAATTTTATTTTTATACTCTTCTAATATTTGTGCTCCATTGTTAGATAAATCTATAGATATTCTTTTTTCCTTTTTAGAAATATTTATTTCTATAAGTCTATTTTCATTTGTTTGGCTAATTATGATAGAGTCAATGCTGTTTAAAAATAAAAATCGAAAAGCAATATTAAAATTTATTGGCTGACATGATATTTCTTGTTCTTCAAGCCCTGAATAATTTATGTTTAGTTTAATATCAAATGCTTTGAGTTTATCGATTAAGACATTAAGAGTGTTTGATATTAAATCACTTATTTTTATATTTTCAACACGCACAGAAACATTGTTTTTGGCAATACTTCGCATGACTCTGAAGGATTTTTCTATTTTTTCTATGAAACTATCTATAGTTTGCAACGATATCTGCACAGTATCCAATTCAAGCGTATTGATTTCATTTTTATTTTGTCGCACATTATTCATGAAGTTCAGAATTAAAGTTAAAGGATTACGAAGATCGACTGCTGTTTTCGCAAGGATTTCTCCTAAATATGAAATTTTTCGATAATAATCTAAAACTTCATGGATGTCTTCGAGTTTCTTTTCTGTAACTTTCCATTTAGTAAGATTTTTAGAGATTATCAATTGCACCTGCTCGCCAAATGGCAATTGTATTGGAACTTTAGTGTTTTCAAACCAGATTGGATTGCCAGAGTGATCGGTGGTGAGCTCAACTTCTGAAATGGGATTTTGCACGATTTCTTTATCGTGTAAATCGTTGCCTGGTAAGGATATTTCTCCCTCTTCTATTAATTTATTGAGTTTCTCTATATTATTTTCATTATTTTTTCCAGCAAAATCATAAAGAGCTTTGTTAACAAATAAATAGTGTCCAATACGATTCACAATCCCAATTAAATTGGGATCGCTGTCAAAAATAATACGCATGAGTCCTTTGTGCAAAAGGAAATCTTCTGGAGAATATTGATGCAATTCTTCACAAGAAAAGGCGAAGTGTTCTGCATCTAAAAGTATGACTTTCCAAGAAGTTTGCAAAAGAAAATTGGGAAATGATGAGAAATCAATTTTTACGGAAAGACTGAGCGGCTCTTCATTTTCAAGTTTTTTTAATTTTTCTTTTGCTTGCTGAGCCTCTAATTCAATGACAAATGCAAATAAATCCGTATTTTCTTTTAAATTGTATTTATTTGCTGCCGAGTTTGCTTTTAATATAATGCCATTTTTTTTTAGAATAAACAGAGGATATTTTGAATTTTGAAAAAAATAAAAGAAATTTAGGTCATTCTGATTTGAGTTCTCAAATGTCAGTGTATGACCCATTCCTTACCTCATCGGGTTAAATTCCATTGCAGGACCTTGTCGGATTTTTGTGGAATCCAAGTTTCTTTTGGTCCCACAATACTTATGATTGGTAAATTTTCACATATTAAAGACTTTAGCACGTTACTGACCATTTCAGGAGTGACCGCATTGACACGTTCTGCAAAGCGCAAAAAGTTATCGAAAGTCAAACCGTATACGTCGCTCATCGCAAGTTGTGATGTTTGATAGTTATAGTGCTGAGATTCTATGCTTTGTGACCCTAAAACAGAATGTTGTGCACGCAATAGCTCCTCTTCACTCGGAGGTTCACAGGCAAGTCTTTCAATATGTTCCTTTAAACCTTCAATAGCTTCTTTAGCTTTGTGAGCAGAAGTTGCTATATAAGTTGTAAAGACTCCTGCAAGTAGATTGGGTGTCTGTGACGCACTGACGGCATACGCAAGGGAGCGCTTGTCACGCAGGTCTAAAAAGAGCCTACCACCTTGTCCTGCCAAAATATTTGCTGCAAGTTCAAGAGCTGTGCGTCTTGAGTCGGAGAGAGAAAAAGAACGGAAGGACAACATGATATGCGCCTGTTCTCTTTTCAACTCGTCAAAGCCAACTTGTTCAGCTGTCTCTTCAGGATGTGGGGCAAAAACAGGCTCAGGCCTACTTTTTTCTACATAATTTAAATCTAAGAATGTTTTAAATTCAGACTCAATTAAGTTAACAAAAGAACGGAGATCGAACTCACCCGAAATAGAAAAAACGAATTCCTTGGCGTGAAAAAGATTTGCCCAAAATTCCTGTGCATCTTCGCGAGTGACATTATTTAGTGATTTCTCTGTACCCATTCCTGATAATGCATATGGATGATTTGGAAATAACAGAGGTTGAGAAATACGTGCCAAACGTGCAGATGGACTGTCTTTTTGTGCAACAAGAATTTCAAGAGTTTCTTTATGAATGCGTTGCCATTCGGTTGCTGAAAATTCAGGACGGAACAGACAGTCAAGCATCATTTGTGCAGTGCGTAGGCTGTTTTCACTAATGGAATCAAAGCGCATGCCAAAGAGATCCCGAGATGAAAAAGCACTGATGCTCGAGGCATTGTCTTCGAGTTCATCAATAAATTTTCGATAATTTTGTCTTTTAGTTCCTCTTGTCAGCATGCTTGCGGTCAAGCCACCCACGCCATTTTTATGTTGTGGTTCATATACAAGTCCGCCTTTAAGCACCAACATTGCGCTGGTGATGGGCAATCTTTTTGATTCGCGATAATTGATTTTGAGAATTTTCCCAAAAGGCAATGGGATTTCAATTTGTTTTACATCCGTGTTCAATTTAGACACTTTTAAGTCGTAAGTATCTATCCAGTTATCTTTACTGAAGTCGGGACTGTTGCTCTTTTGTAAGCTTGTTTCAATGGGTTCAGTATTGTGATGTGTCATATTGACAGCATGTGTCACTGATTCTATAAAATCTTTTTCAGTGACATCAGGAAGAGTTTCATTGCCCAAAGCAACTGATATATGAAAATGTCCTGCTTCTAACTGATTGACAACTTTTTGAGCTATTTCTTGAATGTTTTTTGTGGTTATTTTCGAAACAGAATTCATATAAAAGTTTTCAAATTCCATTTTTTGTGAAGTTTGCAAGCTCATACCAGCACTTCTTGAAATACCATCCATACTTTCTCGCGAATAAATACGCTGTGCTTTGAGAGTATTGAGTACGCGATTGAGCTCTTCGTGGGTCGGTGGAACTTCAGCCAAGCGGCGAATTTCCTGTACGATTGTTTTTAAGGCTGCTAAGCAGTTGTGTGCCATGCCAAAAAAGCCAACTCCCAAAAGACCGCTGGGGTATTTTGGTGTGTAACAGGAGCAATCAATACTTGTGACAAGCTGAGTTTCTTCTCGTAAAATACGGATCAAACGAGAGGAATCAGATTCGCCCAATATCGAAGCAAATACATCCCAGCTTGGCATGTCAAAGTTTTCTAAGTTAGGAGCCAAGGTTGCCAATTGGACACGCGCTTCTTGCCAAGGGCCACGCTCTATTTTTGCTGTAGGATTCTTTTTTTGTGTATGGCTTAACTGCGCTGGTCGAGTGCGTTGTGGCACAGTTTTGGGTGGAAATTCATAACTGAGTTTTTCAAGATAATTATACATATCTTGAGAGTCAAAATCACCAGAAGCAATAAAAATCATGTTGTTGGGTGTGTACCATTTTTTATAAAAATTATGGACCGTTTCTCGTGTGAATTTTTCAACAACATTTTGATAGCCAATCACCGGCCTAGCCATATTTGTTCCCTCATAAAAGAGGGAAAATAAATTGTGGGAAACGACGGCATTGGGATTGTCTCTACTTCTTCTTATTTCCTCGATGACAACTTCGAGTTCTCGGGACAGTTCATCTTTATCGAGTAAGCTATTTTGCACAACATCGAGTAAAAGTTCAGCGCCTTTTTTAGCAAATGCAGCAGGTGCAGTGAGGTGGTAATTTGTGTGATCGAATGTGGTATAAGCATTGATATCTCCACCTTCAAATTCGACAGTGGATGCTATTTGTCCTGTTTCAGGAAATTTTTTTGTTCCTTTAAATAACATATGCTCAAGAACATGCGCTACACCTCCTTCAAACTCTTCTTCATCCAATGAGCCTGTTTTGACGAGCACTTGTATAGAAACGATGGGAGCAAAATCCGAAGGGTGTAAATAAATTTCCATCCCATTGGATAAATAGCGGTGAATAATCTTGTTTTTTGAATTGAGCATTTTTCCTCGTTATTCTTTTATTGTTTTTAAATAATCAATTGCGAGTCGAGTTCTTCTTTGGACAATATCTTTGCCTAAGACTTCAATGCATTCAAACAAAGGTGGAGTTTCTTTACTACCAGTCACAGCAACACGCATTGGCATAAAGACATCTTTTGGTTTCAAACCTTTTTCAGCAAGATATTCGTTAAATATGTTGTGGATCTCATCATGTTTCCAATTTTCACAGACATCAAGTTTTAACACAAGGTCATTTAGATAGCCCATGACTTCGGCTGCAGTGCGGCCTTTCGGAATAAGTGGGGCATTGTTATAGCTGAGATCGCCTTGAAAGAAAAAAGCAGTATTGTCTATAAAATCTTCAAATTTTTCAACTCTCTCTTTGATAAGTGGAATTATTTTTAATAAATAATCATCATTAAAAACAACTTCTTTTAGATTAGCGAGCCACTTTTCGTTACTATCTTGTTTTAAATATTGTCCATTTAACCAAGCTAGTTTTTTAAGGTCAAACACGGGGCCGCCCAGGGTCATTCTGTCCCAGGTAAAGCCTTCTATCATTTCGCTGGTGCTGAACATTTCGCGGTTGTCACCAAAATTCCAACCCATGAGCGCAAGAAAGTTGCGCAAAGCAGAAGGAAGAATTCCCTTACGACGGTAATAATTGATCGACGTAGGATTTTTTCGTTTCGAGATTTTTGATTTATCGGAGTTTCTTAAAAGCGGTAAATGACAAAATTCAGGTTGTTCCCAACCAAACATTTCATACAACATTACATGCTTAGGAGTTGAAGATATCCACTCTTCACCTCGAATAACATGGGTTATTTTCATTTGGTGATCGTCAACAACAACGGCAAGATGATACGTTGGAAAACCATCGGTTTTTAAGAGGACTTGATCATCAACACCATCGTTTTCAAACTCGATATTTCCACGTAATGTGTCTTTAAAAATAGTTTTACCAGTCATAGGCATCTTCATACGAATGACATGGGGGAGATTTTGCGCGAGTTTTTTATCCGCATCTTCTTTAGGTAAGTCGCGACAAAGTCTATCATAACCAGGGGGTAATTTTTGTGCTTGTTGCGCTTTCCGCAATTCGTCAAGGCGCTGAGGCGTACAAAAACAACGATAAGCATGGCCTTTATTGACCAAAACTTCAGCATATTCTCTGTAGCTCTCTTTTCTTTCACTTTGCTTATAAGGTGCGTAGGGTCCACCAATGTCAGGACCTTCGTCCCATTGAATTCCTACCCATTTGAGGGCACTGAGGATCATGGCTTCACTGTCAGCACGATAGCGTTTTTGATCGGTATCTTCAATACGGATAATGAATTTTCCGTTGTGCTTTTTAGTAAATACATAATTAAATAATGCTATATAAGCAGTCCCAATGTGCGGATCTCCAGTTGGGCTAGGTGCAATGCGAACCCGCACTTCTTTGTGCGCTTGTGTCATGAAAGAACTCCTGTATACGTGGGAAAAATGTGTCCCTGTTCCATATGGCTTTACAACATGTTGAGTTCTTTTGGCAACGACTTAAATAAATGGTTTGTTTAGGATCTCAGAAATAATTAAGTTGCAAAATAAGAAGCTCTCCTTATACTGCAATTGGAACATGAGCTTTTGAGTACATCTAAATTCATTTCCCGCATGGAATAGTGCGAATTTATAATGAATTAAAGTGAGTTTGAGTATTGTATTTATGGGTTATCAGAAAATTAAAACAGGGCATTATTTTTTAATTTTGAAGCAAGATTTTTTTAAAAGAGATCTGTGGCTCAAAGAAGCGGTTGTCTTCGCCTTAAACTCACAACAAGCAGCAGAAATTTATACTGAAGCCTATTGCCAAGAAACCGACCAAGTTCACAGTCTAAAAAAAGTTTCTGAGCTGGATTGTGAATTTATTTTAAAAGGCAATTATAACTATGAATGTAAATATAAAACGGAATTGGTGAAAGAGCTTGAAACAGAAATACCCGCCTATTTAAGAGAATATCAAAAGCGTTAAGCATTTTTTCTAAAATTAACATCTCTAATCAAACACTGAGAGTCAAAAAAATGACGCGCGGTGTCTTTTTTATTAATTACAATTTAAAATAAAATAATATGATATTTATTTAAAAAAATAAAGGAAAAACTATGAAAGAATTTTACACAAAAATTTCTTTTTCTTTCTTATGTATATGTCTTTTTCTGTCAGGCTGTGGGCAGAATGATAATTTATTTAAGCAAATTAATAGTAATATATCGTCAGCAAGATATAGTTTTTTAGAGCAAGAAAATTTAAATTATTCTATATTTAATGGAATATTAGATAAATCTTTTGCAAAAAAAGGAATTGTGCAAACAACTATCAATACAAAATCACAAATCTCATCACATGTGGTACTTGCCGATGGTTCGGTGATAGCAGGTGGGTTTTCAATATTAAACAATGGCACAAGTGTTTTTACCTTAGCAAAATATAATAAAGATGGTTCTTTAAGCAGCAGTTTTGGTACGGGTGGTATTGTGCAAACGGCCATTGGCGGAGAAGCGGCTATCAATGCACTTGTGGCAATGCCAGATGGATCTATCATTGCGGGTGGTTATTCTAAAAATTGTGCAAATAACTCTTTATTTACATTAGTTAAATACAAACCGGATGGCAGAATCAATCCTACCTTTGGTTCACGCGGAATTGTGCAAACATTAATTGGCAATTCTACTTCCATGATCCGCAGTCTCACTTTGTTAAATGATGGAAATATTTTAGCTGCAGGATATTCATTGCAGGACGATAAATCGCCAATAATGACTCTAGCAAAATACAATGGATATGGAACATTAGTTGAAGAGTTTGGTGATGATGGAATTGTTCTCACTCAGTCGGGACTTTCAAGTCAATTTTTCACTGCGATCACTTTGCCAGATAATTCTATCGTTGCTGGTGGCTATGTAAATATCGATCTATTTACTAAAGTATATGCACTTGCAAAATATAACTCTTTAGGCAAACTTGACTCAAGTTTTGGTGCGAATGGTGTGTCATTGACTCCGATAGGTATGGCATCCTATGTGCTTTCTTTAGCAGTGAGTGCAGATGGAGCCCTTATTGCGGGAGGATATTCAGAAGGTGTAGAACGTATTAGTTTCTTTACGATTGCTAAGTTTGATAATAAAGGTAATTTACAATCAAATTTTGGTGAAAATGGTTTAATTTTAAATCAAATTATCCCAAACTCAAATCGTTCTGCCTACACTTGTTCTGTGATTGTTTTACCTGAGGGGGCGATTTTAGCCGGTGGTTATGCTACAGGACCAGATATATCTTCTGTATTTACTATGTATAAATATGATCTAAATGGCAACGTGCACAATAATTTTGGCAACAATGGTATGGTACAGACTAAAATAGGAAATTATTCTTATTTACAGAGTTTGTCTTTACAAAAAGATGGCACAGTTGTTGCGAGTGGTTATGCAGAAAAATTGGGACGAGTTGCTTTTGCACTTGCTAGATATAAATAAATTTTTAAAAAATTTCGTCGAAATTAAGGCCAAAAGATAAACAAAAAATAAAATAATTACTAAAATCTTGATTGGCATGACCAAAATCAGCTGAAAAACCAAGATTAATATATTTCAGTTTGTTAATAACCCCAAAAGTCAAATGTGGACGTGACAGTGTATTATCTTGGGTTGCAGGCTCAAGATAGGTGCCAACGAGAAGTTTATAACTGTATTGTTTAGAATATTCTTTTAGCAAACGAAGGCCAATTTTCGGCACAAAGCGAGGAGAATGTGAATAACGCGAATTATTATCAGACAAAGTAGTTGAAAGTAATTGAGTGTTTAATGTATTTTCGTTTAATAGTGAGTAGGGTGAAAAAATAGTAAATTCAGTATTATAATAATAGAGTTGCAATTGAGTCATCAAATCCAACTTTGAAAAATAATTAAAATTAATATTTGGTGAATACATAGCACCAATTTGCAATTTTCCAGGTTCAATAAAAGAAATATCTTCATTTGGATCTATATTATTACTAAAGTAATCCGTAAAATATTCACCAAGTTTATTTTCTCTCGTTAAATTTTTTTGAACGTATGAGAATCCTAAACCAAGACTCAAATTGTCATTGATTTTATACCCTGCATTTAAATTTAAAAAACCAGTTCCAACAGTGACAGTGTCCACTTTAAAATTGCTAGAATATCCTTCATATTCTGCAAAATACGAAATAGACATGCCCAAACGCTCTGTGAATTTTGCTGATATACCAATACCAACACCATAAATATTATTTGCACCATTTGGAATAGAGTTATTCACAACTGGTAAATTATCATCCCCCTGATAAAAAATAAATTTTGGATCAACGGTATCTGTTTTCAAACCTAAAATGGACGGATTATTGTAATAAGTGAAGCTGACATCTTTTGATGCTTATGAAGTGCCTGCGAGACCAATAAATTCAGGATCTCCACTGTTTGTGTATCTATCGGATGCATAATAAATAGCAAACGAGTATTGTGTCCAAAAAAATAAATATAGTAATATTAAAATTTTAATAAATTTTGGCATTTTAATCCTGAATAATCTTTTATATTGCTATAAAAAAAATTAACAAAAAACTCATTTGCATTTTATTATATATTAGAAATTTCTCATAGAAGAATCAATTATAAAAATTACAAAAGTTGACGAAACATTATAAATATATTTTGCAATTTTTCTAATTTTCGGCAAGCTTTTCGAGTAGATTTACAATTGTCCGCGCTCCATAGGCTGCTGAAGAGTTTGGTGCCAAATATCCATTGTCTTTGGAGTTTTCGGATACATTGGCAATATCAAAATGTACCCAATCTGTATTATTCGGAACAAATGCTTGCAAAAAAGCGGCCGCATGCATTGTAGCTGCTCCTTCACTCCATTTGTTATTCATATTTGTGAAATCGGAAACAGTGCCTTTAATATTTTCAATTGCTTCCGGTAATATTTCGAGGTGGACAAACTTTTCTCCTGCTAGGGCAGAAGCTTCTTTCACCTGTCCAATCATTTGTTCATTATTTGAGCAAAGAATAGCTGCTAAGTTGCCTGCAATTTGGCTCGCACCCCCAGTTAATGTAGCAATATCTACAATTAAACTCGGTGCAAACGATGCTGAAAACGCAATAGCATCGGCTAAAATCAATCGTCCTTCTGCATCCGTGTTAAAGACATCAACTAGTTTACCATTCCAAGCTTTGTACACATCGCTCGGTCTTTGCGCATGATCGCCAATAGCATTTTCGACACAGACAATCATACTGATCACACGGATGGGTATTTCTTCGGCTGCTGCGGTATATGCGGCAGAGAATACGTTTGCAGCGCCAGACATGTCATATTTCATCTCATTGTGATGCTTTTTCCCTTTGATCGAATAGCCACCCGTGTCAAAAGTAACACCTTTGCCAATCACCACGACGGTTTTTTTTGCGTTGGGTGGGTTGTAATCAAAAATGGCTAAATAAGGTTCATGAACACTGCCTTTGCCAACAGCAATAATTCCTCCAAAACCTTGTTTTTCAAGTTCTGATTTATCTAACAAAGTGGTCTGAATATTTTTGAATTTTGAAAGCTGTTCACTTGTTAAAGTCACTAAATCTTTTGGTCGTAGTTGGTTAGCTGGTAGGTCGCTTAAATATCTGGCGAAATTTAAACTTTGACCTCTATTTATTCCTTTTGCAATTGAATTTAAAATAGTTTCTTGTTCAATGTTTTTAAGGGAAAACTTTAATTTAATATTTTCAACAGAAATCATTTTCTTTTGTGGAAAAGATTGATTCGAATAAATATGTTCAAATGAATAAAGAGCTAAAGTAACAGTTTCTGCAAAAACATAAGCAATATAATTTATATCTGTATTACGACTCGGAATAATTTCGACAATTATTTCGTGTAAATTTTGTTCTTTTGCTTCGCTAATAACTTTACCAATAGCTTTGCGGAATCCAGATAAATTATCGTTTTTTGCAGTAGAGCCAGCTCCAAATGAAATATAAGTTTGATTGTCTTGAGATAATGTTTTTTTATCTCCTACTTTACCAATGAAGTGGGCTTCTTTGTATTTCTCAATTATTTTTCCAAAATCTATGTCACTATTGCTGTCTTCACAAAAAATATTAAATACTGTTTCGCAGTTTACAGGAATTTTATTTAATAAATCGATAGTCACTCTTGTCTTCATTTTCTCACACTTCCTTAAGATTGAACACCCTTAAGCTGTTTTTTATAATTCACAGAGTAATATTTTTCTGCCATTCTGGAAAGACGCGCAAATGGTAATCCTATTAAAAAATACATTGCTGCTGTGAGAAGTCCAATTCCCAAATAATCAAAATAAGTTGATGCAAGTTGTCCGTACACAGTAGTCAGCTCAACCAATGTGATGACAGAGACTAGGGAAGAATCTTTGATCAGAGCAATGAAATCATTGGTAACTGGAGGAATTACAACACGCATTGCTTGTGGAATGACAATATGACGGAGAGATTCTAAGCGTGACATTCCGAGCGCAAAGGCTGCGTCCATTTGGCTGTGCGGAATAGAAGAAATTCCTGCACGATAATTTTCTGCTTCGCTTGCTGCGTAATTCATGCCAAGTCCAATAACTGCAGCTAAGAATGGATCTAATTTAATTCCCAAGTTTGGTAAACCATAAAATATAAGGTAAAGCTGAATTAAGAGAGGAGTTCCTCTTATTATTTCTACATAAGTTAAGGCAATTTTTGAGAGTATAGGATGTGCGTAAAGTCTTATCAGTGCAATAAAAAGGCCAAAAACGACTGCTACAACCATTGCTAATATTGAAATTTCCAAGGTACGCACAGCACCTTTAGCGAGAAGTGGAAGAAAATCGACATAGAGTTTTACTTTATCGATAAATGTACGTTCAAGATTCATACTTCTAAGGTAATCTTTATAGCCAATATCTTCGCTTTTGGGTTCAGGATCGACTCCCCAAGCTTCCGCAATTTTGCTATTCCAAAGGCCCCATTTTTCAAGAATGCTTTGAATTGTGCCATCTTTAATTAGCGCATCGAGGGCTTTATTAACTTTGTTTTTTAAGACAATATTATCTTTTTTAAAGGCAATTCCATATTTCATATAACCAATGGGTGGCCCAACAAACTTAAGTTTTGGATTGTGTTTTGCATAATACTGCGCAATAGGTGCATCAAGTAAAACTGCATCGAGACGATCTCCTGCTGCAAGATCTGCATATGCATTAACCTCTTCACCATATTTTTTTATGTTAACACCACCTACGTCTTCGAGAATTTTGTATGCTAAAGATGCAGGGAGAGTAGCGACTCTTTTTCCTTTTAGGTCATTTAATTCCGAAATTTCGTGATTATTTTTATTAACGACAAGTTGTTCGTAAGTGATATAATAGGGGCGTGAAAAGCTGATTGATTGTTTTCTTTCTTCGATTATTTCAAGACCATCGATCACCAAATCGTAATTGCCCGCATTGAGACCAGGAATAAGTCCATCCCAAAGATTTTGCACGAAAACAGGTTGCATATTGAGTTTTTTAGCAACTGCTTTAATAATATCAACATCAAGTCCAATTATTTTTTCAGGATTTTTAGCATCGCGAAAAACATAAGGGGCGCCGCTGTTCGCATCGCTGCCCCAGCGAAGAATTTCCTTTTCTTTACAAAATGCTTGAAGCGAAAAGAAAAAACAAAATAAAGTAACAAAAAAGTTTCGATTTTTCAGCATGTGCACTTAATCACCTTTCTTTTAAAGGAAATTTCTTAGAAAACGGCGTGTTCTTTCATCCTTTGGTGATGAAAAAATCTCTTCAGGGGTTCCCATTTCGACGATGCGGCCTTCTTGCATATGGACAATATGGTCTGCAACATCGCGCGCAAAACGCATTTCATGGGTGACCACGATCTGAGTCATCCCTTCGTCATCTAATGTGCGCATAACTTGAAGAACTTCGTGGACAAGATCGGGATCGAGTGCGGAGGTTGGCTCATCATAAAGGATGGCTTTAGGTGACATAGCCAAAGCTCTTGCGATAGCAGCTCGTTGTTGCTGTCCTCCGGAAAGTTGGCAAGGATAATGATCGGCATGACGTTCTAAACCCACTTTGATCAGGAGTTCTTTAGCTCTTTTGCGTGCCAAATCAACATTCATTTTCTTTACAACGACAGGAGCTTTTGTAATATTTTCTAATAAAGTGAGATGAGGAAAGAGGTTAAAACTTTGAAAAACCATTCCAACATTTTCACGTATAGCACGAGCTTTTTTATCAAAATCTCTCATATTAGATTTTGTATTTTCACTTCGTTCAAGTGCAACGCCATTTATAACTATGGACCCAGAGTCAAGCGTCTCGAGCCCGTTTAGACATCGGAGCAAAGTGGATTTACCACATCCAGAAGGACCAATTAAAACAGTAAGTTCTCCAGGTGTGACTTCGAGATCGATTCCACACAACACATCAAGATCACCATGTTTTTTTTTCAGATTTTTTACTGAAATATATGCGCCAGTTGCACTTATCATGATGGTATAGCACCCCCTAAAATCTAAAAGACGAACGAAGTAAAGGTAACAATAGGAAGGCATCAATTGCCGAGCATGCAGGTAACATATAATAATAAGATTTGGAAATAAAAGAATGACAAAATTGAGGGGCAGCCTCATTTTTTTTGTCTGGCAAGAGAGTCGATTGACAACTCAAATGCAGTGAGAAGCAAAATACCGTTGAAATTTAATGTAGGTTAGGCCTTATATTTTTTCTGAAATCAGTGTATCTATAACTTTTATAATGAGCTTCCAAAATGTCTTGTAGGAAGTAAAAATTGTGTCTAGAAATTCTTAATTTACATGAATAAGTGGGGGATTAATGTCAAAAAGATATATCCTAATATTAACTTGTGCCAGCGTCATTTTGCTGAGTTTGTTTTTTATTTTCTTTAAAAATAAAAAGCCTACTGCAAGTTTAGAGCGTGGGGCTCAGTCTGTTACTTTGCTATTGGATTGGATGCCCAATACAAATCACACTGGATTTTATGTTGGGAAAATAAGGGGTTTTTATGAGAAATTGGGAATAGATCTGAAAATTTTAAATCCGACTCAGACAACTGCGACGACATTGGTCGGAACTGGCAAAGCCGATTTTGGGATCAGCTATGCAAACAACATAATTTATGCTCGTAATATGGGCGTTCCTGTTGTATCGATAGCAGCTATTATTCAAGCGAATACGTCTTGCTTTGTCTGGAGAAAGTCAGCGAATATTTCTGATATTAAAGGGTTTGAAGGAAAAAGATATGGAGGTTGGGGGAGTCCAGAAGAAAACGCAACTTTAAAATATGTGATGGAAAATAACGGTGCTGATTTTTCAAAAGTGCAAATGCTCACAACTGGTACGCAAGATTTTCTCCAGGCTACAGTTAATAATGTCGATTTTACCTGGGAATATTTAGGTTGGAATATCCTTGCAGCCCAATTAAAAAACGTAGAAATAGAGACCTATTGTCCTGCCGATCAATTTCCTGTGTTTGACAAACCATCTCCACTTATTATTACCAGTGAAAAAATGATAAAAGAAAATCCGGAAAAAGTAAGAGCTTTTCTCAAAGCTACAGCTGAAGGATTTAATATTGCTATCGAAAAACCAAATGAAGCGGCTGAAGATGTGTTGCAATCCGTACCTGAGCTAGATCCAGTATTGGTTAAAAAATCTGCTGAATTTTTAGCTAATTTATATAAATCTAATGCGGAAAAATGGGGTTACCAAGATGTTAAAAAATTTAATTATTATGCTAAATGGATGAAAGATGTCGGACTTATTAAAGAGATCCCAAAGGCAGACAGCTATATAAATAATAAATTTTTACCCTAGAAAAAATATTAGTTTAATATTTTTTCTAAATGAATAATTTGTTTTTCAATTATTTTTAAGCTGCCTCGCCAGAACTCAGGTTTTTTAATATCCTCATTAAGGTGAGTTTTAACTAAATCTTCTGCTGTCATACGGCCAGTATCTCGTAATAAATTTATATAATTTTTATAAAAATCCTTGCCAAGTTTTTCCCTTTGCGCGTAAACACCTAAACTAAATAAATAACCAAATGAATATGGGAAATTATAAAAGCTTAAATCTGAAATATAAAAATGTAATTTACTCGCCCAAAATAATGTATTCATTTCACTAAGTGTATCGCCATAATAAAACCTCCAGGATTTATCCATTAGCTGCTTAAAATCATCTACGCTTAAGTTTTGATTGAGACGCATTTCATAAAATTCTTTTTCAAAGCGGAAACGTGCAGGGATATTGAGTAAAAAGGTAGCTGCATTTTCAGCATCATTGAAAGCTATTGGGAATTGCTCTTCTTTGCTTTTGGCTTTTTTCATCAGAGCATTGCTAACGACCGTTTCTGCAAAAAGACTTGCAGTTTCTGCAAGATTCATAGGGTAAGCGGTTTGAACCTGTGGCAAATCACGCATGACCCAGCTATGAAAAGCATGGCCGAGTTCATGGGCAAGGGTCGAAATATCTCCCAGCCCCCCCATATAAGTCATATAAACACGTGGTGTCGCTGATTTTTCAAAAGTTGTGCAATAGGCTCCTGGGCGCTTATTGTCTCCCACACTGCCTTCAATCCATTTGTTTTTATGCATCATTTCAGCAAATTCACCCATTTTGGGATCGACATCAGAAAAAGCATCAATGACGATTTGCAGTCCTTCTGCAAAGGTGAACTTTGATTGTGTTTCTGCTTCTGCAAATTTAGGAGGGGGAGCAAAAAGATCGCTTGGATGCAACTGTTTGAGTCCTGCAGCTTTTGCTTTTAGACGTAAGGCTTTTTGTCCTAACTCCTTGCCTTCGTGTATGACAGAAAACAAGGTGTCCAGGGTTTCAGCCGTCATTCTGTTTTCATGAAGAGGGGAACTGAGAAAGTTTTGAGGAATTTGGGTTGAACGTTTTTTACAAATTGTATGCCGCCAACCCGCCAGGGAATTGAGCGATTGGGCACAGACTTCGACGTTTTTTTCCCATCCCTCTTGAATTGCTTGGTACGCAGCACTTCTCACTTTGCTGTCAGAGTCTTGTAAAAGAGCCGTGGCTTTGGCAACGCCCATTTTCTCTCTGCCCGTAGGCAAATGAACATCGCATTCAATAAGTGATGCTATATTATTATATAAATTGTCCCAAGCTGTGTGCCCATCGATGGCGAGTGAAGTGATCAGAGTTTCTTCTTCGAGACTTAAAAGTGTTTCCTTTGTTTTTCTCTCATGCTCAATTTGGAATTTTTGTTCCTTTGTTTTTTCATTTTTTAAATACTCTTCAATCATATTATCAGGAGCTAATATAAGAAAAAGTGCTAAAGGTTTGTATGCCTGAGCAAGATGTGCATACAGCCCTTGGCATTTTACCATCATTTGTTTTGCTTGTTCATCTTTGCCATTCACAGATAAAATACATTGAGTAAAAGTGGATAAATTCATCGCCAGTTTGTTGGCCATGTCATAAATTTTGTATATTTCTTGGGCAGTCTTGATAATTTCTTTTGATTTTTCTGTAGCAATTTTTTCAATATTTTTTAACTGAATAGAAATAGTTTTAGATAATTCTTCAATCTGTGTGATTGCATGAAGAACAGACTGCATATCGTGGTCAAATTCTTTACTTTTAATGGCTGGATATTCTTGTGAGTTATCCCAATTTGGTCCTTGAATCATGTTTTGCACTCCAATTAAAATTGCCTGTTTTAAAACATTTATTAATTTTTATAAGACATTGGAAAAATACGTGCAATAAATGCAAGAAATTAATTTGCATTCACTATAGAAATATCCAAAGCCCAATATCCGTTGCGTAAATTGATATCACCTTCTTTTAATATAAGATTTTCTTTAAAGAAAGGAGCCTCATGCAAAATTGTTTGAAATTCCCCATTTTCACCCCAAATATCTATTTTTCGATTGCGAAACTCTTCAATTATATCTTTGTCTATATTCTTTCCTAGGAAATCTCTCGTTAAATTTTTTTCATTGATGGCAATGATTTTAGCTTTAAAACCCAATTCAAGCAATTCAGAAAGAGCTGCTTCCTTACTTTTTTGCCACAAAGGGAAAAAACTTTTCATTTTTTGTCGCTCGCAGATAATTTCATTTATATGTTTGCGCTCCTCTTGAGTTATTTCACTATAAAATCCACCTTCAATATTATGTTTTTTTAAGGATGCTATTGTCATTTCGTAATTTCTTTCAAATTCTTGAAAAGATGTATTAAAAATGAGCAAAGGTATTCCGAGAAGATCAGCTTGCGCCCGTAATATATGTGGAGACAAACCTTGTGATCGATAACCAACATTTGTTTCCATAATGGGTGTAATTATACATTTAACATGATTTGTTTTTTGTGCATAATAGAGTGCTAAACAGCTGTCATGGCCTCCAGACCACATACAAAAAAGGTTTTTTTGTTCCAAAACGGCATTTCCTTTAAAAGACAAAGTGAAAAAAGAAAAATAGAAAAAAGCAAATTAAATATAGCAAAAATTTCAATTTTGACAATCATTGAGATTTTGCTGAAAATTACTACTTTTTCTGTGACATTTATGTGTCTTTTTTGTTTCACATTTTATAAATTGGCACATTTTAGCCAAATTCTTTTAACAACAAACAAATATAAATTCCGATAAATTTATACTATCTCTTAAAAGGTAAGGCGCTTGAGTTTAAAACTCTCTAACAGGCTCATTCATTTTTTGTGAGGTTTATTTTTTATGAGACCTATTTTTTCTAATGTAACTCGTTTAATTACTTTGTCCGTTGCCTGTTCGAGCGGATTCTTAGCACATGCTACAAATTTAGTTACAGGAGCCGGCTCAACCTTTATTGCTCCAGTTTTATACAAATGGTCATCCGATTACAACAAAGAAACAAATATTAAAATCAATTATCAATCCACAGGATCTGGTGCTGGTCTTAAACAAATCGAAGCAAAAATCGTCGATTTTGGTGCATCGGACATGCCTTTAAAAAATGAAGAACTTGAAAAGAAAAACTTATTGCAATTTCCTGCAGTCATTGGTGGCATAGTTCCTGTTGTCAATATTGATAATATTACAAAAGGGAAATTGGTGCTTGATGCTAAATTGCTCGCAGAAATTTACAGCGGTAAAATTAAAAAATGGGATGATAAACGTATTCAGGAACTCAACCCCAGCCTAAAATTGCCTAGTAAAGCTATTACTGCAGTGTATCGCTCCGATGCATCTGGTACGACTTTCAACTTCACGTATTTTCTTGATAAAGCAAGCGGAGGCGAGTGGAAAGCAGGAACAGGAACAGCGGTCTCTTGGCCTGCGGGTGTCACTGGTTTTGGTGGTAAAGGCAATGAAGGCGTGACCTCAATGGTAAAAAGAGCTCCTGGCTCAATTGGCTATGTTGAATATGCTTATGCATTGCAAAATAAACTCGCTTGGGTTCGACTTAAGAATGCTCATGGAAATGTTGTGCCACAGATTGAAGCAAATGACCTCGAGAATCCTGCAAAAGTAAGCGAAGCCTTTAAAAAATCTTTTCAAGCAGCGGCTCTCAATGCTGAATGGGAAACAACCCCAGGGATGTATATTTTGCTTGCCAATCAAAAAGGTGAGCATTCTTGGCCTATCACAGCTTCCACATTTGTACTCCTTCACAAATATCAAGACAATGTTGATACGGGCAAAGACGTTTTAAAATTCTTTCATTATGTCTTTCATCATGGATCGAAATCAGCAGAATTATTAGATTATATACCAATTCCAGAAAAGACTAACAAATTTATTGAAAAAAAATGGTCTGAAGAGATAAAAGCGAGTAAAGACAAATCACCTATTTGGGTAAAGCAAGGAACTTAATTCAAGTTCAAAACTTGTTGTCTTTTTGCGTTATAAAAATGGAGATTGAAATTGGGCGATCTGGTTTTCTCTAACTTAACAAAAGCTTTTTCCTGGCTCGCGTTTTTGTTGTTAATTTGTGTTTTTTTGTCTTTAATAGTCGCAAGTGCTCCTGCTTTACATGCCTTTGGCTTTCAATTTCTAATCAGTGATGTTTGGGACCCTGTTAATGGAGATTTCGGAGCTCTCAGTGCTATCAGTGGCACACTCATGACTTCTATCATTGCTATGTTTATAGGTGTGCCTCTAAGTATTGGTATCGCTGTATTTATTTCGGAAATTTCCAAAGGGAAAATTGCGAAGATAGTGAGAACGCTGATTGATCTCATGGCTGGTATCCCAAGCATTATTTATGGAATGTGGGGCCTTTTAGTTTTAGCACCTTTTTTAGCCAATCACATTCAACCTCAAGTGATTGATTTTGTTCAAGATATTCCATATCTTAACATTCTGTTTGGAGGACCACCGCTTGGAATAGGTATTTTTACAGCGGGTCTTATCCTTGCCATTATGATCATCCCATATATTTCTTCTACTCTTATTGAAATGTTTCGTTCAGTACCTCCTGTTTTGAAAGAAGCAGCCTATGGCATTGGTGCAACCCGCTTTGAAGTTGTGCGGAAAGTTATTTTCCCATATGTGCGCAAAGGAATGATTGGGAGTCTAATGCTCGGCCTTGGCAGAGCACTCGGCGAAACGATGGCTGTTACTTTTGTTATTGGTAATGCAAAGCAATTAACAGCTTCTTTATTTATGCCAGGCACAACAATCTCAGCTTCTATTGCCAATGAATTTAATGAAGCAACGGGTCGTTTGTATCCTGCATCTCTGCTTGAACTTGGTGTTATTCTTTTTATATTATCTTGCCTAATCTTAGGTTTTGCGAGACTTTTTTTGTTAAAAATCAATAAAAAAAGTGCAGGAGCGTAAATATGAAAAGAATTCTGATTTTAAGAAAAACAAAAAATAATACTTTTAGTATTTTATGTATCCTAGCAGTGCTGTTTGGCATTACGATATTAAGTTCTATCTTCTATGCTTTATTGATAAAAGGATTACCCGCACTAAATTGGAATTTCTTTGTGGTAGATACCCCTCCACCGGAACACACAAGAGGGGGATTGCGCAATGCCATTGTAGGCAGCTTTATGATCACAGTTTTAGCTGTGGTAGTTGCAACTCCTGTTGGTATTTTTGCGGCAACCTATTTATCCGAGTATGTGCGTGGTAAAAAAATTGCTT
Source organism: Fluviispira vulneris (assembly GCF_014281055.1). Classification (NCBI taxonomy): domain Bacteria; kingdom Pseudomonadati; phylum Bdellovibrionota; class Oligoflexia; order Silvanigrellales; family Silvanigrellaceae; genus Fluviispira; species Fluviispira vulneris. The sequence continues at coordinate 528,418 of NZ_JACRSE010000001.1, read as the reverse complement.
CGACAATTCGTTTTGTGAATGATGTTTGGTTAAGTGCTCCATCCATTATCGTAGGATTATTTGTTTATACTGTTTTTGTGCATCCGATGGGTAATTATTCAGCACTAGCAGGGGCTATTTCCCTAGCTATGATTGCATGTCCTATTATTACCCGCAGCACTGAAGATATGCTCAATCTCGTACCCAATGAACTGCGTGAAGCTGCGATTGCCCTTGGCCTACCAAAATGGCGTGTCATTATCCACATTGCTTGGAAGGCGTCAAAACAAGGAATTTTAACAGGGATATTGCTAGCTGTCGCACGTATTTCTGGAGAAACGGCACCTCTGCTTTTCACATCCTTAAACAACCAGTTCTGGAGCACGAGTCTCGTTCAACCCATCGCAAACTTACCTGTGACAATTTATCAATTTGCCATGAGTCCATATGGTAATTGGCAAGAGCTCGCATGGGGGGGAGCGCTCCTGATTACTGTCTTAGTTTTATTTTTAAATATCTTAACTCGCTATTTTGCAAAACCTGGGGGAAATCGTTCATGAGTATTTTTTCTCGAAAGTCGAAACAATTAGAATTTGCAGGGCAAGCAAGTTCAGCTCTGACAAATTCACCTTCTGACTTAGACAATATTGTCGTATTGCGCGACAGTGCTCATATTTCACTTCAAGATGTTAACTTTTATTATGGTAACAAACACCGTTTAAAAAATATAAATATCGCTTTTAAGAAAAATAAAATTACTGCTCTGATTGGTCCATCTGGTTCTGGTAAATCCACTTTATTGAGAACAATTAATCGTATTTATAGCCTTTATCCTGAGCAAAAAGCTTATGGAACAATTCTTATCAACGGTAAAAATATACTTGATCCAAAAGTCGATCTCATTGAACTGAGAACTAAAGTGGGCATGGTCTTTCAAAAACCAACTCCATTTCCAATGACTATTTTTGAAAATATTTCTTTTGCAGTTAAAATGCACGAGAAATTAAATAAAAAAGATCTTGCAAAAAGAGTAGAATGGGCATTGCGAGCAGCGGCTTTATGGGATGAAGTAAAAGATCACTTACATACTTCTGGACTTGGACTTTCCGGTGGTCAACAGCAGCGTTTGTGTATTGCACGTACCATAGCAGTTAAACCCGATATTCTTTTACTCGATGAACCTTGTTCAGCACTCGATCCTATTTCGACACAAAAGATTGAACAGCTGCTAGCAGAACTCAAAAAAGATTTTACCATCGTTATGGTCACACACAATATGCAGCAAGCTATGCGTTCAAGTGATGACACTGTCTTCATGATTGGTGGGGAAATTGTAGAAGCTTCAGATACCAAAACATTTTTTTCTAATCCAAAAGATAAAAAATCTTTGGATTATGTGCATGGTAAATTTGGTTAAGGAACAAATTGGATTCTTTGTTCTGTTCGATGTATTCTTTCTAATTCTTTGCTTTCACTCGAAATCCAATCTTTATAAGCACCAATTCTCATATTCAAACTTACTTTCTCAGAACATTCTCCAGAAGAAGCATGCACAACTCCTGCACCTAAAAATTCATTGTTTCGTTTGATAAAAATAACTCCCCCTGAGTCACCACTGCAAATTCCTTCTTCATTTTTATAACCGTTGGTAAAAAGAAAACTTTCAGCAGGTGATTTTGTTTTATATTGCCCAGAGATATATTTAGACAAATGTTTGTTCCAGTAATCAATGATATCCCAAAATTTATTATTTTTATCTCGGAATCGTTTTTTATTTATATCCAAATTGTAGATTTGAGTCGTATAAGCTGTGCCCCATTTTTTTTCTTTAATTTTTGAATCATCATCTGTATCGGTCAATTGACCGTATCCTACGAAATACACTCTTTCATTGGCTTTTGTGGATTCACTTAGTGAAATTATTTTTGCATTTAATTCAGTGGCACTGTAAGTCGAATAAATAAGTGCAAGATCTGCAAAATCACTTATATCAAATGGTTTTGAATTATTTTTGTTTTTTGTTTCTTTGACGTATTTAGCATTGGCACTATAATGCGGATGAACAATATAAACAGGGTCATCTATCTGTTTTGCCATATAATGGGTATGCACTGTTTTTTTATTGTCGATCGCTATTTGTACTACTTTTAAAATTTCATTTTCTTCGTTTTTCTTTATAAGGCAATGGCCTGCCGTTAAAATTATATTTTCTGCAATAAAATTACCTGTACATATGCTAGCACGTTCAGTTTCTTGATAACTCGTTCTAATTAAAACACTTGATGATATTTCGGGTAGTTTATTCTCGACTTCTGCAGTTATTTCACATCCAGCGTATATGCCTTTTTCAATATTATTTGGATCACATTTTTTTTCAGTGCGTAATTTATACAATATTTCTCCACATCCAACAAGAGAAACAGAAACAATTGAAGCAAACGTAATTAATTTAATATGATGTTTCATGTGTTACCTTATATTATATAAATGAGAGTTGATCAATTTCTCAAAAATTATTTTTTGAGAAGTTAATCTAAATATTTAATTATAAAAAAGCAAGTGAGATAGAATTGAAAAAATCACAAAACTAAAGCGTAATATCTTTTAAAATCCTTGAAAGGCTTTCGAAAACAACTGTTTTTTGTAATTTATTGGTCGAAAAATTCACATTATTGTCTTTTTCGCTTAATATTCCATGCTGTATTAACTCTGAAACGATAAATTCACCATCTTCACGTCCAAGTTCTGTTTGTAATAATAGCGCTAAATCAGAGCGTTTAAAATTTTCTTGATTGTTATTTTTTTTGCTGATTCTTGCAACAGCACTCATCCAAGGATAAAATTTTTGTGAGAGAAATGTAAGCGATCCTTTTTTTGCAATATTAAGTGAAAATGCTGCAAATTCTTCCATTAAACCAGGGTTTGGTTTCATCAATATCTTGCCATATTTTTTATCATCCATTTCTTTTATCAAACCACATTCATTAAATGCTTTAAATATTTGTTCCAAATATGAATACTTTTTCATTAGAATTAATTCTGCACAGGTTATAAAATCTTTCGTTGGGTAAATAGAAACCTGAGTATCATTTAAAATAGCGCCTTTGCGCACTAAAGATGCTAATAAATAAGCAAGTTGTGCAGAATGGTGATGAGAAGAACCTACGGTGCGCAAAAGTTTCTTTTCATTTAATTTTGCTTCTATGAGTAATTCATTGACATGTTTAACTCGCCCAATGGCATCTTTTATAACAGCTTGGCTCCAGAGAGGAATTTCCTTAAAAGATTCTTTAAGACCTTGGCTTTGAAAAAAAAGGACTGTGCATTTTGCTGTCGCGCGTGCCGATGCTGTTCTGGGTTCTTTTGACAAAACAGTGAGTGTGCCTAAAACATCGTTTTGTTTTAAGGTACCCAGATTAACTTCTGTTCCTTCACGCACACGAAAGATTTCAACAACACCTTCTTGAATTAGATAAATACCATTACTCTCTTCACCTTCATTAAATATAATTTGTTGAGGGGCAAAGGTTAAGGTATCTGGTTTCATGCTGCGCCAGTCCAAGTGGGTGGGAGTGCTGCTTTGAGGGCTTCCACAATTTCTTTGCGATTCAGTTTACCAACATAAGCATCTGCTCCTGCTTGCTTAGCACGATCGCGGTTAACATCTCCTGTTAAACTGGAGTGAAGAATAATTGGCATTTTCTTCAGTTTTTCGTTGCCGCGGATACGTTTTACTAGAGAATAACCATCTAGTTTTGGCATTTCCACATCACTGACAATGAGTTGCACTTTACTCAGATCTGAGCCTTCTTCAGCGTTCAGCAAGTCTTTCCAAGCACTTTCACCATTTGTATATTCTATTATATCAAGCTGCATACCCCGCAGCATATCACAAATCGCACGCCGAGCGGTAGGCGAGTCATCGACAACCAGGATAAGTGGTTTTGTTCCTTTCCCTGCCGGTGCTCCTCCTTGCTGAGCGGGTGGAGCTTGTGCTCCTCCTCCTGCAGGTTGGATCATTCCTTCGTTTGCACTGTAACCAGAAGATCCTTGGCCTGTGCTGCGTCCTTCTATGTCTAAAAGAATGCGTTCAAAATCGAGAATAAAAATAAAATCTTGATTTTCGATCAGCATCATTCCTGTGATTGTATTAAACGCATCGCTTGACGGAGGTAAAACTTTATCCCAGCTCACCCGCCGAATCCTTCGAGTACCTGCAACAACGAAACCCGCACGGCGGCTTGAAAACTCTGTCACTATGACTTGACTTGTAGGTGTCACGGGTTCTTCATCATAACCTAAAGCTTTTGCCAGATGGATTGCGGGGATAGGCAGTCCTCTGAGATTAAAGACTCCTAGAACTTCTGGCGCATTGGTTAAGCAGGGTACAATAGTGGGAAGCCTGATAACTTCTCTCACTTTAGCAACATTGACTCCATATAATATCGGGGTTTTGCGGTCAGAAGCACCAGGAACACCTGTCTTCGTCGCAGTGAATTCAATCAGTTCAAAAATGTTGCTACCCACTTGAAACATGGGTCTGCCGATATTTACCACTTCAACTCCCTAAAAGTTTCACTTTTCTAATTCCTATCGGGATTTTTCAGGTAATCTTCACTCAACTCCGAGTAGAACCTTTTTTCTCCTCGGTTTTACCTCCTTCTTTTTTCTCAACAGCTTTGCCACTGTCGAGGTCGTTTACGGCCCGTGAAATGCTTTCAAAGATAATCCTTTTCTGTAATTGAATGGCATTATAGAAAATTCGTTTGCTGCCTTCATCTGCGCCTTTTTCTGTAATGAGCTTATAACCCATCAATTTATGCATTATCTCTTCACCATCTTGTCGACCGAGTTCACGATTGATCATATTTGGAAAATCTTTCTTCGGAAAAGCACCGTTGTTATCTTTATTTCGTTTGTGAATGCGTATAAGTCCGCTCATCCAATTATGGCATTTGATAGGGACAAATGCAGCAATGCCTTTTTTTCCTACATTTGTTGAGAATATGGCGAAATCTTCGATCAATTGTACATTGGGTTTTAGAATAATATTTCCATATTTTTTATCGAAAACAACTTTAATCAACCCACTTGTTGAAAAGGCTGTAAAGATTTTTTCCAAATAATCAAACTTTCTAAATAGAATTATTTCACCATTAATTAAAAATGATTTGAGTGGGTAAATTTTATTATCATCATGTTCTATAGTTCCTTGTCTGACAAAAGCAGCAAGTAAATGAGCAAGTTGTGCAGCATGTTGATGAGCAGTACCCGAATTTTTTTCGAGTTTTTTTTCATTCATTTTTCCTTCAATTGCTAGGTCACTTAAATAATTGACTCGTTCACAAATTGCTTTAATGAATGTGCTGACAATTGGATTTGCATCATTAAAAAACGGAATAATGGAATCTGTCGAATAAAAAAGAGCGACTGTCTGAACGATCGTTCTTGCAGTCAAGACGTGCCTCTCACGGCTCATGAGAGTGTTCATCCCAATTATGTCACCGCGTGATATTTCACCTAAACTGATTTCAAATCCTTCAACTGTTTTGATTAACTCGACTTTTCCTTCTTGGATCACATAAATACCTTTTGTCTCATCTCCTTCTTGAACTACTGTTGTTTTGGGTGGTAATACAATACTTGCTGTTTTCACTTTTATTGAGTCCATTCTTTAAGTGACTATGATCTAAATTGCTTTTCGGAGTTATCGATTAATTCTAAATTGAGAAGAATTTGACTCTAAAAGTTTTTCATTGTCTTTAAAACTAATTATAATTTTTTTGACTGCTCTTTATTTTGGGGAGAATATGCTTTTAATCGAAATTATTTTTAAAATAGCTTATTATTTACTCTATTTTTATATGCTTTGTTTAGTTATTACAGGTGTGTTAAGTTTAGTAGGCGCAAATCCTTTGAACCCAATTGTTGGTTTTCTCAATGCAATTACAGCTCCACCCTGTCGTGCTTTAGTCAAAAAGTTTCCAAAACTTTTAGTGAGGAACCAACAGGGTTATTACGATCTTTCACCTATGGTTCTCATCCTTGCTGTCGGTTGTTTAATGATTGTGATTCAAACCGTGGGAAGCTCGCTCGGGTTCTATATTTAACTTTAAGCTCCACTCTTATTTTTAGAATTTTTTTAATATTGAGCTTTTGGCAATTCGGATTTTTTCTCAGTGTTTATGATAAGACTTTTAGCAGTTTCACTTAGAATTTTTGAAGTACCACCGATAAATTTTTGCGAAAACAATTCTGAAAATGGTTGAATATTTTCGTAATAAAATAAATTAGGGGTCTTTTTCAGTTGAGCAATTTTTGCAATTTCCTCAAGCGCAGTCTGTTTTGTACCAATTCCATCGATTAATTTTAATTTTAAAGCTTCATTCGCTAAAACAACCCGTCCATCGGACATATAGCTAAGAGTGGAGTCGGGCATTTTGCGCCCCGCTTTCACATCGGCAACAAATTGTGAGCGCATATTTTCAATTAAGGTTTGCAAATATTTTTTATCGTTTTCATTCATAGGGCGAAGAGGTGAGCCTGCATCTTTGAGTGCACCCGTTTTTAAAGTCACTGGATTCAACTTAAGGAATGAAATAAGTTTATCTGTTTCAATATTGCTGAGAATCACTCCAATACTGCCAATTAAACTTCCTCTATTAGCAATGATTTTATCTGCTGATGCGCTGGAATAATAGGAACCGCTTGCGGCCATATCGCGAACATAAACAACCACAGGTTTTTTGCTGCGCACTTCACTTATTGCGTCATACATTTCTTGACTTGCGACGACAGCGCCACCAGGACTGCTCACTTCAAACAGAACACCCACTGCATTCTTGTCTTCTTTGGCAGTGTTAAGTTTTTCGAGCACTTCATTGGCAGTTTCTGCAGATATTTCACCTGTGAGTTTTACTCCTGCGATATATTCTGATGTTCCTGCGGGAACAGTAAAATTCGCACCTGAGCTTGCAGAAGAGTTATTAAAAGAGCTCGATAAATTTTTTACTCCACCTGATATAGAATGAATAGTATATGCTAACATTGAAATAAATAAAATAACAAAAATAATAGCAATAGAGCCTATTGTCGCTAAAACTGTTAAAATAATTCGAGGGCGTTTATTGTTTTGGTTCTCATCCATACTCGTTCTTTCTATTCTTGATTTAAAATAAAAAGCTTAAAAAAAAGCTCTCACAATCATGTGAACATAGCACATTCATGTGAGAGCTTTAAAGACTGGAACAAGCAAACTTTTTAGTTGCTGTCTTTAGTTGCCTTTGCGCGAGCAAAAGCTTCAGCAAAACTGTTTTGTGGAGCAGCTTCGTTGTTGAGAGCAGCTTGAATAGCCTTGTTGTGAGTTTCGTCAAGGCCGCGAGTTGCAGCTTTTTGTGAAAGTTCAAAACGGCGTTCTGCAAAGTCTACGCTGAGAACAACATAGTCGATTTCAGTGTCAACAGTTGCATTTGGATTTTCAAGTTCACTTGTGTGAATGAGTCCTTCTACGCCTGGAGCAATTTCAACAAATGCGCCGAATTCAGCGATGCGTGTGATTTTGCCTTTGCCTTTTGTACCAGGAACAAATTTCTTAGCAGCCAATTCGTATGGATCTTCGCCAAGTTGTTTGATTCCAAGGGAGAAGCGCATGTTTTCAACGTCGATTTGGAGAACCTTAGCTTCCACTTCGTCGCCTTTTTTATAAAGGTCTTGTGGGTGCTTAATGCGTTCTGTGTAGCTGATGTCAGAAACATGGATAAGACCATCAACACCTTCTTCAATACCAACAAAGATTCCGAAATCAGTGATGTTGCGGATTTTGCCGCGAATAACATCATTAACTTGGTATTTTTGTGTCACGATTTCCCAAGGATTTGGTTCAGTTTGTTTCATACCAAGAGAAATGCGGTGGTTTTCGAGATCAACAGCTAAAACAACAACATCAACTTCGTCACCGATGTTAACGATTTTGCTTGGGTGTTTGATACGACGGTTCCAAGTCATTTCTGTAACGTGGATAAGACCTTCAACGCCTGGTTCGAGTTCAACAAATGCGCCGTAGTCAGTTAAGCTAACGACTTTTCCACGAAGGCGTTGTGCGGAAGCATATTTTTCAGCAACAGAAACCCATGGATCATTTTGCAATTGTTTTAAGCCGAGAGAAACGCGGTTGCTGCCTGGGTCAAAGCTGAGAACTTTAACGTTGATTTCATCACCAACGTTGAGGATTTCAGATGGACTGTTGAGGCGTCCCCAAGACATATCTGTGATATGAAGGAGTCCGTCGATTCCGCCAAGGTCAATAAACGCACCGTAATCTGTAATGTTTTTAACAATACCGATCATGGAGGAGCCAACTTGAAGACCTTTGAGTGTTTCGCTTCTCATGCGTTCACGGTCTTGTTCAAGAAGAACACGACGGGAGAGAACGATGTTTCCACGTTTTTTGTTAAATTTAATGATTTTGAATTGAAGAACTTGACCAAGAAGTTTTTCAAGGTTGCGCACAGGGCGAAGGTCAACTTGGGAGCCAGGAAGGAATGCCTTCACACCGATATCGACAGAAAGACCACCTTTAACGCGACCAACGATTTTACCTTCAACAAGTTCGTCTTTTTCAAATGCTTCAGAGATACGATCCCAAGCTTTAAGCATGTCTGCTTTGTCTTTAGAAAGAACAAGCTCGCCTTCGTCGTCTTCAAAAACGTCAACAAAAACGTCAACAACATCACCAACTTTAAGTGAGAAAACAGCGTTTTCTGCTGTGAATTCGCTCTTTGGGATTTCGCCTGCAGATTTGTGACCAATGTCGATAACAACATTTTCGTCTTTGATTTCGATAATACGGCCTTTAACAACTTGGCCTTCTTTAACAACATTTTGTGACTCTTCTTGAGCTTTAAAAAGAGCAGCAAAACCATCAGGAATTTCTTCTTGAGATAAGAAATCTACGTCTTCGTCAAGCCATTCGAGGGAGTTGTAATTAACTTTTTTCTTTGAGACGTCGGAGTGAAGACTTGCCATATGAGCAAAATACCTTTCTATGGGCCGTATCAACTGAAGTTTGAAACTTTCAATTCTACGGGAAAAGCCAATAATTTGGCTATGTTAAATGATAAAAAACTGTGCGAGTTTCGAACCCGCACAAACCTAGCATGTTTATGTAAAACTGTATAGGATTTGTTACTTTTTCTTACTTGCTTTGTTGAAAGCAGCAGCAAAAATACTTGTATCTTCTCTATTCGCAGGTGTAAAGACTTTTGCTTCGTTTGCTCTATAATCTTCCCACTGTTTCATAAGATTTTTTTCTTCTTCGCTGAGTGAAGATTCATCGCGCTTTTTGCCTTTGAATTTATTTGCAAGTTCTTCAGGCATTGGACCCTTAATAGAAAGACTTAAACGATGAGCTCCCAAGTCCGCTGTGAGGACATGCACTTTTACAGCTTGGCCAATTTGCAAGATATCTTTGGGATGATTAATCCTTTTTTCCCAAGTAATCTGGCTAATTGGAACAAGACCATCCACACCTTCAGCCACATTGACAAAAGCACCTCCGTCGATCATGCGCACGACGGTCCCTTGTAATACCTCACCTGGGTGCAAACGTGTAGCATTGGCAATCCAAGGATCTTCGCCTGCATCTTTGAGACTTAGAGCAATTTTTAATTTCGGGCTGCGTTCAATTTTAATGATTTTAACTGTGACTTGTTCACCTAAACGAACGACTTCATCGGCTTTTTTAACGCGTTTCCAACCAAGTTCACTCAATGGTATGAGACCTTCTACCCCATCGATAGATGCAAAGGCACCAAAATCGACAAGACGCGTGATAGTCGCAACATGGCTTTGACCAATTTCAAGACCTTGGAGAACAGTTTGAATTTTGCTATCCATTTCTTCGCGTAAAATTGCTTTACGTGTCAATACAACATTACGGCCTTTGAATTCTGAAATTAAAAATTTAAAGGTATTGCCAACATAAACTTCAGGATTGTCAAAATGCATTATGTCCATTTGTCCAAGTGGAATAAAACAACGTTTTGCCCCAATGACTGCTTCAAAACCTCCTTTAATTGCTTTTTCCACTTTAGCTTCCACTGGAATGCGGGCTTCGTAAGCATTTCTTAACAAAGAGTCATCTGCTTCATTGCGTCTCAATGTGCGTGTCAATAAAATCTCGGATCCATTGTCGGAACGTACAAATGCGGAAATGTTTTCACCCACTTTTGGGGTAGAAAGACCTGCACTTGTGAATTCTTCTGTTGAGAGGGAGCCAGAGCTTTTCCCACCAAGGTCGACAAATATAAATTCAGAACTTGCTGAAATCACTGCGCCTGTAACAGACTCGCCCATACGGTAGCGACGGGCTGTTGGAATATTTTTGTCATCTTTAAGCAATTCTTCGAATTCATTGGTTGTGTCGCTTTCACTTGCGAAAGGATCACGGCTATTTTCTTCTGCATCGATATATCTAAACTTTGCCATTTCTCAATTTATCCTTGTTGGTTGCTTTAAGCTGTTCATCAAGCATCAAGAGTGCTTTTGTGCCATAATGTCACAGTAAGATCAATTGCAGATGAAAGGAGAAGTTATTTTGTTTCGTTTATATTTCATTGCAGTTTTATGTCTTGTCTCAAATATGAGTTGGGCAGTTGCTTATAAACCTGTTCTCAATATTCTTGCCCCAATTGGAGTTTTAACACCTAAGATTATTGCACAATTCGAAGAAGAGAGCCACTCAAATGTGCGAATGGAATTCATAGGGAGTCGTTTTGAATATGATTCCAGACTCAAAGCAGGATTAAGAAACTACGACGTGGTCATTGCAGATGAAAGAATTCTCCAAAGTCTATTTCTTCTGCGTCTTCTCCGTTCCATAACAGATGAAAGTATCGTTGCAGTGAAGTCACAATACCCCCTCGATCAGCGATCAAAGTTAAATGCAGATGGAAGATCCTATATAACCATGCTCATTGATCCCATGGGTATAGCCTACAATCGAAAATCTTTAACAATAAAAGGAAATGATTATAGCTGGGATTTATTAATAAATCAAGATGAAAATCCTTATTGGCGGCAAAGAGTATTTGTTTCTAATTCACCAAAACATCAACTTTTACTTGCATTACTTGCAACTGGCAAAGAAATCACGAGCACCTCTTGGTTTATTCCAGAAGCAAGTCTTAAATGGTTACAAAGTTTAAAATTGCAAAGTGCAAATATAGATTATCCATTAGAATTAGCATTTTTAGGCAATAAAATAGAAGCAGCAGTTGTCTTTCGATCCGATTATTTAAAGTATAAAAAAGTAGTGCCTGACTTGAAGTTTATAATACCGAAGCAAATCACATTTTATGATCGCATAGGTGCAGCTATTGTAGCCGATACTGTGCAGGATAATTTAGCACAAAGTTTTATTAAATTTTTAAAAATAAAAAAGGATTTTTTGATTTCAAATGATAATTATTTGAGTTATAAGACTCAAAGCTATGAAGGTTCATCTGCTAAAAATTGGGTTCTATATGATGATGATTTTCCTCTGCCGAGAAGAATTGAAAATATTCTCAATGATTTTTATAAAAAATAAAAAAAGGTTCGAAAATGCAAATAACTGTTTTTAGTCTACTTGTTTCTATATTTTTTATTCTAACATTTTTTTATTTGGTTCGTTGTTTCCTTATAGTCTTTAAACCAAAAAATAAATTCATCGTTTGGTTTAGTGTGTTTTTTTATATTCTTTTAATTGCGTTCGGATTTTTTGGTAATCGCTTAACAAGGATGCAAAAAATAGCTTTACCTGAATATTTTCCACAGATAGAGTGGATAAGTTATGTGCTCTTGGGTTTATTATTAATTCTAGTGACATTATTCTTCGTTGCAGACTGTCTTAATATTATTAGACGAATTGTTTATTATTTTAAAAGAAAAAACTACATAGATGAATTAAAAAAGCCAAGTCTAGAAGGAAATATTCATAATGAGAGAAGACGTTTTTTATTTTCAATAGCTACAGTTGTTGCTTTTTGCCTTTTTGGGCGTGCTTATAATAATGCCCGTCGCACACCAAATGTAAAAAACGTTAAAGTACCAATTGAGAAACTTCATCCTGATTTAAAATCATTTAAAATTGTTCAATTAACTGATTTTCATATTGGCATAACGATTGATAAAGAATATGTTGAGCGGGTAGTCGAAAAAGTTAATGAATTAAATGCTGATATTATTGTAATAACAGGTGATCTTGTTGATGGATATGTTGCTAAATTGAAAGATTGGGTTTCTCCCCTTGAGCGCTTAAAAGCAAAGCATGGTCTGTTTTATGTAAATGGTAACCATGAATATTATTGGGGTGCATCTGGCTGGGCTCGTTATATGGAAGAAATTGGTTTTACATTTTTAGAAAATGAACACCGATTATTAAAAATAGGCAGATCTCTCGTTGTCATTGGGGGAGTCACCGATCTCCAAGCAGAACGCTTTAATCGCTCTCAAAAATGCAGTCCTAAAAAGTCAATCATTGGTGCGCCTAAACTTGCAGATTTGAAAGTATTGTTAGCGCATCAGCCTGTGACTGCATATGATTCCGCTGAACTTGGTTACTACAACTTACAATTATCAGGACATACCCATGGTGGACAGCTCTGGCCTGGAACCTGGCTGATTCACCTTATACAGCCTTTTCATCCGGGTTTGACATTGTATCGAAAAATGTGGGTTTATGTCAGTCGTGGAACAGGATATTGGGGGCCGCCTGTTCGCTTGGATGCCGATTCTGAAATCACATTAATTTCTTTTGAGCAGGCTTAATTTTAAATTACTATGCGTAAAATCTTTTAAATTAAATTAATAATGAAATATAATAATTTCGTCTATTATAAGGTTTTAAGACTATATTTTCCGACATCATCGTCATCAATTGTTGGTTTTGTCACTTTAGGTATTCCAGGGATATCAAGCGATTTATCAGTTCCCATCTCATATACTTTTATTGGGTCGATGTGTTTGTAACGATAACTTCTTATTTCGCAGTAAGCGAGACCATGGAGAAGAGGTAACACATCATAAAATGGAGTCTCTGGAACAAAAGGAGAGATTTCCTCTTGGGTTCCCAAAGCCATGACAAGATTGCGAGAACTTATTATGCGAGGCATTTCTGCTAATTTTTTTGTTACGTTCAATAAATCAATTGATTTTTTTCTTTCGGCATTCTGAATTTGCAGCTTTTGTTCAGTCACAGAATAAAGTAACCCATTTCTTCTTCCGAGTTCTTCCCGCCAATCAATTCTATTCTTTGCTTGGCAATAACTATTGCCTTTTAAGAATTCATTTATATTTTTTTCAATAATATGCTTTACGAGTTTAGAATGTAAAATAAAAGCTTTGGTAAAATAATTTACATTGTCAAATGTGATTAAACGGCCTTCAAAAATCTGTTTGATATCAAAGCCTGCGAAGGAATATTCTGGCAAAGGATATACGACATCAATTCGATCCGCTAGTAAATCTGTTACGATAAGTGATTCATCTTTATGCGACTCTACTTGAAATAAGGAGTGGCGGAACGTTCTTAGTTGTTCATATTTAATAATATCATCCAGATTAAAACAGGACTGACCATTGTATAAAAAAGTTTCGAAAACGGTTGAACCAGAAAATCCCTCAGACAGTCTATATTCAAAAATAAAAAATTCTTGAAATGATGCCATTCTTTGTTCAAAAAAAGGATCATCATCGTTGACCTTGCCCGTGGCAATTGAAAAGAGTTCGCGAGCAATTTGTCGTTCGTGCTGAAATTCAGCTTTTAACGAGTATTCAGATAATATTCGAAGAATTTCTTGGCAGCGCAAAGCGGACATATTCAACCTCATTCTTACGAGTTTATAGCTCATAGTAAGCGATAAGCGATGGCAAGGAAAGGGGCAAAGAATGCTTAGATCACTCTGGTTTTTCTCTTCTCATCTTTAACAGAAGTCCAAATGAAATGAGCATTATGACACAGATAAAAAATGTAAATGAAAACATTTTTCCGTTATAAATTTCGCCATAAATTGCACATGTAGATGAGCCAATAGCAAAGGAAATAAAATAAAATAATGCTGAGGCTATGCCTTTAGAATGATGGGTTGAGTCTAGGACAATTCGATTCAGTGGAGCAGCAAGAATACCATAACCAAAGTCAAATATTGCTATAGAAATAATAAGAAGCAATATGCTTGTAGGATATAGGAAAGTCATGCCAATTAAGGTTAAGAAACCAAAAGAACATATAATCAATCCGATAAACATACATCTTTCGATTGTGAGTAAATTCGTAAGGTAACGAAGAATAAAAGTTCCTAAAATAAAAGATAAAAAGATAGGAATTTGTACCAAACTAAACTCAATGGCATTGAGACCCAGCATATCTTGTAAAATAAGTGGAGAGCTTGAGATCCAAATCATCAAAGCTCCGAATAAAAATCCATAGCTTAAACTGCCATATAAAAATCTTTTTACTTTTATTATTTCAATATAGTTTTTCAGAATGCTTATAAGATGAATAGGTCTCGCTTTTGTTTTGTTTAAGGTCTCTGGCATATAAAACCAAAGCCCCACAAGCCCTATAAAACATAGAATAAATGTGGTGTAAAATATCATCCGCCAGCCTTCGAATATCATAATAAGGCTGCCTAAGATGGGACCCATCATGGGGGCCAATAAAGCAACAGACGCCATCCACGAAATCACATGCACAGCTTCTTTTTCTTCATACAATTCATGCACGCACGCATATCCTGCCACGCCGATAAAACAAGGACCCATGCCTTGCATTATGCGGGCAACAAAAAAGAGGGGCATATTTGGTGCAACTGCTCCAAGAATATTACCAATTAATACAATTAAACCACCAAAAAACATTGTGGGTCTTCTGCCATAACGGTCAGAAAAAGGGCCCACAATGAGTTGGATAGAAAGGGATCCTACTAAAAAAATTCCGAGAGATAGAGGTATCAGACTCGTTGGCGCATTAAAATCCTTCACAACATTTGTCAATGCAGGAAGGATCATATCGTTTGATAAATAAACAGCAAATTCGAACAATACTAAATAAATAAGAAAGAAAATTTTTTTGCCGTTCTGTTTCATCATTCCACATCTGATAGGTTAAGTATTGCCATAAATGCTTCTTGTGGAATTTCAACACTACCAACTTGTTTCATACGCTTTTTGCCCTCTTTTTGCTTATCGAGCAATTTGCGCTTACGTGAAATATCTCCACCATAGCATTTTGCAGTGACGTCTTTACGCATTGCACTCAATGTTTCTCGGGCGATCACCTTCGAACCTATAGCTGCTTGTAAGGCTACTTCAAACTGTTGACGTGGAATCACTCCTCTTAATTTTTTAACGAGCAAGCGTCCTCGCTCAAAAGAATTGCTCCGGTGAACGATGCAAGAAAGTGCATCAAGGGGTTCACCATTGACAAGGATATCGAGTTTTACCAATTCACTCTCTCTATAGCAGAGGAATTCATAGTCCATGCTAGCGTAGCCTCTGGATATACTTTTTAAGCGGTCAAAAAAGTCAAAAACCATTTCATTTAAAGGCAGTTCATACTGAAGCATGACGCGACTTTGGGTCAAATATTCCATTTTTGTTTGCACGCCTCTGCGCTCTATGAGCAGGGACATAACAGCGCCTAAATGTTCTTGTGGCATATGGAAAGTCGCTTTTACAACCGGTTCTGAGAATTTAGCAATGTTCGTTGGTGGAGGTAAATTTGCAGGGTTATCGACTTTTAATTCTTCCCCTTTTGTTGTTTCCACAATGTAAACGCAAGTGGGTGCCGTGAAAATTACGTTCATATTGTACTCACGTTCAAGGCGCTCTTGAATGATTTCCATATGAAGAAGACCTAGAAAACCGCAGCGGAAGCCAAAACCTAAGGCCACAGAAGTTTCAGGTTCATAACTTAACGAGCTGTCATTTAACGTTAACTTTGCAAGGGCATCTTTCAAAGATTCATATTGATTGGTTTCAACTGGGAATATCCCTGCAAAAACCATTTGTTTTGCTTTTTTAAATCCAGGCAAAGCATCGACTTCGTCATTGGCATGACAGATCGTATCACCAACACGAGAGTCTTTAACGTCTTTAACATTTGCGATGATATATCCCACTTCACCTGAACTCAGGCTTTCTCTAGGAAAGGCTTTGACACACATAATCCCAAGTTTTTGCACTTCAAAGGTTTTTCCTGAGTGCATCATTTTTATTTGGTCACCGATTTTGACTTGTCCATCTACAACGCGCACAAGAACAATTACACCTTGATAGGTGTCAAACCAGCTATCAAAAATAAGCGCTCGTAAAGGCTTTTCACGCGTATCATCTGGTGCAGGAATATTATGTATAATCGCTTCAAGAATGTCTGGAACACCCATACCTGTTTTTGCACTGCATTTAATTGCATTTGTTGTATCTATTGCAAGTTCTTCTTCTATTTGTAAGCAAACTCTTTCATAATCTGCGCTTGGTAAATCTGCTTTATTAATGACAGGAAGAACTTCAACGTTGTTATCTGCAGCTAAATAAACATTGGCAACCGTTTGTGCTTCAACACCTTGAGTGGCATCTACGACAAGCAACGCACCTTCACAGGCTGTCAAACTCCGACTCACTTCATAAGTAAAATCCACGTGACCGGGGGTGTCTATGAGATTTAATGTGTATATTTGTCCATCTTTTGCTTTGTAATCAACAGTTGCTGTCTGAGCTTTGATGGTAATGCCTCTCTCGCGTTCGAGATCCATACTATCGAGAATTTGAGCTTGTTTTTCTCTATCAGCGACAGCACCCGTCATTTCGAGGAGGCGGTCTGCAAGGGTTGATTTACCGTGGTCGATATGCGCAATTATACAAAAATTTCTTATTAAATTCGGTTCTGCATTTGCTGTTTTGCTCATTCTGTTCTGCCTTAATTAAATTCGTTTCAATCCGATAGCGCAAAAGGGTTCCCAAGCGAGGTCATCACAAAGGTACTATGTGCATACGATACCATCCATCATTAGCAAAATTTTTGACTTATATGCTACTTTCATTTTTTATTTCGTGCCAATCCACAAAAAACCAAGGAAATACAGGAAGAAACAAATTTATTCAACCGATATTTATTCCTTTAAAACGCACGTGGTTTGAATATTATGATTTGGAAAAATGGCGTTTTGTCGTTCAAGAGGTTGAATATATTGATGGAAAAAAATTACGCTCCCTTGCAGCCATCTGGTATATGGATTTTATGCCTGTAGAAATTGTTGTTTTAGACAACCCCAACCCAAACGAATCTTTGCCATTTACTTTTAACAAAGAAGATAGAGTGGCTTTTCGCAATACAGACGTTTATTTGCCATTTAAATCTTTAGCAAAAGCGGAAGACTATATCGATCTCTTGCCAACCTGTGGTGGCGGAGAGTTTCGTGCCATTGCGAGAATTGTAAATAATATGCAATACGTTGGAGTCCCGAAAGAAACTTTCGAAGAATTCGAAAGTGTAAAACGCCCTTGGTTTGTTCTTGGCAACGTCATTTGCTTAAAAATTATAAAAAATTAATAATTTAATTAAAGTTCCGATAGTGATGTGGCATTTAATCAGTTTGGAATAGCTGATGAGCCGATCCGAGGGTGATATGTTAGATGGTTTTATTAAATTAATAAAAAATATTTTAATTTTATATTTTATTAGCTTTATCCCTGTTTACTCAGAAGAAGTTTGGAAAGGTGCATGTGAAGCAAATTTTCCACCATACAATTATATTAAAGATGGAAAAATGGTTGGGATGGATACAGAAATTGTAGAATTAGTTATGCATAAAATAGGAGTTAAATACACTAAAGAAACTTATCCTTGGCAAACTGTGGTCAATTATTTAGAAGATAACGAAATCGATTTTGTTTGGCAAATGGTAGAGACCAAAGAGAGAAGAAATAAGTTTATTCTTATAGGCCCAATTCGTGAAGGAATCATGGTCTTTATGGTGAGAACAGATTCAAACTTAAAAGATTGGAAAAAATTAGAAGACTTTAAGTTACAAAAAATTGGAGTGGTAAAAGGCTTTAACTATACAAAAGAATTTGATCAAAATAACAATTTAAACAAAGTTGAATTCACAAATAATCACAAACTTATACAGAAATTGTTAGAAAAAGATGTAGACGTTATCATAGGAGATCTTGCTACTCTAACTTACGAAGCAAAGGAACATGAGGTTTTTGATAAAGTGCGCTTTTTACCAAGTTCTATTAAAAAAGTTCCTCGCTTTGTTGCTTTTTCTAAGAAAAATATAAATAAATCGATTCTTTTTCAACAAGGACTTAATAATGTTATTAAGAGTCAGGAATACAAAGATATTATTGATAAATATTCAAAACTAAAGATTAAATAAATTTTAATAAATGCTCTTTTCCTAAGGGAGAAAGCATTCGTCCTCTTGCCGTTCTTAAGATAAATCCACGATAAACTAAATAAGGCTCATACACATCTTCTAAAGTGCTCTTTTCTTCATTGAGTGCTGCGGAAATAGCTTCTAGACCGACAGGTCCACCATTATATCGTTCATGCATTATTCTGAGAAAATCTCTATCCATATGCGAAAGTCCTTCGCAATCTACTCCCAATCGCTCAAGCGCTCTATCAATAATTTCCACATCGATAATCGTTTTATTAGCAACTAAAGCAAAATCAAGAACTCTGCGTAAAAGTTGGTTGGCAATACGAGGTGTTCCACGGCATCTTTTCGCCAAGCATTGCGCAGCGCTTTCTTCAATATTTGTATGCATAATACGCGCACTACGCATAATGATTTTGCAAAGAGATTCATTGGAATAATAATCTAGATGTTCTTGTATACCAAAACGATCTCTTAAAGGAGCAGAAATAGAACCGGCCCGTGTCGTGGCTCCTATTAAACAAAAAGGTGGAAGGTCGAATTTTACAGTTCGTGCAGTTGGTCCTTGGCCGATTAAAATATCTAAGCGCATATCTTCCATTGCAGAATATAAAATTTCTTCAACATTTGCTGGTAGGCGATGGATTTCATCGATAAATAAAATTGTTTTGCTTTCTAGACTTGCAAGAATACCCATAAGATCGGCAGCACGTTCAATAACAGGGCCAGAAGTTATTTTTATCTGACATTCCATATTTTCTGCAATAATACCTGCTAGTGTTGTTTTGCCAAGACCAGGTGGTCCATGAAAAAGGCAATGATCAAGCATTTTACCCCGCATTTTAGCGGCTTTGGTATATATTTTTAAATTTTCACAGATGCGCTCTTGTCCAGGATAATCTTCAAAACTTTTTGGTCTTAAGTTTAAATGTGGCTCAATGATTTCTTTAGCAAGTTCTTGCATAGTAAGAGCATTTTCCAGGTTTGCATGAACACTTGTTTCCATTGTTTATTACCTTAGTTTTTTTGGAGTATTCTTTCAGAAAGTTTACAGAGTGCTTCTTTTAATGCAACTTCTAAGGTGATTTCTTCGCCAAGTTGCATTCGTTGTTCGAAACTATTCACAACTTCAGTAAATTGCTTATCTTTATAACCTAAATTTGTCAGTCCGCTTTTGAGATCTTCAACAATTTGTCTGCGAATTATTTTTTGTTCAATTTTCTGGGTGATTTTATTTTCAGTTATTATTGAACCTGCAATGTTTTTAGTGATATTTGATTTTTGAATCTCCACATCATCTTTATGACGAGCCAATAATTTTTGCACTTTCGTTTTAAGTTCGAGAATGAGGCGTTCAGCTGTTTTTGGACCAATTCCAGGGATGGCTGTTAATTTTGCAATTTGTCCACAGTTGATAATTTCACAAAGATCGTGTCCATCCACAGAACCTAACAGGGCAAGTGCTGCTTTCGGTCCGACTCCTGAAACAGAAATGAGTTCTTGAAAGACTTTTTTATCGAAATGAGAAATAAATCCAAATAAACGAATAGCATCTTCTCTAACGTGTGTTAATACATAGATATAGGTTTCTTGGTTTGAGGGAGGAAGTAAGCACAATGTAGATGCAGGAACTTCTAATTCATAGCCAACTCCATTTACATCCAAAAGAATACTCTCTGGATTTTTGTTAATTAATATTCCACGCAAAGAACCTATCATTTATTTGTTCCTTTCTTGTATTACAATGATCTCTCATTTATACAATGCTGAATAAGTTTCTTCAGCTTTCATCATACATAAAGCAATCATTTTTGTATTAACTCTTGTATTTGCCATGTGTAAAGTGTGTGATGGAAAGATTAATTTTTTAAATGTGTTATAGACAAATAATTTAAAATAGTGTTTTTTAGAAACACTCATGAATTTTAAATCATGCTATAAGAATGGTTCCGTTTGTATCCATTGGTATATTTTTTTTTAGAACAGCAGGAGGTTCATATCATGGAAGATATTGTACTGGGTGAATTTTTAGGGTGCATTTTTTTAATGCTTTTTGGCGGAGGTGTCGTTGCGAATTGCGTGTTAACAAAATCAAAGGGTTTGAATACTGGGTGGCTGGCAATCGCGATAGGTTGGGGTTTTGCTGTCATGGGTGCTGTTTTCGTGGCTAAATCCACCGGTTCTGTCCAAGCAGATCTTAATCCTGCTGTAACACTCGCTAAGTATTTATTAGGGGGTATATATACATTAGAGCAACTCACACCAATCATTCTCGCTCAATTTCTCGGTTGTTTCGTTGGCTCTGTCATCGTTTGGCTTGCCTATTATTCACACTGGAAAGAAACAAAAGATCCTTCTACAATTTTATCCGTTTTTTCGACAGGACCTGCCATCCGTAGCTCAGGGGCAAATTTTATGAATGAAGTGATTGGCACCTGTGTCCTTGTTTTCGGTATAGGAGCGATTTTCGGCAAAGCGACAAACAATGGTGCGATTTCACCTGCTATGGGCCCATATTTTGTCGGTTTACTTGTTTGGGCTGTGATTCTTTCTTTAGGCGGGGCTACAGGTTGTGCAATCAATCCCGCACGTGATTTAGCTCCGCGCATAGCTCACTCTCTCCTGCCCATTTCAGGAAAAGGGAAATCAGATTGGGGATATGCATGGATTCCTGTTTTAGGTCCTCTCGTTGGTGGTATTTTTGGTGCTTTGCTTTGGAGAGCATTTTTGTAATTTGCTAAATTGAGCTAAGCTGCTTTTTCTGCATTGAGTGTGGTATCTAGCATTTATTTTCCTGAGGTTGGAAATGCTGTAGTTATCTGCAGTGGGTGAGAAAGTGAGTTTATGTCAAAGAAGTTAAATGAATCTCTAATTATGAAGGCACTCGATTGGGCTTATAGCAAAGCAATAACACAATCGTTGCCGGGGTTGGACAGCGCTTATTCGCTTGCAGAAGATTATTTAAAAGAAAAAGGGACACTTGCCGAGAAAGTGGATTCCCTTATCCGGTGGCAGAATACAAAAGCTGCGGCTTTTGGCTTTGCCTCTGGACTTGGTGGCTTTGTCACTGTGCCTGTAGCTATACCAGTAAATTTAGCGAGTGTTATGTTCGTTCAAGTGCGGATGATAGCAGCAATTGCGATTATGAACGGCTACGATGTGAAAGATGACAGAGTGAAAACGATGATCTTTGCTTGTATGTGCGGATCAGCGGGTGGTGATATTTTGAAAAATGTAGGGATCGACATTGGTTCAAAGTTATTGCATACAGTTATTCACAAATTGAGTTTAGAAACAATTCAACAAATAAATAAAGCCGTTGGTTTTCGTCTTTTGGCTAAATTTGGTGAAAAAAGCGCTGTCAATATGGGTAAAGCCGTTCCATTAATCGGAGCCGTTATTGGCGGAACATTCGATGCAGTCACGACGAATATCATTGGTGAAGTTGCAAAAAAAGCTTTTTTAAATGTAGATCCTGATATCAAATCTGAATAAAACCATTTGATTCATGCAAGATTTTATTCTGAGCTATATAATTTCGAACATGATTTCATTTCTGCGAAAAAAGGGAAGAGTCCATGGAGGATTGTAATATGCTAAGAAAAATGGCCCTTTTATTTTAATATTTTTTTCTTGCGCATATAATATAATTTTATCTAAATGAATTTGTATATTTTTTTTAGTATTTCTGCCTTTATATCTGACAACGAGAAAATTTTGTATGTCTCTTTCAATCAATTGAACCCTTGAATTATTAGGAATTGGAATGTTTTCTAAATTAAAAAAAGCGGGCATAATGAATTCAATTTGCCAATTGACCTCACCCGATCTTTTTTGGATGACTGGAATGGTCATTGGAATTTTTTCACTGCGCCGGCTGATGGGTGCTGTCATTGGAATTTTTTTCTGGGTCGTATTGTTTCCAAAAATATAATTTGCCAAAAGAAAAAAGCCTTCCTGTAATGCATCTTTTTGTTCACCCGAAGTTTCGACTTGTGCCACGATCATTTCTGCATATTCGCGGATTTCAAAAGCACCATCTGAGACAGTGACTTTATACTTTGCTTCTTCGCTTTTTGCCATAGAAACCCCCAATACTCTTTAAGAATAAATGGATTGTGATAAACATTCAATTGAAAATCCTCAAAGGATTTTTGACTGATTGGAAAACTGGTATGAATTATGTTGTACCTGAACTTGTTATTTTGTGATTTGCAATTTTTTTTATATTGACGCAATCTTTGAGCTACATTTTTATATAAGTTTTTTGAACTTATATAGAGTCATTTTTTCAATTTAAGTATTATTTTCGGAGTGAGTATGAGGATTCAGTTTATATGTTTTTCATTATTAACTTTTGTTTCTTGTATTTCAATAAATAAGAATAATCAGCAAAAAATTCTAAATGATCAAGCAATAATATCAAAAAACGGGATTATCACTTGTTTTCCTGAAGGAACAAGAACTGCCGATCATAAGGTTGCTCATTGTGAAGCTTCCGCCGTCGTCTTTTATGATAATAAATTGGTTTTTGGTAATGACAAACCTTTAAATCCTCCTCTTTCTCCTGTTTTTTCTATTGACTATAATTCTCTCTGGCATAAAAAACCACAAAAAGTAACATATCACACTCAGAGACATTTTATTCAACCAAGAAAAATTGAAGACATTACGGTTTCTTTTGACGAGAAATATCTTTTTGCTATCACTGCATTTGATTACCAGAAAGATGAAAAGTTCGATACAAATGGCACGCTTATTTATTGGAAATCACATGATTTCAATAAAGTAAATTATATGCAAATAAAAACGAGTGATGGTGAATCCAAAGATCTGCGTAAATATATTTCCAAAGCACTTGGCAGTCCTAATTATTTTAAAATTGAAGGTTTAGCTATCATGCCTACGAATCAATTTTTAATCGGTGTGAGAGAACAAGGTAACAGTTATAAAGATTTTAATTATACAATTAAATTTATATCAGTGAGTTACTGCGAAAATAATGATGAAATTTATTTAAATGATGATTTTAAATTAGTATATGAATTCAATGAATCAAAGAAATTCGTCAATGAAGAGATAGGTCTATCGAGTATTGAATGGGATAAATACAACAATAGACTTTTATTATTGACAAGTTTTGAATCGAAAAGTGGAAGTATTGGTGCTTATCTGTGGACGCTCAATCAAGATGAAATCAATCAAGGAAATGCTCCTCATCTTGTTATGCAAAATTCTGTTCCCTTAAAATTCAATAACAAATCAGAAGGTTTGACCATTATTAATGGTCAAATAGTTTTTATAATTAATGACGATGATAGATATGTTAAACCTGTAAACATAGATGGTTTTCAATATTATAAGAAAGCCAATGAAGCCGTTTATAATATCGTTCAATTTCAATCAGCCGAAAGCCAGTGACTTTTATATTTATGAGTTTATCACTTAGCAATACAGAGAGATAAACCTTCTTCTAATACTTCTTTTGGCAGATGTCTGCCAATAAAGACCATTCTTGTTTTTCTTTCTTCGCCCGCTCCCCAAGGTCTGTCTTCATTGCTTCCCATCGTCGTATGAACACCTTGAAAAACGATACGGTTTGGCTCATCTTTTACGTTTAAGACACCTTTATAACGTAAAACTTGATTACCTAATTCAGCAATTACAAGCTGCATAAATCTATTTAAGCGCTCCATGTCGAGAGGACGTTTTTCTTCAAGATAAATACTTTGAATAGCATCATCATGATTGTGTTCATGATATTCTTTTGTTATGTCTGGATTGAGTTCTGCTCTTGCTTGCAAATCGAATGCATTAATGCCAAGAACTTCTGCTATTTGAATATTGGAATTTACAGTTTTAAAAATGCGAGCAATTGAGTTAATATGTTTTATTTTTTTCTCAACTTCTGCAATTTCTGTTTCTTTAATTGTATCTATTTTGTTTAATAAAATAACATCTGCAAATCCAATTTGATCTTGCGTTTCTTTAATTTCAGATAAATTTTGATCGATATGTTTTGCATCTACAACTGTAATAACAGCATCGAGAAAGAAATACTTGCGCAGATTTTCGTCCATAAAAAATGTTTGTGCAACCGGGCTTGGATCAGCCATACCAGTCGTTTCAATGACAAGATGGTCAAAATCAATTTTTTTAGCAATGAGATCGAGGCAGATTTTTGTGAGATCACCACGGACAGTGCAGCAAACACAGCCGTTATTCATGATTTTAAGTTCTTCACCAATACTCTGCACAACCAATTCTGAATCTAAATTGACATCACCGATTTCATTTAAAATCACCGCAATTTTCTTTCCATGGTTTTCAGAAAGCATACGGTTAAGAAGTGTTGTTTTTCCTGAACCAAGGAATCCGGTGACAACAGTGACTGGATATTCTTTGTGACTCATAGTGTTCTCCATCAATTAATATAAGTGCATCAAGCAGCAAAGCTCTTTTATATCAAAGTCTCTTCCCATGGAAACACTATTTTACCCTCATCTTTCAAAGACAATGCTTTTTTTACAAGCAAAGAAGCCGCCTCTTCAGCCTCTTTTTTGCTAACTTTTCCTTCATTCAGGCTTTCTTCTAGCAAATGCCTCCTTTTTTTAGACACGGCACTTAAATATTTCTCTTTAATATCAGTGGGCTCGAGTCGGAGGGCTAAATTCAAAATTTTATCTGAGAGATTGCTGCATAAAATACCTAAATGCAGAGCATCCAGTTCGGAAATTTTTGCAACTGATATCAGCTCAAATTGTAGTTTTTGGGCTAGGTCTGGATCCCTTAAGGTGATTCCTTCAAGCAGTTTTTGTCTCTGCTCAACGGGTGAAGCTTGGAGGACTGCCAAAATTTTTTCGAATCCGCCTGCTGAGGTGATGACAGTTTTAAAATTCTTATTTAATTTTTCGAGTTCTTCATGCAAGTTTTCAAGTTCTAAGGTGTCAACGTGATTCATCTGACTGATGCGTAATATGAGTTCTGAGCGTATAGACTCAGGCATAAATTTAAAAAGTGCAGATGATTTTTCAGGTGTACATATAGACAAGACGAGAGACATGGTTTGTGGAAGTTCATTTTTGAGCCAATTTGACAGAGATCTATTATCAATTATTTCTAGGAGTCTTCTAATATCATCCACAATAAAAGCATCGGAAATACTCTCAAACCAATTGTCATCTTTTAATGTTCCATTTGCTGATTTTAATATTTTTTTTACTTTTTCAATAGAGAAATCATGTTTCTCAGAATTTATTTTTTTTATAATTTCTAAAAATTCTTTAGCAATTTTATCGATGTCTTTGTCTGTCATTTGTGGCAAACGGCTAAATGCTCGAAAAATTCTTTTTATCTCATGTTTTGGTATGTTTTGTACAAGTTGACTGGCGTTTTCTTCTCCTGCTAAGGCAAGAATTGCTGCAGCTTTTTGCTCTGGAGTCATTTCTCTGCTTTCTAAATAAATTGATTTTTCTACATTATAGCTCTATTTTTAACTTTTAGTACAACTATCCTAACGAAAGAGGATTTTTTATGTCAACTGTAGAACAAATCGAAGTCAAAAAACAAAGTGAAATTAAAATCAATGAAAACAAGTACACACGCGTAACATCGCATTTGGTATTGAGTGCACATCTAAATGCAGCAAATACACTTTTTGGTGGTTTGCTTATTCAGTGGGTCGATGAATGTGCTGGTATTTTTGTAATGGAAAAATTAAAAACACATCTTATTGTAACAAAAAAAATATCCGAGGTTTTATACAATGAGCCTTCTCGATTAGGCGATGTTCTTGAGCTATTATGTCGTGTAAAAAAAGTAGGTAAAACATCAATTACAGTGGAATGTGTGGCACGAGCAAAACAGATTGACAGCGATGACCGTCTCCGTATTATTCTAAACTGTGATCTGGTCTTTGTAAAAATAGATAAATTTGGGAAGCCCTCCCCGCATAATTTTATATTAGAGGATAATTAGCTTATGCTCTTGAGAAAAGCATTTTATTATTTGTCGAGTGATGAAGCCACTTGTTTATGGGAACCATCTAAAGAAAGATTTGAGTCTTCTAATCTTGTTCGATTTATCAAATATATTAACAATAAATATTCGCTTAATCTTTCAAATTATGAAGAACTTTATAATTGGTCTATCTCAACAAATACGAATGACAATGGGTGTGAAAAATTTTGGTCTAGCCTTTGGGATTTTTGCCAAATAAAAGCAGAAATAAAGGGTGAAAGCATTTTACAAAATGCGGATGATTTTATAAATGCTCAATGGTTTTCTCAAGCACGACTCAATTTCGCAGAAAATTTACTTAGAAAAAAAAACAATGAAACTGCTCTCTATTTTCGGGCAGAGAATATTTTTTCTCGGAATATTTCGTTTCAAGAACTTCAAATACAAGTTTCTAAATTACAACAGTTTTTAGTTGAAATTGGTATAACAGCAAATGATCGAATTGCTTTATTTGTGCCCAACTCAATTGAAGCCGTTGTTTTCCTATTAGCTGCTGCAAGTTTGGGAGCTATTTGTTCCTTTTGTTCACCAGATTTTGGAGTGCAAGGGGTTATTGACCGCTTTGGGCAAATAGAACCTATTTTATTTATTTACACAGATAAATGTGTTTATAACGGGAAAGTTATTGATAGCCAAGATAAAGTAAGTGAGATTATAAAAAATCTTCCTTCTCTTAAAAATATTATTTGTATTTCATATTTTAATGAAAAAATTTCTTTAAACATGCAGAGAAATATTCAAAATTATTCTCTGCATGTTTATCCCGAAATAATAGAGTTGTATAAAGAAAAAGAGCTTATTTTTAAGCAGCTGCCTTTTAATCATCCACTCTATATTATGTATTCTTCTGGTACGACGGGGATCCCTAAATGCATTGTCCATGGGGCTGGAGGTACTCTTTTACAGCATTTAAAGGAACATATTCTTCATTGTGATTTTAAAGCGAATGAAAAAATATTTTATTATTCGACTTGTGGTTGGATGATGTGGCAATGGTTGGTCTCTGCATTGGCGTCCGAATGCTCTTTGTTACTTTATGATGGATCGCCTTTTTCACCTGATTCGCAAGTTTTATTAAAATATATTGATGAAGAAAAAGCTCAATTTTTTGGAACATCTGCAAAGTATATTGATTCCCTTAAGAAATCGCATTGTCAGCCAAACACGATTTATGAATTTAAAACATTAAAAACTATTGGTTCAACGGGATCGCCGTTACAAGCAGAAAGTTTCGATTATGTTTATGAAAGCATTAAGAAAGACATCTGCCTCTCCTCTCTTTCAGGTGGAACAGATATTATATCTTGCTTTGTATTAGGAAATCCCATTGGCAAAGTTTATCGAGGTGAGATTCAAACCCGTGGGTTAGGAATGAAAGTTGAAGTATTTAATGAAAATGGAGAAAGTGTTGTTCAACAAAAAGGAGAAATGGTTTGCTCATTTCCATTTCCATCCCAGCCGATTTATTTTTGGAATGATCCGGAAAAAATTAAATATAAAGCGAGTTATTTTGAGCGCTTTAAAAATATTTGGCATCATGGTGATTGGATAGAAATTACACAACACAATGGGATTATTATTTATGGGCGCTCTGATGCCACTTTAAATCCTGGTGGAGTGCGGATTGGAACGGCTGAAATATATCGACAAGTAGAGCAATTTGAAGAAGTATTAGAATGTATAGCAGTCGATCAAAACTGGAAAAACGACAATCGAATAATTCTATTTTTGCGTTTGCGTGAATCCGTCACCTTAACAGAAAAATTAATAACTGATATTAAAAGTGCTTTACGGAAAAATTGTTCACCGAGACATGTACCTGCAAAAATTATAGCAATTCCTGACATTCCAAAAACGAAATCAGGAAAAATTGTTGAAATAGCTGTGCGTAATACAATTCACAATATTGAGATAAAAAATAAAGAGTCCATGGCTAATCCTGAATGTCTTGCTTTTTTTAAAAATATAATAGAATTAAATATGGATTGATGATTGATATTTTATTTTTTGGGAAATCCACTGAACTTAGTTTTATTAAATATATCTATAGCATTTAATTTAAACGATAAACCCTGAACGTTTGTCTGATCGCTTGAAAATAGAATAAAAAATAATCCAGGTTTTAATGAAACAGCATTGATATAGAAATTATACCCAAAAGCGGTTTTATATTGCTGAGGTTTATTTGGTAGGATAAAATCAAGATTCTTAGAGACATTTAGAGTTAATTCTTTTCCACTTTCTGGTAAATATTTGTTTTTCACAGTACTGTGACTGCCTAAATCAATTTCTTCAATTTTAACGGTGCAGGCTTTGTCTTTCACAACTTTTAGAATTTTTGGTCCATTGCTAATAGTTATTTCTTTGAAAGATTTTCCATCGCAGTTAATATCAAATTTTATAACATAATAGCTTAAATCACGACTTGTATTTGTGAGTCCGTCAGTCGGAAAAAAATGATAGAGCTCTATCCCAAAAGGAATTGGATGTTGAGGTGCGACAGTGGCGCTTTTCTTTCCACATGATAGAAAAAGAAAAGTGCAAAGTATTATGATAATAAACTGTAGTAATTTATTCGACATACATTGAGTCTCAAAGATAATTTTGAACATCTGAAATCTAACAAAAATAATAATTAAACGCTTCTTCTTAAATTTCGTCAAAATTTTAGCAAGCTTGAGCAAAGTTTATAGTGATCTTTAAGTTTTTAACCAATTGAGTGGATGAATAAGAGTCGGTTCTGCAATGACGTAAATCTCTCCTGGCAAGGGCAAAGATGCTTCGCCTAAGCTGTTTCGTATGGGATATTTTGGGAATAAAATATACCCATCTCTTGGGCATTCTAAGGGATTCTGCTTTTCATCCGCGCCTACGATCATATTTTTAGAAAGCTTGTGAAAATTACGGAACCCAGTATTTAAACATTTCTTAGGGGAGTCAAAGGGCTCTCTATGCGAAATAGTTAAAAACTCAAAGTCGCTATTTTTTCGACTCAGCTTTTCGATGGGGATACCACTTTTAAATACTTTATCCATGCAATTAAGAGCTCTTTTCAGAACAGAAAACGCAAGAATTTCTGCTGATTCTGAAAAACCCTGTTCACCCAGTTCAAGGGTAATGCCTACTTTATTCAAACTGCGGACATATTCGTCACTGCACATTCCAACTTGGGAAAAGGAAGCTCCTTTTTTACGAGTGACCAGTGTGGATGCTCCTCCCAGTGCCCGTGCCCAATGGTAACTATCATGATTCATTTCGAATATATAGAATGGTTTGAGGCTAGGCATTATGGTTTGATGGAGATCTATAAAAACATCTGCACTTTTTAAGAGTGGCATAAGTTCGATTGCGCGTTTCCGCTCATTGGAGAATTCGCCTTTATAGCTCTCACCGAAGCTACGGTTGAGATCGCTTTCAATATAACGCAAATCTTTTTGGGCAGCCTCAATATTGCCAAGGAGAAAAGTAACCTTTCCACCATAGCTGAGATCTTTATCTAAAAGTTTTTTTATACATTTAAGAACTGCGGGAAGTGAACCTGTTTCGTTACCATGGATAAGTCCAGCAATTACAAGATGTCCTTTATGCTTATTAAAATTTAAAGTGAGAGAGTTTGATGGATCCCCATGAAATTTTTTTTCTAATTGCATAAACTCTTTTAAATAAAAATCTAGTTTTTCTTTTTTAGAATTCAAAACAGGTTTTCCTTATCGTAAATAAAGAACGAAGTATGAACAAATAACCTACACATAATATATTTAATTTGCTAGAAAATCAATTTTTAAAATCTGAATTTTTCTATTGATATCAAAATAAAAAAAGCTATAAAATATATTAAATAGAATATGATTTGACAACTATTCATTCTGAATTTATATTTTTTTGTTTATAATTGATTTCAAATTTTATTTTGGAATCATACTCGTTTTCCTATATAAAATTATTTATTTAAGAGGTTAACTTTGCCAATATATGTTTACGAACCTACAATTTGGTCCGAAAATGAGCTTGTTAATGATTGCTGTTTTTTCGACTCCTTACAATCACTCAATTCCGAACCACTAAAAACGTGCCCAACTTGCGGTCACGCAGTTCATCGAGCAGTCGCTGCTTTTAATATTAACTCTCAAGCACAGACTTCAAGCGCTGTAGCAAATAATTATTCGGTCTTTGACAAATCCAAAGGAGACTCCCCGGCTGCAAAAGCTGCGCGCTTAGCTATGCGGCATGTCTGTGGGATGGGATGTAAACATTAATTCTATCCAACTGATTAATTAATTTCTTGCCCTATTATTTTAATTCTAATTCCTTTCATTCCGGCATTCAAATAAAAAAAATCGAGCGTCTCATTTTCGTATGGTTCTTTAGTGCTATTTAATATCGTTACTTTCCATAAACCTTTAGATGACTCCTGATAAAAAGCATTTGATAAGTAAGATAAATTTGATTCATCGTTCTGTGTTAATTGATGCATATAGAAAATTGGATAGTTAAGAGCACCTAAATTGTTATTTTTTTGCTTAAACAATGAATTTCCTGGATATAATAATATACTTTTAGTTTGAGAAGGAGATTCTATTTTTATACCAATCCCATCTGCTTGTGCAATATCAATAACAGGTGTAACTTGTATTGATTCAATCTTAATTTTTTTTGGTACATTAATTTCAAAAACTTTGCTTTCATTCGGTCCGATATATTCAGAAAACTCTTTTTCAAAAACAAATTCCTCTGCTCTTCCGATAAATTTTGGATATTCACTTATTTTACGAGCTTCCTCTATTGCTCTATTCGCATCGATTAGACCAAATCCATAATAATAACTAAAATGAAATTTTTCTGCTGAATGATTAACGATCCATTGATCTTCATCCCAAAAATCATTAAAATTATCATGAAAATGTTTCAGATCTTCTAAAACTTTTATACAGTATGGCTTTGGTTGAAATTGGGATACTTTGGAATGATTGGCTGTCTTTGCTAAAATATATTTTACATCGCGTAAAGATAAATTTGGATTAGCTTCTAACATAAGTGCAATCACTCCAGTCACCATAGGTGCTGCTGCAGAAGTACCTGAAAAACTTATTGTATAATTATTTCTCATTTCAGTTGGTAATTTACGAGTATCAAAGATGAAATCATAATTAAAAGGATTATTATGGATTCGCGTTGTGAAAATTGCAGGTAAATTTTTTTCCTCATTTAAATCACTTTTTGCCACAGCTGAGCGAAGATTGTCATTTTTTTGCGCACTTTGATTATTACCACCAAAGGCTGTTATCCAAAGGTTTGCGCCAATACTAGAAGAGTTATTTATAATTCCATGCGACATAGCATTTGCAACAGAAATAGTATACGGATTTGAACTAATTAAATTCACTTGAGACATAGTAGGACGTAACGATTTAAAGTATAACTTTTGCTCTTCAGTTAATGTTGTAACTCCATTATAAATCAGATACTCATCCATATTTTTTGAATTTAAAGCTTTATCAGAATTGCAAGTGTAATTCCCTCCAGATTTTACAATGATAAACCCTTCAGAACTGTTTGATAATTTATAGCTGTTTTTTATTGTATTATTTATAATAAAATTTTCTTTTTTATCATTTTCACTGTAATAACCTAAAAATGAGCCACCAAAGCTTTCATTAATAATATTGTATTTTTTTTTCAAAGCATAATCATAGGTTTTTAGTCTATCATTGATTAAAGAAACCGTGTTTTTATTGTTTAAAACACTTATTAAGTTTGCTGAACCTATTTTTACTCTAGGCGCTATACCTGTAAAATCATTTCCAAGTGGCCTTGCAGCAATAATGCCAGCGACACTGGTTCCATGGTTAGATTCTGTATCCTTTTCAGTGAGGCCGATATGGACTTCTGGATTCATATTTTCAGCAATAGGTGTTTGCAAAAAATCAAGTGAGCTGTCAGATAATAGACTATCTTGCAAGTTTGGATGATTAAAATCGACACCACTGTCTGCAATTAAAACTCTTACATTATTGCCAGTAATTGTGTTAGGTATAGATAGATTTATATCAAATCCAGCGCTTGATTTTGTATAATCTATCATAGTTTGTCCTGTATTTTTTAAATACCATTGTTGTTCAAACAGAGAAGAAATAATTATTGGTTTTTGTTGAAATGGTGGAAATTTATATGGATCTGAATAATTTAGAGTGCTTTTTTTTTCTAATAAATCACCACATGCTAAAATAAAAAGTATCGTTATAAAAAAATAGTAATTTTTTTAAAATAAAACATAAATTAGATCCTTCTATAACATTATTCTTCTTTTGGAAAGTGAGTTATAATCTCAATACTCAAGTTTTTTATCTTCTTATGAGTTTTTAAGTTCTTATATATATTCAAAATATTTGAATTTTTCACAGCTCTAGCAATTAGTACTTTTCCAATTGGATAAAAGGAAATTATTTTTATTTTATATTGCCTTTCAAAACGTTTTTGATCAGCTATATCTTCATTTAATAAGATTATAAAGTAACCATTTACAACACCTATTAAAGAATTTTTTTTATCATAACTAACTAAAGAATATTTTGGGTTGAAATGCTCATAAGAATTACGGATTTTATCGGAATAATTTGATAAATAATAAAAATTTTCATCTTCCCAAAGAACTTTTTTTGTAAAATTTTTGAAATAAATTTTATCAATTGCTAAAATATTTGAGGCAAAATACCATTGATATTCATTTGGCACCTTTTGATGAGAGGAATTGTTTAGAAAATCTTTAAAATTTTTTTCATCATATATAACTTTCAAATTAGATTTTTTTTGTTTTAAATTTTGAGTTTTTTGTTTTTCTTTTTCAATGAATCCCAGTTCAATACTTTTTTCTTTCTGTACAATGCTTTTGTTTTCTTGTTGTAATTGCTGCTCTTTCATCTCTTTTTTTAAATAAATAACAATAAATATTGTGACGATTGTGAGCAAAATTAGGAAGATAATTTTATTTATATTTTTCAATCAAGCCCCCAAGTATCATATGTTAAATAATGTCGGTATTTTTTTAATAAAATTTTTAAAATAGACATTTTCTTGGTAAAGCTGAAATAAGTATCTATAAGATATGTCTATTTTTTCTATTGTAAGTCATTTTTCTTAGCAGATAGTTACTAAAATAAAGCAAAGTTTTAATTTAGGATGTCTCCGAATTCTTTACACAAATTTATATTTAAAAATTGAATTAAGGTTATAAGACCCGTTCATGTATAATTTGATAATGTAACACTCTGATACTGAAAGAATTTCTTTCTTATGCTCTTCAGATTTGAGTGCACTTTCAGCCATACTAAATAAAGCCCCTTTTCCTTCAAATTAGTCTCATAGGCAGGATTAGATTCTTACGCGAAAGCATCTATAAATACAAATTTTAAAGCAAATAATTTTTAAATTTTCACATAATATTTAAAATATTTAATTCAATCGCTTAGTTCTGATTCTCTATCAATTAACAGGTGTTTTCCTATGAAAAAAGGGCCATCTTGAAATGGTTTAGAATCGCTTCTTTAGCCAAAACTTGCAGTTCTTTTATATAGGTGCAACTGCACAGCTGAAGTTCAATTCCGCTCAAAAAATAATATTGTTTTTGGTTTTTTCTGTAAATCGCGCATGGTTTGATCTCCTCGAGCAATTGCGGTTGCTCGGGTTATTTTCCCTTTTTCAACTTCAAAGATAAGGACGCCGATTTTTTGCATAACCATAAAAATACCGAGACCAGCACCAGCTGTATTTTGGCTGATACCGACTCGTGGTTCTTTTAGACCAAGGGCATGACAGATATATTTTTCAATCACCCCACCGTAAAAAGTACCAAATTGATCACTGACAGAGAGTATAAAATTTAATGTGTCGAAAATGCAGAGTAAATCAACTTTTTCATCTTCGTTTAAAGCAATTGGTATGCTTCTGTCCGTGTCAGCACGTTTGGGATTTGCATCCCAAATCGCATTCATCAAAAATTCATCGAGGATATCCCCCATGCTCTTTGCATAGGAACTTGTGCCGGCAACAAGTTTATCTTTATTTTTTTGAATTTCTTCTTGGAAAAAATCTGTAACTTTTTGTTGCAGAGTGCTTCTCTCGGAAGAGTGCATAACTTCATGTTTAAAATAGACATTATTTTCTTTATCAAAATAGGAACAGATCCCTTTTTTATCGGATGAATTTTTATAAGCAAATATATGCGTTAAGAAGATTTTCAGAAGATCATTTGGAGGATTTCCAATAATAAATCGGATCTTCTTTAGTTCATCTTTATGACTTTCGAGCTCAAAGGACTCTTTTTCCTGGGGCATTAAGATAAAGTTTTCATTTACCAAAGTATTATTTTTTTTAATAAAACAAATAAAATCATCCACATCTAGAATAAGGAAGGATTCAGGTTTTGCTTTGAGCTGGTTCATAATCTCAATATTGTTGAGATTTTGTTGAAGGGTAACTTTTGATTCATCACACACACTTTGAAAAGCATTCATCTGTGCAGGCGTAATCCGCTTATTCAGGTTTTCAGCAATATAGAAGAGAGTGGTTGATGTCATCATAAGCCTTATAATACAGGTTTAAAAAATTGTGACTCTTTTTATACCCTTGGTCAAAGTGATATGTCGGTTTTATTGAGAGAAAAGTTTACTATTTAAACAAATAAAGTGATTCTCCTGTCGCCAATTGACGCTTTGGCAAATTTAGATCCTCCCAACAAGATTCCTCTTTTTCATCGACATTTTTATTGTAGCAAAGAGCACTCAGGATAAGGTATTGGCGGTCTCTTTTAGATTTGACATCAATACGGGCAAGGGAATTTTTGTCTATAATATTCATATAGTTACGGATTTGATGAAGATGCTCTGGGTCTTTTTTTCCTGTTTTAAAATCGACTATCAGAGCAATGGTGGTTTCGGGAGAGCTTTCACGAATTGCTTCTTGCACTTTTAGACTTTTTTCAAGAGCAAAATCATAAACATATTCAAAGTCCGTCTTCACAAAATCCGCGAGCTTATACAAAGAGAGAAAATCGAGGATATTTCGCGCTGAATTTAAAAAATGCATTTTATCTTCACGTTTTGACCAAATTTCAAGTTCATGAAATGTTTGGTAGGAGTTTCTTTCTAAAAAGTTTAAAAGTGAAGATTTTTTTGATTTTTTATTTTCAGCAGCGGCATGATAAAGAATTCCTTTTGTAATTTGCATTCTTTGCAATTTTAATTGAGCTAAAATTGTATGTAAATCTTCCTTTTCAGGAGAAAGTAAAGATTCAGAAAAATTTGCTTTATTAATTGTTTCGAGTTGTGCCTCAATTTTAGGGCCTAATATATAGCTGACAGAATGTGGTTCTTCATTTTTCCTGTTGGGTGTTGAAATTTCATTAAGGAATTTTAATTTCTCTTTATAAAATGAGTAGAAATTTGGACCAAATTCATAATAAGATATATTATGACACTTAGATAAATATAATTTTGGTGTATTTTCATTTTCTTGATACCAAGGTTCTGGTGGAATGGGGGCAGGTAAATTTCTCGAGCCTTTTCCTTTTAATTTTTCAGGAGTTCTTAGCATAAAATGACTGTCTAAATATTTTAAGAAAACCTCTGTTTCCAAAAAACTTTGTACAGATGTTTCATTGCTTTTTAATTCATGAATATTATCACGAATTCCCTTTTTCTTGCCGCGAATGGGTTGAAATAAAATAAGATGACACTGTGCTCGAGTGAATGCTGTGTAAAAAACTCTTTGACGTTCAAAATCTTTTTCAACTTTATTTCTTAATTTTGCAAACCAATGAATTTTATTTAAGCTACCGTCTTTTTTATATTCAATAGAGTGATCTTCTTCATTGAAGTAAATATTTTTAATTCTCTTCATTACTGAAAGAGAATTATCATCGTCTTGTAACCAAGATATATCAAGTGTTTTTGATGATTGTGCGACAGTAAATTTCCCATAGCTTTTATCATTAGAACAATTTGGTAAGAAACAAACAATTTTCCACTGTAACCCTTTTGCGGAGTGGACAGTTTTAACTTCCAAAGCATCGGTTGATTGATCGATTTCTGTATTGAATGCATGAATATCCCAATTTTCAATAGAATCTGGAAAAAAATGATCGAAATTTCTAGCAGTGTTCTGCTTCAATTTTTCATCTATTTTATTCAAGAGTGATCTATTGAATGATGGAGAAGAAAGTTTAATAATGAGAGTTTTAGCAAAAGGATCCATTTTTGCACAGAACACAGAAGCAAGTAATTTTTCAGATTGATTCTCATGTAAATCAACAATACTCCATCGCAATAATTGCCAGGCTTTATAAAAATTCTCTTTCGCGATTTTTTGATAAGAATGAATTAAACTTAAAATGCGATTTTCAGGGTTAAGTCCATATTTAAATTGGACAAAATAATTTTCTGTTTCAATATGCGTATATGGAGAAAGTGAGCTTTGCATGATTTGATATAAATCATATGAATCACTTTCAAATGCCAAAGTTTTTGCTAAGGCCAAAGCTACATTTAGCTCTTGCTGATCCTGTTTAGCTTGAGTGTTTTTTGCTTTGCATTTAATAGGTATATTTAATGCTTTCAGCTTTTCGGTGATATAAATAACATCATTATTTGTTTCACATAAAAAAACAAAATCTGACCATTTATAAATTGAATTATCTTTGAAAGATTTTAAATAATGAGCGTAATAAGTGATCGCATAATCTTTGAGAGATGACTTGTCGGCATTCAATATTGCAATATTTTCAGCGTTACTTAAGCGTGCAGTGTTCAGTGACGCTGAGACTAAGAATACAGAGGATGAATAATCAATAGTATAATCCTCAAAAGAATTAATGTGAAATAATTCTTTGGTAGGATTCGTTTGTAGTCTAGTATCACCAACTTCAAGTGGATTGTCTTCAATGAATTTATTTAAAGATTCTTTATAAAAATATGAATTGATAAAAGTATTGGAAAGCTTTGGATCAGTCCAAGAGAATGTAATGTTTGCAAGTTTGTTAATTTCTTTTAAAAGGGCTGGTGTTGAGCGGAAATTCTTTTTAAGCTCAATGTGTTTCCAAGCACGATTCTTTTTTAAATTTTGAAAAACATCAACACTTGCACTACGGAATCCATAAATACTTTGCTTTGGGTCTCCTACGACTACCATTCGTGCTTGGCATTCATTGACAAGGTGAGATAAAATCGTATGTTGGATATGATTTGTGTCTTGATACTCATCGACTATGAGTTCCTGTATTTGTATTGGAATATTACTTTTTAAATTTTCTTTTAAAAAAACTGTTTTGTCTGCATAAGTGAGCTCACCTTTTAACAATCTTAATAGGTATTGATCTCTGGATATTTTATGCATATCTAATAATAGAAATAGTGTTGCTGGATGAATTTTTTGAGCTGAAATTCGGATTTCATTTTCACTTGCCGATAGGAAGTTTTCACTGCACATTGTTGATAATAGATTTTCTAATGTACCTTTATTTTTTTGATAGCCTTTTTTAAAACCCCCAGATAAAATAAAATCAATAGCAGAAAATTTTTGAAATTCATTAAATGAATTATTTTTAAAATAATTTGATAGCGCTCGATCAAGCTCTTGGCAAACTATATTTTCATTAACGAGTTGAAGTTTAGGAGGCATGGAGTTTATTTTATGCAAAGAAATTTGAGTACCCCACCAGGTAGGGTAAATACATTGTACAAGTTCTGCAAAAAAACTATCTATAGTAGAAATATGAATAAGAGGGAATAGATCTTTTGATTTCTGCTCTATTCGCAATTTATTTTCAACTCTCTCCGAAATTTCTTTTGCTGCATCCTTTGAAAAAGTTACTACAAAAAGTTTACTTGGATTGACAGCTATTGCAGGATTTTTATGATTCAATAACCAAAAAATCCGTTCTGTTAGAACTTGGGTTTTCCCTGCTCCTGCTCCGGCTTCAATAATGAGATGTTGTTGTTGATCAGATTTATTTGGATAAAATTCTATACAACTTTTTTGTTCTAAAGTGAGTTCAGCCATCGTTTTCGCTTTCTTCATTTTCAGCAATATATTTGTTTGAAACGGGGCAGATGCTTTTATAATCGCAAAATGTGCATTGTGCAGAATTAATTGGATTTGGGAAGAAATTTCCTTCTGCTAAATTAGTTGCATATTCGCTATATTCTTCATAAAGTTGAGTATAAAATGGTCCATCTTTTACCATCGGTGGAGAAAACTCATATTCAAGAATGATATTTTTATCTTCATCTAAATTTTTAAGTTGAAAAAGAGAAAAAGACTTTATACAATGATGATAATCTTCTTCTTCATTTAACAGCTTTTGTGCTGCCCATGCCAAAGAATAAAGTCCTCCTTGTACACTTAATTTATAACCTGATTGAGTGTGTTTAAATTTTGAGGGCAGTAAAGTTAATTTTTGTGTTTGCTTCGAGGCCTTTGAGGTTTTATAGTCAATAATATGCAAGCCATCCGGAGTTGCATCGATCCTATCAATTTTTCCAATAAAAGTTAATTGTCCGAGTTTAAGTTTAATATTTCGTTCACGTTCCACTCCTGTTTTTTTATTAGGAATATTTTCAGTAAAGATTTTTTCGAGCATAAGAAAACGATAAAATGTTCTCTTTACTGTTTCTCTTTCCACATTTTTTTCAAACAGACTTTTTTTGGATTCGGGAAATTGCCAGAGAAGATCTATTATATCTTTAAAAATTGTTATAATTTGTTTACCAGATTTACTATTTGTTTTGTCAATTGCAGATATAAATAAATTGTGCCATATTTCTTTATCAGGACTTATAAAGAGATTTTCGTCCTTTAAGTTTTCAAGAATATTTTTATAAATTTCATACATAACAGAGCTATAATTTTTGTTACCTAATGTTATAACCAACTTTGTAACAATCTGCTCAGCAATACTGTGCATTTTGCTACCAATAGCCATATTGTCAATACTTAAATTCTCATTTTTTATTTTTTTTATTGCTAAAAAATCTGAGAGAAAATATTGGAAGGGACACAATATATAACGCTCAAACTCTGTGATTGAAATAGAATCTTTTGTCTTGAAAAAGCGAGTTTTCCAATCCGGTATTAAAAAGCTTGGATTTTGACTCAATAGGTTCAATCGTGAATATAGATGTGAGTGCGAATAAGTAGGAAGCTTTTCACCCAAGGCTAAAATATTCTTCTCTGGTTTTAAATAACTAGGAAAATTTGCGAGTTCTTCACTATTTTCAAGCCAAAACTCGATTGGAATGTTCTGTGTGCATAAATTTTGCCAAAAACCTCGATACATGATTTCACTAGCTGGAAGATCAATAATAACACCTTGCCTGCGTAAAATAGAAATTGCATTGTTAAGGACTTTGACATGAAAACTTGAAGAGGTAGGGGCATGAGCGCGTCCAGCAGCGATAATTTTATTCGGAAGGTTTTCTCCATTAAGATAGGAGAGAGCTCTTGGACACTCTGCAATAGGGTGAGGACTTTCTAAGAAGATAGTTTCATTTTCAATATTTTTTTTGAAAAAATAGAGAAGAGAATTATTGTTGATTTTTTCATATTTTAAGCCATAATTATTAGAAATATAACTTAGGGTGTCTTCTTTGGAAATCAGAGAAATGGCATTTAAATAATTTTTAAATAAATCATTTATTTTTGGAAAAATTTTATCTGAATCGGTATAATTTATATTATTATTTTGCCATGCTTCAATGTCGTTGCATGTAATTGCATAGGATCCTCCTGCATCGGATCGTGTTTCTTTAAAACTTCCTGGGTCAAAATCAGCTAAGAGCGTGAGATTATTTTTATCTGCAAGAGTCAATTTTAACTGATCAAAATAGCTGTGTTTATTATCTGCAACCCAATATGAGATATTTGTTCGATTTATATCTTGTGAATTATTTTTTGCAAATTCTTGCGCATTTTGTTTATGAGAAATAATAGTCCTTGAATTGTAAAAAACACTTGTATTGAAATTTAAAATTTCGCGAGCTTCAAGAATCGCATTTTTAAATTCATGGACAATAATACTTTGGAAATTCCCAGGTTTGATGCAATCGTGTTCAGGGATTTCTTCTTTAAGACTTTTTTCCATCCCGGTATATTCTGGTGCTGATACCCATAATATATGACCTTTTAAAAAATGAATTGGCAATTCTAATTCAGCTTGCGTTTCTTTATTCATTAGGTGAGAACGAAAAGTTATTTGTAAATATTCATTTACTAAACTTTGCAACCTGGCGTAATTTCTTAACTCTAAAGTTGCATATTGGTAGACAGCCATTATTTGGCGGAGAGCTAATTCATTGATTTCTTGAATGGAACGAATATGTTCTTTTTCTTGGGTGTTGATCATCAATTGAATAAAATTTAAATCTTTTGGCCAACATGTATCGATGAGCGAAAGTATTTGTTTTGCAAGGGGAAGCGTATCACTGCTGGTGTAACCAAATAATTGTAGAATAATTTCAAGAAAATTTTCTTGAGTTACGACATCTATATAAGGTTTATTTATAAATTCTGGAAGTTCTGATTGTATTTTTTTATTATTTGTTGAAGCTAGAGTAGCACAAAAATTTCTTGCTAGGCTATCAAGTGTGTACATAGAAATACCCATCACGGAATTCGTTTTTTCACATGCTGGATTGTACTTTTCAATTTGATAAAATAATTGATTACGGATCACAATGAGATCTTCTTTTCTTTCGCAAACAACAGACCAATTCACATTTTCATCAACTTGTTGTTTCGCACAAAAATTCATTGCAAATTCTTTTATGCTTTTATGGCGACACAGAAACATTGAATCTTCATAAAAATTTTTCTTCACTCTGATTACCCTTAACTTATAAAATGCACAGTTCAAATGCGCATATCTAAGAAAGCTAATAGAATAGCTTAGACTTGACAATTAAAGCTAGTGTTTTTTTATTTTAATTATTTATTTTGATTCTTTGTAAAATATCTTGTGGTTTTTGAATACAAAAAGCACCATTTTTTATGAGCTCATGACAGCCTACGCTATTAATACTGTCAATGCTTCCAGGAATAGCACCAACATCAATTCCAAGTTCACATGCAGCATGCGCAGTGATTAGACTTCCACTCGTTAGGGTTGCTTCAATCACAAGAACAAAGTCAGCCATCGACGCTATCGTGATATTTCTTTGTGGGAAATTCCATTTCTGGGCACATTCTCTTAGGCAAAATTCACTTAAAATAAGTCCCTGAATTGATTTTTTTAAATCTAGAAAAAGTTGGGTATTGCTAGGGGGGTAGGGATTTAAAAGTCCATTTCCTAAGACACAACATGATTTTCCATATTGGAGGCCGACTGCTTGAGCTGTTGTGTCTATGCCAATAGCACCGCCCGAAACTATCGTACAGCCTTTGAGTGCAAGTTCTTTTGCGAAGCGATAGGCTTGTTCTCTTCCATATAAAGTGGGTCTGCGTGAGCCTATAATAGCAATTTTTGGCGAATTTAGGATCTCGGGATTTCCAAGATACTGTATTGCTAATAAATTCGGGTGTGGGATCTTTTTTGATAAAGTGCTCTCGAATTGAGCACGGGTGAACAAATGAGGTTCATTTGTAGAAGATATATTTGGTAGCAATTGATAATTTTGTAAGAGTTTTTTTTGTTTTTCTCTACTGGAACAACAG
Organism: Fluviispira vulneris; assembly: GCF_014281055.1. Lineage (NCBI taxonomy): Bacteria > Pseudomonadati > Bdellovibrionota > Oligoflexia > Silvanigrellales > Silvanigrellaceae > Fluviispira > Fluviispira vulneris. Next base: position 486,296 of record NZ_JACRSE010000001.1, on the reverse strand, counting down.
TGTGAAACGAGGGATGTGAAATCAATTGGTGTTGATTTATTTAATAGATAGTCGAGAGCATGAGCCCTTTCCAAGGGAGTTAAATTGACCTGCAATAGCCACAGATCTTGAGGACTTAGTTCTTTATTAGTGGAGTTTTTTTGCATTTAAACAGACCTTTTTAAAAAATAGCGACAAATAATTTGTCATATTTTTTATAAATGGATTAAATTGAAAAAAAAGGATATAAAAAATCGGATCAATTTTTTAAAAGAAATGATCATATATTGTACTAATATACTTTCACTTCATTAAAACTGCTTTAAGAAGCAGATATCTCAGAAATTGTAGATTTATAAATTTTAATATCCTTTTACCTAGCATTTACTTGTTTAGTTAATATAGAACCGCAATTCCATATTCTTTAAAAGCTAAATGAATAGATTCAAGGTTTCAAATCATAATTTCCTTATAATATTTAGTAATATTATTATGTTAAATGTTTTGGGAGGTTTGAATATTTAAATTGTTGGAATTTCTATTAAAAAAGCGATTAGAAAAATGACAAGAGGATAAAAGTGGTCTTACAAAACAAAGAATAATATAAATCGTTCATTTTTTTTATTTCATTTCCATTATTTTGTCATTTTTAAAAATATAAAAATCATTTTTTTTCTGAAAGAATCCATATTTTTGACTCTTTCAAAATAATGACATATGAGTAATAAGATAAGCTTCCCAAATTACATAGGAAAATATTTGACTGGTGATATGCAATATGATTTACTCTGTTTAAAGCCATGAAAGCTTAAATAACTGTCAATTTATATGTGTTTAAAAAATTTACACATTTAGCTTCTGTTTGTGATTTTTAGCTAAGGAGGGTAAAGAATGAAGGAGAGTCGTTGTCCTTATCATGTTAAACAAGGTTTGGTCGATGCTCAGGGGAAACTCGTTCTGAGCGAAGTCTGTGGTGTGAAATCAGCTTGCGGTGCGGCTTGCCCCTTTGCCCCATTTACAGAAAGTTCTCATAAAACTTGTCCAAGGTATCTTGCACATACTAGAGGTGGTGAACGGCAAGTGCTTGTGCCAAAGAACGATATAGAGTATTTGCCTGAAGTGAGTGGAATGGGTAACTTTAGTGAGATAGATCTTTTGTGAACACTTCTTTCGATATAAATAGCAAGAAAAGTCAAATGCAAGCAACGATTACTTCTGATATATTGGGAAGTGAGGTTGAAGCTTTTGATATTGGTACAAATGCTCTCTTTAAAATTGCTTTATATGTAGGTGTTCCTTCTGGTTCATCCGATGTGGATGATGTTTTTCTCGATATTTTGAAAAAATCTCTGACGCAAAGTTCTAAAATTTCATTTCAAAGATTATTTACCTTACTTTCTTTTCATTATTTTAAAAAAAGATTTGTCCCACAAGCTATCTATGAAGTTAAACTTTTAAGAACAGGCTGGTTGCTCACTCAATGCAATGTTGCAGAACTTTCAGGATTAGATTCCAAAGCAGCACAACATTATTTTAATACACTCGAGCAAAAAGTTTTTGTCGACTATATAGCGGGCTGGTCATCGCTCAATAATTGGCTTGAACTTGAGTTTCAAAAGGTACGAAAGAAATTCTTAATTTCGTTACTTAAAAAATATAGCAATTTTATATTATTTTGGTGCCTTATTCTTCTGGCTATTTTTATAGGCCTGCATATTACATCGAAAGAGAATTCTTTAACGATGTGGGAACAAATTCAAGGATGGTTTGGTTTTATCACACAGCGCTTGCATTAAACAATTTTTAAAACAAAATTTCTATGCTATGGATTGCAAACATTTTTTGGAACTAAAATAAATATATTGCCATTTTGTTGGGTTACTCCAGCAATTTCTCCAGCATGATTGCCTTCCCCCCAGAAAACATCAATTCGTTGAGCACCTTTAATAGCACCACCTGTATCTTGGACAAAAGCTAATTGTCTAAATTGCTCAGGTTGGAGATCTTGTAAGTTAGTTTCTGTTTTTAATGAAGGTGGCATTTTGAAATCGAGTAAAGTTAAAGTACCAGCAGGGTAAATGCTTTGATCAGCTGCTATGCTTCTTTCTTCTGTGAGTTTTACATTAATATTTCCATATGGCCCATCATTTTCTAGTGAAAAAAATACAAATGATTTATTATAATTTAACACACGACTTTTTTCATTTGGATTTTTTTCAAGCCATTCACGAATGCTTTGCATAGTGATTTTTGATTTCTCTAAATGTCCTTCTTTGAATAATAAAGCACCTATTGGACTGTAATCTCTTCCATTTTGTGAAGAGTAATGAATGTATTTTTTCTTACCATTTTCAAATGTTAATAAACCAGAACCTTGTATTTCAATAAAAAATAAATCAACTTTGTTCTTGACCCATGCAATTTCTAGATTTTTTCTTGATAAAACTTCCTTATCGACGATTTCTTCTCTTGTCCAATAGGGTATGAGTTGGTTTTTTTGTACACGCCCTCTTAATACTTTCCCTTTATAAATAGGGTTAAAGTCTTGTAAATACACTGAAACTAAATCAGGTGGCGTTTTATAAACTGGCGTTTGATATATTTTAGAATGTTTTTCGGATGCTTCTGCAACAGGAATATAATAACCAGTATATAAAATATCTTGGTTATCATCAGAATATACTTTATATAAGTCAAAATTATTTTTTAGAGATAAAAGTATATTTTCATTATTTTTGAGTGATTCTAGTAATTTTTTACTTGAACATAAATAACTTTCAGTAGAGAATTTAATATCTTTTAATTGAAAATAAGAACTGTTACTTTTTTTAGTAAGCCATTGTATATTCTTTTCAAGAGAAGTGATAAGAGTTTCTTTTTTATTATCTCCTTCATTAATAGGGGCATCATCCCAATCTTCTTTTTTAAAATAATATTTATCTTTTTCTTGAACAGTTTTGCAAGAATTGAATAGTAAAATAAAAATTATTATTATGGATATCTTTCTGTATTGTAGCATATTTAGGCCATTTTTCGCTAGAGTGAAACATAAAACAAAGACGGTTATAATATATCTCATTTTATATTTATTAGAAAGGATTTAGCAAGAATTAGAATTAATAATTATTTTTTTGTATCATTTAATTATTGTTTGTTCTATAAATTCAATCTATTTTTAGAAAGAATCAGGAGGGTTTGCATAAAAGAGTGGTTTGGGTTTTTTGCAGCATTTTAAATCAGGCTCTTGAAAGCCAATTTTACACGCTGGTACTGTAATGCAATATTTTAATGATTCCTTAAAGAATTCAAAACTTGGCATTTCCGAAAAATTATCTTTATTAGTAATAATTGGGCTCAAACTACTATCAGCTTGACTGTCGCTTTGGACAGTGCTGGTTTCTTTTTCTTTAATTTCCGGCGTTATCGCTGTTTTATTTTCCTTAGCAGGAATTGCTTTTGGGTTTTGTGGTAATGTGCTTTCATCGATAAAATTATTTTGATATTTTTTATCAACTTTTGATGAATTATTTTTATCGACAAATGTGCTTTGGGTTTCGTTACTTTTTTGTGGAAGCGGTGCCATTCCTACAGGCTTAACTTTTTGCGGTGAGGGTGCATCAACAACAGGCTTTGCTTTTTGTGGTGAGGGTGCATCAATAACAGGTATAACTTTTTGCGGTGGAGGAATTGTTGTCACAGACTTTCCCTGCTCTGGTTTTTGCACCATAGGCTTGTCAATTGATCTTTTCTTTTTTTGTTCCTTGGGTTGATTATCCTGAAGAGAGTCTGCAGCAATATCTTCTGGAGGACTCATTTGTTTTTTATGTGTCGGATCGTTATTTGAATATTCATCGTTTATATTTTTTTGGCGTTTCGAAATCTGTGTATTTTTCCAATTGTCAAAGTTGGGTAATTTTATAATCTCGCCAATGTATATTAAATCGCCATTGTGTTTCTTTTTTTCAGGATTTAACTCAAGAGTTTCAGCTAGAGATCCATTTGGTCCAAAAACCGGACGCAAAGAATGCCTTTTTAGGATGTGAATGAGAGTGTCATTTGCTTTCACTTTATATTCGTCGAATTTAAGTTCTTGAGAATACAACAAAAAACTCTTAACTAAACAAAATGTTACAACAAATAGTTTGACTATTGTTCTCAAGAAGGAAGACTGAATAACCCTCATTTAGGTCGATCTCCTTCATATCCAAGAATGTATCTGTCATTCTTTCGGTAGGAGATTTAGTGTTTATTAACAAAATATTAATAATTATTTAAAATTAATTTGTTAAATGTGTTTTATTTTTGATTTAATTAGAAAAACCCCATCCAAATCAGAAGTATAGAGAGGGGTTTGACTGTTGCTTAATGACTGTGAAAAGTACACTTTTGCGCATGCATTGGTTTGATGAGCCTGCCTTCGAATTGAACATCATTTAATTCAGTTCCACAGCTTGGACAAAGTCCTTTACAATCTTCGCGGCATAGCGGGAGTTCAGGGAGTGCTAAATAGAGAGAATCAATAATAAATTCATCGAGTTCAATCATATTATTGCTAAAAGAATATGTCTCCAAATCAGTTTCAGATAATTCAACTTCATCACTGGGATCAGAGTTGTTTAAGTATCTAGAAATATTTGAATTTTTATATACTGAAGACGTTTCTTGGACAAAAAAGGCATTGACAGGTGTTATTATTTTTTCTCTGAATAACGTTAATGAACGTACACATTCGAGCATCGGGGAAAACTCAATTTCACCTTCTACTCGGTACATATTGTGTTCTTTTGAGATTTTCAGCTGACCTTTTAAATTTGTATATTGATCTTCTTGTGTTGCAAGTGAAGTCGATTTTAGAAACTCTTGGGTCCACTCAGTTAAAATATCATCAAAATGTATTGAATTTAGGCTGTTAGATGGAAATCTACCAAAAGTTATATTTAAATTTTGTCCAATTTTTGCAATATTGATTGCAAGGGATTTTTTCATCCTTTTCTTTTCCTTTAACTCTTTATACCTTGTTTTCTTTAGGTAAAATGAAAGTGCTGCGAATTTTACGGAGAGTTTCAAAACTCACAATGATCCCAGTAAAAAGAATAAAGGCAGAGATGTAAAGAGATTTTTCACCTTTTAATGTATGGATTGAAAAACCACTTTCATAGGCAATGCCCATAAATGCTGGTCCAATTATTCTTGAAAATGCACCTATGGACTGAGATAGACCAAAGGCAAATCCCTGTGAAGAAGTGGGAGAAAGTCGGCTTACAAGAGCATTTATTGAGGGATTAGAAATACTTGTGCCCATACATAAAAAGCTAAGAGCAGTAAAAAGTACGTAAGGATTAGGGGCTAGAATGGGGATCAAAAAGATACCAAGAGTTAAACTCAGTTGACCAAATTGTAGAGTGATGACTTCCCCAAAGCGTCTAAGGAAATAACGTGCCAAAAATGCGTTCCCTAATAATGTCATAACACCAATAAATATATAGCTCTTATAGATCAGTGTTTCTTTAAAATGATAGGCATCGTTCAAAAGAATAGGAAGCAGCGTTTCCACTCCTGCAAAGGCAAAAACTTGTAGGAGCATGCATACCATAACCCCTATAAAAGGCCTGTTTTGTAAGTAGATTTTTAAGTTTTGTCTAAAAGAGAGATTTTTTTCAACATCAGACTCTTTATGTTCTGGATTATGATGAAACTCAGCAAATAGATTGCGAATATAGGGTTTTGCAAATTTTGGATGAGTTTCGGGTTGAAGCTTAAGGAGCAAAATCAAGTTTAGACAATTTAAAGCACAAGCTGCGATTCCGATCGCCTTAAAGTGACTGTTTGTAAAAATATTCAATGAATCGCACAATAATATCACGAGTGTACCTATTGCAGGACCGAAAGAAAAACCACCACCAAAAGCCAACCCAATAATAACCATGAACTTAGCTCTTTCTTTCTTATCCGTGATGTCAGCAATACATGCTTGAGCAGCTGACAAATTGCCACTGGCTAAACCGGCTAAGACCCTTGCTCCCACCAAAAGGAGATATGAAGTTGAAAAACCTGTGAGTAACTGAGCAATAGATGAGACTACTATAGTAGAAATCAGAACTTTTCTCCGGCCATAGCGATCCGAAAGATGTCCTATAAAAACGACTGAAAGAACTGTTGCAAGGGAAAACCATGTGGAAAGCAATGTAATCTGTGAGTCTGATGCATGAAAAGTGCGAGCAATTTGTGGCATGATAGGAATAAACATACCAAATCCAAGAAGATCGATAAAAATAATTAAAAAGACAGATAGCAATATTTTTTTTCGAACGGATTCAATATTTTGTGACATATAAATTTTCCAAAAAACTCGGACTGTTATAGGTTGAAAGAAGCTGTTACAATCTATGCTGTGCACAATAGATCTAAAATCTCAGCCTTGCAATGCAGCTTTGGTTTTTGCGGAGGTTCTTGCTATGATACGTGTGACTCGGCTTGATGGTTCGGATGTTTATATTAATGAAAATAATATCCAATGGATAGAGAATTTACCGGATACTACCATTACGTTTTTAAACGGCGCTCGCTTACTTGTTCGCGAACGTATCGTTGATCTTGTGGAAAAAATGGAACTGAAACTAAAAAAAGATCTACAAATGGAATCTCCTTCAAACTTAACAGAAATGTCAGGTAAATTGTAACCATTTTTTGCACTTTCTCCCTAAAAACTTAGGTCGATAAGTTTAAAAGGAGGTAAAGTGTGAAGAATTATTTAAAGCTGAACTATTTATTAACATTAAAATATTTCTACATTTTACTTATAATAACATATCACTTTTCTTGCTTTGCTCAGAAATGGCCCAGTCTCTTTGATAATGAAGATTTCATACCTTTAAATGCGACTGATTTGAAAAAAAATAAGAATATCACTCCTTATGATTTTAAAAAGATGGAAGAAGCTGATGTACGTAAAAAAATATTTGATTCATTTTATTTTATTGCCGATTTTGCAAGTAGTATTAAAGAAGAAGAACCAAGAAATTGGTTTGATTCTCATAAAAACCCAGCACAATCACTGATCGTCGGGTTTCCACCAACTATAAAAAGACCTACTGTAAAAATTCATTTTCCAGTTTATAACTTAACTAAATTAGCATATTTTAAGGCCGATGATAAATACACATCAAAGTTAAATATGTGCCAAGAGTTTTGGCTACAAAATCGTTTGCAAAATGCTTATGATTGTTTTTTCTTTTTGCAATTGGAACTGGCTAACGATAAAGTTTCGATTGAATCTATTATACGCATGAATGTTAATATTTTACATGGATTTTTTCTCATATTTTTATCATCTAATGACGAAACTAATCTACATATATGGAACGCAAACACCGTTCCTCCTTCAGAAAGAGAATACAGCGATGGAGATCATTATTCCATTGCACGTAGTTTATTTTCATATATTACAACACGAATGGATGATACAGTCTATTTTCCAACAAATAAAGAAGATGTGATCGATCCAATCTATAAAAGTATATTTAATTCACCGACATACTTTAAACTTTTGGCAAAAATATCAGGAGAAAAGGTAACTGTTTCTTTATTACCTGAACCTGTTGACCCGCTTGCCTGGATAAGAACGGTAATGCCGATCGTATATGCTGATGCAATGGCTATGAATCAAGGTTGGTTAATATGGCAACGAGCATTTACATCAGCCGGAAAAATGGAAGAATTTATTAAAAAATTTAATTATCCTTCCCCTGAAATATCTTCTCCTCTCATAGTGGGAAAAAATGCAACTGCAAGAACAGAAATATTTATGGCTCCTAAAAATAATACCGATCTTTTAGCAACAATAGATTTATTTAGGGCAGTTGCAATGGTTTCTTCTAAAGATCCCACAAAGGCAATCGAATATATTGCCAGTGGTATTTCTAGACAATGTCATCCAGATCTTGTTTCGTTATTGTTTACTTTATCAGGAGATATTTATTTTGATTTAGATATTTTGAGATGGGCTAGAAGATCTTATTCATGGTCTGAGCTTTACAATAAAGATTTTATTGAAAAAGCTCCAGCGTCGATATTTTTTGGAGCTGAAAGTGCCTATTGGCAAGGACAATATGACATCGCAAAACGAGGTTATGAGCGTTTTATTAAATCTGTTGGTGATCCAGAATTCGGACCTTGGGCACGTTTGAGAATAGCAGAAATTGCTGAATTAAATAAAAATATGGATTTGGCAAGAACAATTTATGAAGTGATTTTAAAAAATTTTGATAGACATCCGGCATCCCAAGATGCGCAGGTGAGACTATTTTGTATGTATGAAAAGAAACTCACGCGCAATGTTAAAAAAGTAGAATACAAAAAAGTTTTAGATAAAATAAAAGATGGGAGGGATGTTCTGAAAAAACAGGCAAAAGCCTGTTTATTAAATTCAGATTTAGTTGATATGAGCGAAAAATCAAAAGAAGAAATGAAAAAAACTGTGGTTGAAAAAGCTCAGGAGCAAAAAGATAGAATAGAAATTTATCGAAACGAATTTCCGAATAGTGAATTTTTAGTTCTTTTTTCTCAACGCCTAAAAGAGCTTGAACTCGCAGAGGGCACTCTTCTCGCAGAAAAAAACGAGTGTTTAAAACTTATTGATTATTATAATAAAAATAGAAAACGGCTGCTTAGTTTAGAAAAAAATAATCACAAGTATGTCTATGGATTAAAATGGGACGATAAGGATAAAACTAAGTTGTTACGTTGTAGCGCATTTTTAACTGATTTAAAAATATGGAAAGAAATGCGGAAGACAAATATTGGTCACGATGGAAAAGCCATGCACGAAATATTTTACAGCTTGACCACCCATCCTTCGGTTGAAAAAGCGATTGAAGGATACCAAATGCTCAAATCTACCAGTGCAGATTGGGGTAAAAAAGTGAAATTTTACGAAGGATCAGCCTTCGAAATGACGGATCGAGAGGACTTTTGGGAACTTTTAACGTTACAAAAATTATTAAAATATGAATTTGTCTCATCTGTTTCTGTGAAAAGTATTATTAATTCTGTTATTTCACGCGATTTATTGAGTCGACCCGAAAAAATATTTGAAACTCAAGTCTTTTGTAATTGGATGTTGAGAATGAAAGAACAGTTTAATGACGAGGAATGGGATACAATTGCGACAGCTAAGACAACGGAACAATGGATAAATTTAATTTTTAATGAAAAGGAGCAAAAAAGTCATTTGTGTGACGCAACTTTTGCCAAAACACTTTTGGCCGTTTCTATCACTCGACCAACACTTTTACGAGATAAATCAATCTTTTTACCTTATCTTGATAAAAAGGGGATTGCGAATGGTTCTGAAGAATGGCTGCGCTACGTTCAGCGGTTAGAACGGATGAGAAGTTCTCAAGATATTGAAGTACAAGGGATTTATAAGAAAATTGCCAAAGAGGCTAAGGACAAATTTGCTAAAGAATCCGCTCAGGCATGGATTAATAAGAATATTGATAAAGAAGTCGATAAATTACTATGGTAGAATATATATAGAAAAACCATAAGAGGTGTTTATGAATAATGTCGTAAATTTATCTCATAAAAAGATCCAGATGCAAAAGAAGAAAGAGCAAGAACAGTTAAATAAGCCAGATGCACTTACTGTTAAACTTTGGCGTTTCTCTATGGAAGTTGATGATTTGATTACAAAAGGGGCAATAGATGATTCCTTACCGCCCGATGAAATTGCGGCAATTCTTGCCCACAGACTTGGAACTCTCATCTCATGTTCCGATAAGTCGGTTGAACTCTCCGAGTTTTGTTGCCATATTATTGAAAGAATGAATTCTAGACGCGAAACAGGTGAACCTGCATGACAACAGATTTATCAATACAGTGGAAACGAGATGATTACGTATCTATTTCTGGAACTATTGATGAACATTCAAATTTTGATGCCTTACTGACTAAAAGAACAGACATACTTTTTATTGATTTAAAAGATATCACTCGAATTAATAGCAGTGGTGTGCGTAAATGGGTGAATGTTATTGAAAAACTTCAAGATGTTGAATTGCATTATATCAACTGTGCTTGTCCCGTTGTTGATCAATTATCAATGGTACCCGAATTCATTGGAAAAAAGTGTACAGTAGAATCATTTGATGCCGAATATGTATGTGAAACATGCAATAATACACAGATTTTCACCTTAGTGGTCGGTTATGACATCGAACCAGGTTTAAAAAGTTATATTGATGGTCCCGAAAAGTTCTGTCCAAAATGCAAAAATAAACTTGAATTTAACCATAATCCCGATAGCTATCTCTTTTTTTTGAGCAAACTATCTAAAAAACGTAAAAAATAACATCCACACTGTTCTTGTCTCACATACTCTCTCAAGCTATACCTAGTAGTTCCAAAAAGTGTATTCTATGTGAGGTCTTATAAATGAAAATAACTGAATTAAACTCCTGGTTACTTACACTTAAGCCATTTGCTTTGACAAAAAATGAAGATATAAAAGAAAAGCTCACCGCTCAGGGTATAGAAGTTTTTGATTTCACATTAGGTGATCCAAAAGAGCCCACACCTCAATTTATTAAACAAGCGCTCATAGAGGGTGTCGCTGACGTCAGTCAATACCCACAAAATCCTGGCTCACCTACATTGCGGAGAGCTTGTGCAGATTGGGCTAAAAAGCGGCTCAATGTTGATTTAAATTATCAAACAGAAATAATTTCTTCCAATGGCAGCAAAGAAGCAGTCTTTCATATACCGCAGTTATTGTTAAATTCTTCATCTATGAGAAGAATTGTCATATTCCCAGAACCAGGCTACCCGGTTTACAAAGCAGGAACTCTGTTGGCAGGTGGTATTCCTTATGAAAATCCTTTGAAAAGAGAAAAGAATTATGTCTTCGATCCCCTTGAAATTCCAACTGAACTTCTTTCGCAAGTGGCAGCAGTATGGTTATGTTACCCTCACAATCCCACTGGAGCTGTGATAAAACGAGGTGAAATGGAAAGAATTTATGAATGGGCTCTCAAAAATGACATTATGATTCTATCCGATGAATGCTATATGGACATGTTCTATGAAGGTAAAGAAGTGCCGATCTCATTTTTAGAAATTGCGAAAGACCAGCAATTTAAAAATGTTCTGTCTTTTTTCTCATTGAGCAAGCGCAGTGGTATGACAGGATATCGTTCTGGCTTTGTTGCTGGACAGGCTGATTTTATTGCTCAATTTGCTAAATATCGTCTCAATGTCGGACTAGGAACTCCAGATTTCGTTCAATCCGCTGCGATTGCAGCTTGGGGAGACACTGAGCATGTATATGAAAGAAACAGAATTTTTGCTGAAAAAAGAAAATGGGTCGATGCATTTATGCAAAAAAATAAGATCAAAGTGCTTCCCAGTAATGCCACATTTTACGTTTGGGGAGAAATACCTGAAAGTTATCAATCGGGGCGTGATTTTATTCATACACTTATGAGCACTACAGGGATTATGGCGACACCCGGAGAAGCATTTGGTAATTCATGTGATCGAAATTTTCGTTTAGCACTTGTTCCGACAGTTGATAAGATTAAACATTGTTTAGAAATTTGGCAGAATAAAATCGATTCTGGAGAGTTTAGGATATAATTTGATTTTTTTAGATCGACTTCCGCCAAGACAAGCTTCTTTCTAACCATCGGCTTAGACTTGTAAATGCAAAACAAATGATAAAATAAATAATTGCTAAAAATATAAATATTTCAGCTGAGTATATTTGAGTGCGATTGTTTATTTGCATGGCAACTTGAGTGATTTCCGACACACCTACAATGTATCCAAGTGATGTGTCTTTAATCAATGACACGAATTGATTTACAAAAGAGGGGATCATATTGCGCAAACCCTGCGGCAAAATGATGTAACGCATACTTTGCCAGTAGGTGAGACCTGTCGACATGGAAGCTTCTGACTGACCTCTTGGAATGCTCGCTATTCCTGCTACAACGATTTGCGAGATATAGCAGGATGTGAAAATACTGAGAGCACAGACCACAGTGGTATTTTCAGGAACCTTTCCTCCTGTTAGAGATGGAAGTATAAAAAACATCCAAAAAATGACCATCAGAAGAGGCATCGCACGAACGGTGTTCACAACAGCTGTAACTGGCAAACTAATCAATTTATTTCTTGAAATACAAAGCAAACCGAGAATGAGGCCACCAAAAATGGATAAAATCACGGAGATAAAAGCTAAAATAAGAGTAAGTGCAAGACCACCTAAAGGACCATGCGGATAGCGTCCAATTAAGAGTTGCAAAAAATTATTAGATATAACTGAGAAATCAAAAATATTATCCATTTTAATGTGTTCCTTTTCCGAGTGGATTAAGAACTTTTCTGTCATACCAGGTCACAAGAATTGTTATAAAAAATGATATACAGACATAAACAAAAGTGGCCGCAAAGAATGCTTCAAAACTTTTAAATGCTTGGCTTTCAATTTGCCGAGCTTGGTAAGTGAGTTCACCGACCCCAATCACCATTGCCATCGATGAGTTTTTTGTTAAGTTCAGGAACTGATTGATGAGTGGTGGAATCGTATGGCGCACGGCTTGTGGCAAAATAATATAATGCATAGAACGTATATATGAAAAACCACTGCTGCGAGAGGCCTCCATTTGCTCTTTTGGAATGGCGGTGATGCCCGAGCGAATATCTTCAGCAATAAAGGCTGAAGTATAAAATGTCAAAGCAATCACTGCCGCTACAAATTCAAAATTATAATTGTTTAAAAAAGCATTCACGGGTTTTGGGAGTATTTGATATGAGCCAAAGTACCAAAAGAAAAGTTGGACTATGAGTGGAGTATTTCTGAAAAATTCTAAGTAACACTGCGCAAACCAACGCACAGGAGAAAAAGCTGACATTCTCATAATGGCAATATTTAGCCCCAAAAAAAATGCCAAGACACAAGATATACTTGATAGCTCAATGGTTGTTTTTAAACCTTCCAATAACCAATCTGCATATTTTCCTTGCAGAACAACGGAAAGGTCAAATTGAGTTGCAGACATTCAATTCTCCTGAGTAGCTCTTATTTAGCAAATTTAGGGAGCGATCTTAAAATCACGAACGAGAGGTACTTGTGATTTAGGACCAAACCAATTGGTAAAAGTTTCTTTTGCTTTACCATTTTTTTCCATTTCCAACAGAGTTTCATTTACAACCTTAAGTAACTCGGGATTTTTTTTATTCACACCAATTCCATATGGTTCTTTAGAAATGTCGAAAGTAGACAATTCAAACTCTTTCTTTTTAGTAGATCTAGATAATATACCTGCAAGAATAGATTCATCTGTTGTGATGGCAAAAACTTTATCTTGTTGCATTGCTAAAAATGCTTGAGGATAGTCATCATAAGAAATTATTTTAGCATTTGGCAGTGCTACAGAAGCATTTTTTTCAGAAGTCGAACCTTTGGTTGTGCCTATTTTTTTATTATCTAGATCTTTTAATTCTTTAACTGTACCTTTTTTAACAATAAACTTTTGTTTAGAAATAAAGTATGGATAACTGAAATCAATTTCTTTTGCTCTTTCAGGTGTGATTGTCATTGTACAGATCAGTAAATCTACATTTTGTTCCGTTAAAAGAGGAATGCGATTAGCTGAAGTCACAGCTTTCAGTTCAACTTTAACTCCTAGTTTTTTTGCAATTTCATTACCGAAATCAATGTCGTAGCCTTTGAGTTTGCGAGATTTTTCATCAACAAAACCAAATGGGTACAATGAATCTTTCACACCGATAACGATTGTTCCTTTTTTCTTAATATCGGCAACATCTGCTTGCGCAGAATTTGTAAAGTTAAGAAATGCGAGGGAAGAAAAAGCAAGTAAAAAAAACCGTCTGTTCATTTTCATATGGAATTCCTTTCATTCGAATTGCATGGGAGTAAGAACTTGTTTTAAGAATTTTTGAGCGCGATCTGATTTTGGATGATTGAAAAAATCTTCAGGTGGAGCCTCTTCAACAATGCTACCTTGATCAATAAAAATAACGCGATCAGCTACTTCGCGCGCAAATCCCATCTCATGAGTTACAACCATCATTGTGATGTCACCCACAGCTAAATCCTTCATCACTTTTAAAACTTCACCGATCATTTCTGGATCGAGTGCTGAAGTTGGTTCATCAAACAACATAATTTTGGGCTGCATAGCAAGCCCACGTGCAATTGCCACACGTTGTTGTTGGCCACCTGAAAGTTGTGAAGGATGAGAAGTTTTTTTATTTTCCATCCCAACTTTTGTTAAAAGTTCCATAGCAAAGTCTTCTGCTTGCTTTTTTGGAATATTTTTAACTTTACGCGGCGCTAAAGTAACATTGTCAAGAACATTTAAGTGGGGATAAAGATTAAACTGTTGAAAAACAAACCCAACTTCGGTACGAAGTTTATTGATATCTGTTTTTGGATCTGAAACTTTGACTCCATCAACAGTAAGGATTCCATCACTAATCGGTTCCAGTGCATTCACTGTACGAATGAGAGTAGATTTTCCTGAGCCAGATGGACCACAGACCACAACAACTTCTCCTTTTTTTACAAGAAGATCAATGTTGTTTAAGACGTGGAGTTTTTTAAACCATTTGTGAACACCTTTAAACTCGATCATATGATCTGCCTTTTTGAAAGATTATTACTTTTATGTATATTAACACATCTTACTAGGAGGATATGTCTTGTTAAAAATTTTTTTTGACAAAGGAACTCTGATTGCTGAACAATGCATTGGTGAATTTAACAAATATTTTAAATTTTTCAAGTGGGACGAACGAATTCAGAAGTATAGAGCATGTGCATATCACTATCGCGAATTGATATTATCATTGCGAGAGAAGAAGATCTCTTATATTGATCATGCAAAAAATTTTTTTCCATGTACATTTATTTTGCAAGAAAAGATTATACCAAGAAGTTATCAAGTGGAAGCTTTGGAAAATTGGCTCCATAACGGTTCTCGCGGAGTTGTTACTTTACCAACCGGAGCTGGGAAAACAATTTTAGCAATTTTAGCTATTGAAAGAATTGGTAGACCAACATTAATTCACGTTCCAACTATTGATCTTATGCATCAGTGGTATCACATTTTAACGCGTTTTTTTAAAATTGAGATTGGATTGTTAGGAGGGGGTTATCACAATTTGCAAACCATAACCGTTTCAACTTATGATTCAGCTCTGTTGCATGTTCCCTATAGGGGAAATGATTTTGGTTTTCTCATATTCGATGAGTGTCATCATTTGCCTGGTGAGCAGTTACAATTTACTGCCATGAGTTCAATTGCTCCTTTTCGTCTCGGCTTAACTGCCACTCCTGAGCGTTCAGACGGCAAAGAAAATATTTTATATGATATCTGCGGCCCCATTTGTTACCAAACTGAAATTCGTGAATTAGAGGGTGTTACATTATCTCCTTATGAGGTCATAACTAAAGAAATTGCATTATCTGAAGAAGAAAAAGTTCTTTATGACGAAAATAGAACAAAATATTTAGATTTTGTTAGAGCAAACAATATTCAATTTTCACAAAAAAATGGGTGGCAGCAATTCTTAAGAATCGCACATAAAAGCCCTTCTGGAAAAGAAGCTTTTCAGGCTTATTTAAAGCAGAAAAAACTATCTCAAGGATCTTCTAATAAGGCCCACACAGTCTGGGAAATAATCAGTAAACATCGAAACGATAGGATCTTAATTTTTACACAGGATAATGAAACGGCCTATAATTTAGGAACAAAATTTTTCTTACCTGTTATCACACATCATACAAAAGTAAAAGAAAGAGAGCATTTTTTAACATCTTTTAAAAGTGGCCAATTTAATATTTTAGTCACTTCCAAAGTTCTTAATGAAGGAGTTGATGTTCCTGATGCAAATGTCGCAATTATTGTCTCAGGCAGTGGCACTGTCAGAGAGCATGTGCAGAGACTTGGTCGAATATTGCGAGCAAAAGAGGGGAAAAAAGCAATTCTTTATGAATTGATTTCCAAAGGTACCGGCGAGTATTTTGTTAATCAAAGAAGGAAACAGCACAGTGCTTACGAAAAAAGAACTGCTTCGTTATAAGAAGAGTAAAGGTAAAATTATTCCCCAATTTATCGATATTAATGATATTGTATTGTATGAATATGCTGAAAATCTTATTAATATATTTTTAAATGCTGTCGATAAAAAAAGAAAAGAAATTGAAGATGAAGTATTGCATTTAAATTCAGCATATGAACTCCCAGTAGAAGTGCAAAAAGGTTTTATAAAACTTTTGTTTGATAAAATTGAATTTAAATCTACACTTGGCGATGAAAATTCTGAATTCAGAAAAAAAATATTTCAAAAATCCTGTGAGTATTTTAATTCATCGAAACCTCTAGATATTGAAGAATATTATGAAAGTATTGCTCATGAAATGCACTTGACAATAGGTGAAATTAAAGAACACTTATATTCCGATCTCCCTGAATTTCATGTGGCAGTTAATTTCAAAGTAATGCCTGTAAGTGAATTTTTAAATTATTATAATTTGTCTCTTGTTCAAGGGTTATTATTTTACAGTGCAGGTATTCATATTAGAATACCTATAAAAGATCACGTTAAATTAGAAATTAGATACTTATTAAAACAAATGCGATTTTTTCAACTCGTTGCTAATATCCAAATTGTAAATGACCATTATGAAATTAGTTTGGACGGACCTCTGTCGCTTTTCGTTCATACACAAAAATATGGTTTTAATTTAGCCTCTTTTTTTCCTTCACTTGTGCTTCTAACAGAATGGGAATTATCTGTATTTGTAGAACTAGGTCACTCAGAGCGTTGTAAAGGAGAGCTTAATATATCACATAAAAATAAATTAATATCACATTATAAAAATTTTAGTGCTTATGTTCCAGAAGAGTTTCAACTTTTTTCAAATCTTTTTACAAAAAAAAATACAGAATGGTCCATTTCTCCTTATTTAGATGAAATATTTTTTGATGGTTCCCATTATTTTTTTCCTGACTTTGAATTTAAGAGACAAGATAAAAAAATATATATTGAATTATTTCACCCTTGGCATAAGAAAGCCTTAAAGCAGAGGATACGCAATTTAGAGAAGAATAATCAGTACAATCTTATACTTGGAGCTGCAAAAGTCCTTCTCAAAGATAAGGAAATACAAGCTTGCATTGATCAATCTCAATATTTTACAAATTTTGGCTTTGTTTTTCGAGAAATGCCAACGGTTTCGCAGGTTTCTGAACTTCTTAAAAAGTTTGAATGAAAACATTAACCTTTCTTAAATCATATCAATTACAAAAAAGTATAAATATTTAACCTTATGAATATGTAGATATATATACGCTTATTAAAGAAAAACTCAAAATAACTCGATCTATCAATTGGTATTGGAATGAAAGTTCTAATATGCAGGAGGATTTATGAGTTTTATGCAAACTATTTTTAAAATAGTTTTATTATTTCTGCTTTTATCTCAAAGCTCTGCTTATTCAAACAGTGATTCGAAGAAGCCGCATTGGGGTTATACAGGAGAAAATGGTGCAGATAATTGGGGTAAACTTGATGAAACTTATAAAATATGTTCTACAGGAATAAATCAATCTCCTATAAATATCCAGATGAAGCAAGCAAAAGAAAATGAATCTTTGCCAAAATTAGATTTCTCTTATTCAGGAATACCTCTTACCGTTTTAAATAATGGCCACACGATTCAAGTGAATTATCCTAAAGGAAGTAAAATAGAAATTGGTCGCAAACAATATGGCTTGCTTCAATTTCATTTTCACACACCGAGTGAGCACGCTTTTGATGGCAAAAGATCAGCAATGGAAGTTCATTTTGTGAATCAAAATGAAGATGGAAGCTTGGCTGTTATTGGAGTTTTAATGAAAAAAGGGAAGAAAAATAATGCCCTCGCATCAATTTTTGATAACATGCCTAAAAAAGAAAGTACATTGACCAATGTTAACAATGTTAATTTTGAAGCAGAAGACGTTATTCCAAAAGGGAGTAAATACTTCACCTACAGTGGTTCATTAACTACGCCTCCCTGCTCGCAAATTGTGACATGGTATGTGCTTAAAGAGCAAATCGAAGTGTCAATTGAACAAATTAAAAGATTCCAAAATATATTCAATATGAATGCTCGTCCAATTCAAGCATTGTCGAATAGAGCAGTTGAACGCAATGATTGAATAAATTTGAAATGCATCATTTTAAAAATTTCAAGAGTGACTGTAAATCGCTCTTGAATTTAATTTGAACTTTATTTTCGGAAAGTTTAAATATGCAATACCTAAATAGTGGAGCAGTTTCTAAATCAAAAGGCTCTGCGACTACTTTTTTTATTGTGTCTTTGTTATATTCTTTGTTATATTCTTTGTTATAAATCTTTTTTGATACATATCTGGAAGAAGTTGACAGCTTTCTCTCTTTCCGAAAAGGTATCTATTTTTGCTAAATATATCGTATATAAGATTGTGAAATATTTTGGGTGTGTATTTAAATAATTTAAATAGACTAAGTGGGAATTTTAAATAATTTGCCAATTCAATAATTGCGTCAAATTGAGTGTATATCATTTCGTTATGATATAAGATAATACTTTTGTTTCCGCCAAAATAAGCTCTTTTTTTTAAAAACTCTTTGCTTAATTCTAAATTGAGATCGGAAAAATAGAAATTTGCTCCATCGCGTTCAAATTTTAAACAGAGCAATGAGAAGCGAGTGCAAAATGCACAGTCTCCATCAATAAAGACAATGATTTTTTTCATAGATCTATTTCTTGAATAAGTTAGGTTAATAGTCTTCAATTCAATCACTTGTTATTAAATCTCTATTCGGCTCCATTTCAAGTAGTAAAAAATCTAGATATTTGACATGCTCTCTGACAAATGAAGCGCGCAAATGATTTGCATCTTTAAAACAATACTTTTATGACTTATTGCTATTTAAATTTTGCAGCATTTTTTTTAATTATTATCAATGAGTTTATTGCTATAATAAAAGAAAAAAATTTTAAAATCTTTAAGTTATTCCTGTTTTTCAAAATATTTCAGTTTTATTGACCAAGTTTTTTAGCAACATCTTGCCCACAAAGCCAAGCACCTGTCCATGCATTTTGAAAATTAAACCCACCAGTAACACCGTCAACATCTGTCGCCTCTCCTGCAAAATAAAGGCCGGGGTGGATTTTGCTTTCCATCGTGCGGAAGTCAATTTCTTCTCGTGCTACACCGCCTGCTGTGACGAATTCATCTTTAAATTCACCTTTACCTTTAACGTTGAGCTCATATTGGGTCATTCTTTGTGCAATTTCTTGCAGTTGTTTTTTTGTAACGTCACCGTAGGTGAGGTCGTCGTTCAGCCCAGATTCCCGTAAAATTGCGTCCCAGAACCGTTTAACGCATGGAAAAGGGTTCTCATTGCTTAGTTTTTTCTTAGGAGAATGAGTTTTGCAGACCTCAAGCAGAGCGAGAGCATCGTGTGGCTTGAGAGATTGTGTCCAGTTCATGATTAAAGTTGCTTTATAACCACTGGCATGCAGTTCTCTTGCTGCAAATGCAGAGAGTTTTAAGATAGCAGGACCACTGAGTCCCCAATGGGTGATAAGACACGGACCTTTTTGGATAAAATCCTGAGCAGATCCTTCCATTTTTAAGGTTGCTGTCACTTCACTAAAACTTATACCTGCTAAATCTTTGAGTAGAGGATTTTTAATTTGAAACGTAAAAAGGGATGGAACAGGTGTTACAAGTTTGTGTCCCATTTTGCCCGCGAGACTGACACCATAGGGCATACTTTGAGCTCGACTCCATGTGCTTGAAACCATTCCACAGTGTCTTTGGGCTGAAATTTGTGAAAGGAGCCAATCAATTCTTTTTGTCCCCTTGGGTAAAAAGAAATAAGCTGTTTGGGCTCATAAAGATTGTGAGTGACGTTGCAGCGCCCTCCTCCAGAAACTTTGACTTTTGTTAAAACTCTTGCTGTAGCTTCGAGTATAAGAACGCGTGCCCCTGGAAAAGCTTCAGCGCATGCAATTGCTCCAAAATATCCTGCTGCGCCGCCACCAATGACAACGAGATCCCATTCTTCCATGCTGATATATACTCCAAATAACCGTATTCTTTTAGCTTTTATTCAGCAGACACCGAAGCGCCTGCGCTGCGCCGGCCTGGCTTAGTTGGAGTGCTTGGTAAAGCTTGGCTTGCTCCTGGCAAAGACTTGATAGAATCTTCGCTGGTTTCATCTGCTGTAGCTGGTGTGCGGATGAGATTGGCCCGAGCGCGCACAGCCGCTTCGATTTTTGCCATGGTTTCGGGATGCTCACGCAAATACTCTTTTGCATTTTCGCGTCCTTGGCCAAGGCGTTCGCCATTATAAGTGAACCATGTTCCGCTCTTTTGAATGATTTCGGCTTCAGGAGCAGAAGCGAGATCGAGAATATCTCCTTCTTTGCTAATGCCTTGACCAAACATAATGTCGAATTCTACTTCTTTAAAAGGAGCTGCTACTTTATTTTTAACAACTTTGACTTTCGTGCGATGACCAATGGTGTCATTGGCATTTTTGATAGCGGCAGCTCTACGCACTTCAAGGCGGACTGAGGAGTAAAACTTGAGAGCCTGTCCACCCGTTGTGGTTTCAGGATTGCCAAAAACAATTCCAATTTTCATACGCACTTGGTTGATAAAAATGACACAGCAATTGGTTTTTGAAATACTTCCTGTCAGCTTGCGCAAAGCTTGGCTCATAAGGCGAGCTTGTAGACCCATATGGCTGTCACCCATTTCTCCCTCAATTTCCGCCTTTGGCGTGAGAGCTGCAACGGAGTCCACAACAATCAGATCCACAGCTCCACTGCGTACTAACATGTCTACAATTTCAAGAGCCTGTTCGCCGTTGTCCGGTTGGGAAACGAGAAGGTCTGAGGTGTTCACCCCAATTTTACGCGCATAGCTGACATCGAGAGCGTGTTCGGCATCGATAAAAGCAGCAATGCCTCCTTTTTTCTGGCATTCCGCAATGGCATGTAAAGTTAAAGTGGTTTTACCGCTGGACTCTGTTCCATAAATTTCAACCACCCGTCCTTTAGGTAAGCCTCCTACGCCCAAAGCAACGTCAAGACTGATAGAACCTGATGGAATAGCTTGAATTTCTTGTGCAATTTTAGAATCGTCGGAAAGACGCATGATTGTGCCTTTGCCGAACTGCTTTTCAACAGATTGGAAAAGTGTTTCTAGAGCTTTAAATTTATTGGTATTTGTATCTGCAGCTGACATGAGAGTCTCCTTTTATTGCAAAGATATGTTGCACGTGGTTAGATAAAGGTATGTGTTCAGAAATCGTGCAACCCATAATCGTATATAGACTCTTCCCAATGGAAGAGCTACCATACATTTGTACTGTCTATTCTTTCATAGCCCTTGTTCAGTTTCAATTCAAGTGAAGCTCGTGTATTTTCCTTTCCGGTCGTTATTGGAGAAAATTAGATGACTCAAAATCAAAAATCTGAAAATACAATTGCTGTTCTATTTGGCGGGCGTTCAAGTGAGCATGAAATATCTCTGCGCTCTGCGGTTTATGTTTTTAAAAATATTCCTGAAAAATATAATATTATTCCCGTTGGGATCAATAAAAATGGAAATTATTTTAGTTTAGAAGGCACCTTTAAAGCTAAGGACTTTTCAAGTATTACTGTTGAAGATCTTGTGGACATTGTTAATGGACAGGCTTTTAAACAAATGCCTGAACGTAAAAATCAAAAATGCGTTTTTCTACCTTATTTACGCGAAGAGATTGAAAAAGATTTTAAATCATTCCCTTACCGCATTCTCAATTTAGAAGCATCCTGTTTTTTTCCTGTTTTGCATGGACAAAACGGGGAGGATGGACGTTTGCAGGGGCTTTTTGAGCTCGCAGAGGTGGCATATGCGGGGTGCGACCTTCGTGCCAGTGCGGTGGGGATTGATAAAGACATAGCCAAACGGCTTGTCCGCGATGCAGGAATATCAATTGCAAAATATGAACGGGTTGACGCTGAAGCGTATTTAAAGAATCCGGATGAAACTATCAAACGGATAGAAAATGCAATAGGTTACCCATGCTTCTTGAAGCCCAACTCTTTGGGATCTGCTGTGGGGACGGGGCGGGCAAAAAGCCGTGAGGATCTAAAAGTTCTTTTAAGAGAAGCGCTTGTTTTCGATCAAAAGATATTGATTGAAGAACCTATGCGAGGCACTGAAGTCGAATGTGCCTTTTTAGGAACCTCAGTCTTTCCAAAAATAACGATCGCAGGGGAAATCATAGCCAAGGATTTCTATTCATATGAAGAAAAGTACTCGAGCACCTCTGAGGCGACGACCCGAATCCCAGCAGATATCAGTGCAGACAGAATGGATGAACTAAAAAATATAGCAAAAAAAGTTGCGCAGGTGACTGGTATATCAGGACTGTGTCGGATCGACTTTTGGAATTGTCAAGATCCCAATCGTTTTGTTTTCAATGAGATAAATACACTTCCTGGCTTAACATCCATAAGTATGTTTCCAAAACTTTGGGAACAAGAAGGTATTGTTGGTACAGTTTGGATAGAAGATGTGATTGGGCAAGCTTATGAGCGGCGCAAATGGGCGGCAAAAAGTCAGTATGGGATAAGAGCCTCAATTTAGAAGCTTCTCCCAACAAAAGCATAAAAAAGGCTATTGAAATTCAATTCAAAATCAGATAGCACAGAGCGTGTTTCCCGTCCTCTGGTTTGGACTGAAGTTTTAACCATTTTTATGTTGAGTTGGATCAAATATGACAATCAAAGACCTCTCCCGCGTTAGAAATATTGGTATTTCTGCTCATATCGACTCTGGAAAGACCACTCTTTCCGAGCGTATTCTTTTTTATACCGGTAAAATTCACAAAATTGAGGAAGTAAAGGGCAAATCTGGCGTTGGCGCGACTATGGATCATATGGATCTTGAGCGTGAAAAAGGCATTACAATTCAGTCTGCGGCTACATTTTGCCAGTGGAAAGATACTTGGATTAACCTTATCGACACCCCCGGCCACGTTGACTTTACAGTTGAAGTTGAGCGCTCTCTACGCGTTTTAGACGGCGCAATCCTTGTGCTTTGTTCTGTTGCTGGTGTTCAGTCACAGTCCATCACAGTTGACCGCCAAATGCGTCGTTACCGTGTTCCACGTATTGCATTTGTAAACAAAATGGACCGCCCTGGTGCAAACCCTTACCGTGTTTGCCAACAATTGCGCGAAAAATTAAATCACAACGCTTGGATGGCACAAATGCCAATCGGCGCTGAAGATCGTTTCCAAGGTGTTGTTGACCTTCTTACTATGAAGGCTTTCTATTTTGATGGTTCTAACGGTGAAAATATCCGTGAAGAAGAAGTTCCAGTAGATATGATCGACGAAGCAAAATCACGCCGCAGTGACCTTATTGGCGCTCTTGCGGACTTCGATGATGCCGTTGCAGAAAAATTCCTATCTGACGAATACGTATCTGCTGAAGAAGCAGCAAAAGCTATGCGTAAAGCTGTTATTAGTCTTCAGTTTACCCCAGTATTCTGTGGTTCAGCGTTTAAAAACAAAGGTGTTCAAGTTCTTCTCGATGCAGTTACTTCTTACTTGCCTGCACCAAATGAAGTTTCTAACGACGCTCTTGACCAGTCAAATAACGAAGAACGTGTTGTTCTCAAGTCAGACCCAGATCTTCCACTTGTTATGCTTGCGTTTAAGCTCGATGAAACACGTTATGGTCAGCTTACATTCATGCGTATTTATCAAGGGACAGTGAAAAAGGGTGAGATGATCACAAACATGTCCTCTGAAAAACGCGTTAAAGTTCCACGCATTGTCCGTCTTCACTCTGATGAAATGGAAGATATTGAAGAGGCATCAGCGGGCGACATCGTTGCTCTCTTTGGTGTTGACTGCGCATCGGGTGACACATTCACAGATGGTAAAATCAACGTAACAATGGCTTCAATGTATGTACCAAATGCGGTTATTACTTTGGCGATTGCTCCAAAGGACAAAGCTGCTCAAACTAACTTCTCGAAAGCTTTGAACAAGTTTACGAAAGAAGACCCAACATTCCGCGTTTCCCGTGACGAAGAATCCGGCGAAACTATCATTGCCGGAATGGGTGAGCTTCACCTTGAAATCTATGTTGAACGTATGAAACGTGAGTTTGGTTGCGAAACTATCGTTGGAAAACCACAAGTTAACTTCCGCGAAGCTCTCACTTCACGTGCAGAAATCAACTACACTCACAAAAAGCAATCCGGTGGTTCTGGACAGTTTGCGCGTATCATTGGTTATATGGAACCTTTGGCAGATGCTGGCGACAAAATCTATGAATTCACAGATGAAACTGTTGGTGGATCCATTCCAAGACAGTTTATCCCAGCATGTGAAAAAGGTTTTGCTGAGCAATTGAAAACAGGACTTCTTATCGGAGCTCAGGTTGTTGGCGTGAAATTGGTTGTTAATGATGGTTTACACCACCCAGTTGACTCGAACGAAATGGCGTTCAAAACATGTGCGATGACCGGTTTCCGTGAGTCCTATATGAGCGCTAAGCCAGTGATTCTTGAACCAATCATGAAAGTTGGTATTGAAGGACCAGAAGAATTCCAAGGAACAATGATGGGTCTTATCAACCAACGTCGTGGTGTTATCATGGGAACTGCTGGAAATGGTGGTTATTGCCAAATCGAAGCTGAAGTTCCACTCACAGAAATGTTTGGTTTTTCAACTGACTTACGTTCAGGAACTCAAGGAAAAGGCGAATTCTCTATGGAATTTGCTAAGTACGCTGCTGTTCCACGCAACGTTCAAGAAGATATGGTTGCTAAATACAAAGCAAAGAGAGCTGCTGAGAACAAATAATTCTCTCTGTCTTTCTAAATTTAAGCCACATGCAATCTAAAATTGTATGTGGCTTTTTTTCTGTGTGATAGAGTGATTAAGTCGCACAAATAGGTATAGTAATCTTTTTGGAGTATAAAGTTATGAAAATCACCGGTGAGTTGGCTATGGGTTTGGCTGCTCTTGTGCAAGTGCATGCGACTATATTGCAGCAATTACGTGTGCATAGAAATACTTGTAAACTGTGGGGGTATCAGAAATTATTTGATAAAATCTCTTCTCATCGAGAGGATGTTTCAGATCACTTAGACTCACTTATTTTAAGAATGCTCAGTGCTGAAATCAATTTTGATTTACAGAATATAAATAAACTCAATATTGGTCAAACTGTCGAAGAGATATTTGTCAGTGATCGTGAAATGGCTGAAAGTTGTAAAGAAGTTGCACTTAAATTATCAAATATTGCGAATCAAAATATCGACGTTCGACAGTTAACTGAAAAGATTGTTCTTTTACAGACAGCGCATATCAATTTTACAGGGCAGCAGCTTGAGCTTGTTCGGCAAATGGGCACTCAATTGTATTTAGCGACACGTTGTTGAACGAGAAACTCTGTATTTTGGTTTTTTTTGTGACCAATTTTTAGATTTCTGTATGTTTATCATATTTTTTTTCAATAGTTCTTTTAATTCATTATTTTCTTGAGATATTTCTGTTAATTTATTTTGAAGTGTAAAAATAGCATATTTAAGTTTATTTATTGAGTAATTATTTTCTCTTATTTCCTGCTGTTTTTTAAATTCTTCTTTTTTGAAAAACTCATTTTGACTAGATAGATTCTCTTCGTGCGCAAACATCTTTTGTTTTATAGACTCAATATCCGCCAATATTTTTTTATCATTCTCTAATTTTTTCTCTTGCTCGAATAACGCGGTGGCACATGACTTAAGGAGAGTTTGATTTTTTTTACTGTGTTTATAGGGAATACGAAGTTGTTTTTTTTCTTGTTCTAAGTTTTCCTGTAACAAATCAATATTTATCTCGCGCATAGAAGGTGATCGAAAAGTATTTTCTGCATTGTGGGTTTGAATAAACTCATAGGCATTACCAAGCATTTGAGCTCTTTGGTGTTGCAAGAGATCGTTTAATCGATAGAACAGTCGATTTCTTGTCTCAATTTTTCTTTTTTCATATGGAAAGACACCTTTACTGGTCAATTGTGACAAACGAGAGCGGTTGACCCCGAGTATTTTTGCGGCTTCTTCAACGCTGATCGTGAAGCTCTCCATGTTTTCTTGATTATTATCGTCTATTAAGTTGATTTTACTTGGGTAAAAGTTTTTATCGCTCAATTGTGTTTCGTTCATTTTAGACTCCGTTCACTGCGCAATTTTAGAGCAGCATATTCTATATTATTATATTAACACGAAGGTTTTAAAAATTCACAATCTATAAGAAGGTCTTATTTCTATTTATTATAATTAAAGTATTCAACTATTGAGAATTTTTTTTTTCAAATGTATAAATCCTCAAATTATTCTTTTAAATAATTTGAGGATTTTTAATTTATGAATGCTCAAGATTTTTTTCTCTTATTCTTCTTTATGATTGTCTTATTTATTCTTTCTTACCCACTGGGTACTTTTATCAAAAAAATTATGCTAGGGGAGAAAACATTTATCCATTTCATTTTTTATCCAATAGAAAAACAAATTTATAAAATTGCAAAAGTTGATGTAGGTGAAAATCAAACCTGGCAGAAATATACATTTGATGTCATTCTATTTAGCATTCTATTATTTTCGATCACATTTTTAATCTTGAAATTCCAACATATTTTGCCACTTAACCCACAAAACTTTCCTGGACTACCAACGGATCTAGCAATCAACACCTCTGTGAGTTTTTTAACAAATACGAATTGGCAAGCCTATTCTGGCGAAACTACAATGAGTTATTTCTCACAGATGGTGGCTTTGACTGCAAATAATTTCTTATCGGCTGCTATAGGATTTGCAGTTTGTATCGCTATTATTCGTGGTCTTAACCAAGAAAAAGCCAATGGTCTAGGTAATTTCTGGGTAGATTTAACTCGTTCGTCTCTTTATGTGCTCCTTCCATTGTCTTTTATTTTTGCAGTATTTTATATTTCCCAAGGTATGATTCAAAATTTTCAAGCATATATCCATATTAAACCATTGGAAGGCGGAGAACAAATTCTGCCTCAAGGTCCGGTCGCTTCGCAAGTTGCGATTAAACTTTTGGGTGTGAATGGTGGTGGTTTTTTCAATGCCAATGCTGCTCATCCCTATGAAAATCCAACCGCTTGGTCGCATTTCTTTCAGATGATTTCTATTTTTTTAGTACCAAGTGCGCTCGTTTTTACTTTTGGAAAAATGACAAAATATATGAAACATGCAGTCACAATATGGCTGAGTATGGCTCTATTATTTTTAGTTTCTGCTTTGCTCATCGCCTATTTTGAATACTTGGGGAATCCAAATTTTATCGATAAACTTGGTTTAGCAAATTCAATCAATATGGAAGGCAAAGAAACACGGTTTGGTATATTTGCCTCATCTCTTTTTTCAAGTGTAACCACTGCAGCTTCCTGTGGTGCGGTTGCAAATTCTCATAGCAGTTTAACTCCGATGGGTGGGATGTTTGCCCTTATTAATATGCTTTTAAATGAAGTTATTTATGGAGGCGTTGGTTCTGGGTTATATGGTATGATTTTATTTATTTTACTTGCAGTGTTTATTGCTGGACTTATGGTCGGTAGAACTCCCGAATATTTAGGGAAAAAGATAGAAGCAATAGAAATAAAAATTGCTATGATTCCTGTTATTGGTGTTTCCACAGTTATTTTACTTTTACTCGCTATCTCTTCGACTTTGCCATTAGGTTACTCTTCTATTGGAAATCCGGGGGCCCACGGATTTAGTGAAATGCTTTATGCTTACACATCTTCCGCACAAAATAATGGCAGTGCATTTGGCTCATTAAACGCCAACACACCGTTTTGGAATTATACGACTTCGTTTGCAATGCTTGCGGGACGTTATTTAAATCTCATACCCCTTCTTGCCATAGCCGGTTTGCTTGCACAGAAAATGAAGAAGCCCATAACCGAAAATACTTTTCAAGTGCATGGTTTCATCTTTTTATTGTTACTGATTGGGACAATACTTATTCTTGGACTTTTAGTTTATTTACCGGCTCTATCAGTCGGGCCAATAATAGAAAATATGCAAATGCTCAATGGAAAATTTCTTGCAATAGGTGGTAAATAAAAATGAAAGGAAATAATGTTTTTGTTTCAAATGAACTTGTTTTTTCAGCAATTAAAGAATCATTTGTCAAATTAAATCCATTTATTCTTTATAAAAATCCTGTGCTTTTTATCGTTGGATTGGGCGCCATTGTCACCACAATTGTTACGGCATATGATTTTGTTGTGAATAACATGAGTACTGTGAATTTTTCACTGCAAATATCTATCTGGCTTTGGTTTACTGTGATCTTTGCAAATTTTGCTGAAGCGTTGGCTGAAGGTAGAGGGAAGGCACAAGCAGAAAATTTAAAAAAAACCAGAAGGGACACTCAAGCAAAGCGCCTCAATAAGCAAAGTAATGAATATGAAATTGTATCTGCCTCGAATTTATTAAAAGATGACAGAGTTGTCGTTGTTGCGGGTGAAGTGATACCTGCCGATGGCACTGTTGTCGAAGGAATGGCCTCAATTGATGAATCAGCAATAACAGGTGAATCTGCCCCTGTTATACGCGAGTCTGGAGGGGATCGTTCTGCTGTGACTGGGGGTACGGTGGTGCTTTCCGATCGTATCGTCATCCAAGTTACAGCAGAGCCTGGTAAATCGTTTCTAGATAAAATGATTTCCCTCGTTGAAGGAGCAGAACGGAAGAAAACTCCTAACGAAATTGCGTTAAATATTCTTTTATTTGGCTTAACAGCTGTTTTTCTATTGGCAGTTGTGACCTTAAAACCATTCACTCTTTATCAAAACTTAAATATTTCTGTTGTGGTGTTGGTTGCCCTCCTTGTTTGTTTGATTCCCACCACAATTGGGGGGCTCTTATCAGCTATCGGAATTGCTGGAATGGACAGGGTTTTGCAGAGAAATGTACTCGCAATGTCCGGTAGAGCTGTCGAAGCTGCGGGAGATATCGACGTTTTATTGCTCGATAAGACGGGCACCATAACCGTAGGGAATCGAATGGCCAGTGAGTTTTTCTCCTCTGAAGGAGTCTCTGTCGATGAGCTTGCCCTTGCAGCACTGATCGCTTCGACATTTGATGACACTCCAGAAGGACGCTCCATTGTTAAATTAGCAAATGAGTTGCGGATCCACTATGTGAGAGAAAAAAACTCTACACCGATCCCATTTTCTGCAGAAACGCGGATGAGTGGGATAGATACAGTAAGTGAGAGCTATCGCAAAGGAGCATTGGAAGCGATTTCAGCTTGGGTGCGATCACTTGGTGGTGATGTGCCTAAGTCTGTGCATGAGCATTTTGTAAAAATTTCTAAAATGGGTGGAACTCCTTTAGCTGTAGCAAAGGGTTCAAAAATTTTAGGAGTTATATATTTAAAAGATATCGTGAAGCCAGGTATTCATGCACGTTTTGCCCGTATAAGGGCAATGGGGATACGCACTGTCATGATTACCGGAGATAATAAATTAACCGCCGCAGCCATTGCGCAAGAAGCGGGTGTCGATGATTTTCTTTCGGAAGCAAAACCTGAAGACAAATTGATGTTGATAAAAACTTTAAAAAAGGAAGGGCGGATGGTCGCGATGACAGGTGATGGGACCAATGATGCACCTGCACTTGCCCAAGCGGATGTAGGTCTTTCTATGAATACCGGTACGCAAGCTGCGCGTGAGGCTGGGAATATGATCGACCTCGACTCAGATCCAACAAAAGTTATTGAAATCGTCGAAATTGGTAAACAGCTATTGATCACAAGAGGTGCTTTAACCACATTTAGTATTGCCAATGATGTCGCAAAATATTTTGCTATTTTACCTGCTATGTTTTTAGATGTTTTCCCAGATTTTGCCAAATTTAATATTATGCATTTAGAAAGTCCAAATAGTGCCATACTGTCTGCAATTATATTTAATGCTTTAATAATAATTATTCTTATCCCGCTTGCATTGAAAGGGGTAAAATATAGGCCTAGAAATGCATTGAGTTTGTTAAGTTATAATTTATTTGTTTTTGGGGTAGGTGGGGTTATTGTTCCTTTTATAGGCATTAAAATTGTAGATATGATAATAAACAGTTTAAATATTATTTGAAGATATGAAGGATTATTTATGGGGCGTTCAATATATAGATGCATTGTTTTAACAGGACTTCTATTTATTATTTTAGGGGGAGTTTATCCTTTATTTGTAACTTTAGCCGGGAATATTTTTTTTCCTACTGAGAGAAATGGTGGGATTATTTATAAGGACAATATAGCAGTTGGGGCAAAATTAATTGGACAAAATTTTTCATCAGCAAAATATTTTCATGGTCGACCTTCAGCTGCGGGGGAAAAAGGGTATGATGGTTTAAGCTCATCTCCCTCAAATTTAGCTAGTACAAATATAAAATTATATGAAAATATAAAAAGCGAGATACAAAAAACTTTAAAAGAGAATCCAGAGATTAAAATTTCCGATATCCCAAATGATCTTGTCAGTTCATCTGGAAGTGGACTTGATCCACACATTTCATTACAAGCGGCTTTATTGCAAGTTCCACGGGTTGCGCAAGCTAGAAAAATGAGTGAAGATAAACTCAAGACCTTAATAAATTCTTTGCTTGAAAAACCTGCATTAGGTTTTATTGGCGAAGAAAATGTAAATGTGCTCCTGTTAAATATTCGCGTTGATGAAGTTAAAAACGAAGAATAAAAATGAAGACATTTGAAGAAATTCTTGAAAGCAAGCGAAGAGGCTCTCTCAAAATTATTATTGGATATGCTGCAGGGGTTGGAAAAACCTATTCGATGCTTAAGGAAGCACAGACTCTTAAGCAAAGGGGGTTTGATGTTGTCATTGGCTATGTTGAGCCTCATAAAAGACCTGAAACACAAGCTCTTGTTGCAGGACTTGAACAAGTCGAACTAAAAAAATGCATAATTGGGAGTAATGAATTTTTGGAGATGGATGTTGAAGCGATCATTAAACGTGCTCCACAAATTGTTCTGGTCGATGAGTTGGCCCATACGAATGTTGTTGGCAGTAAAAATGCAAAAAGATATTTAGATGTGCTTGAGATTCTTGATGCTGAGATCAACGTGATATCGACTCTCAATGTACAGCACTTAGAATCTGTTTCAGATAGAGTGGTGTCAGCAACAAAAGCACCTGTATTTGAGAGAATTCCAGACAAAGTTTTACAGATAGCACAGCAAATTGTCATGGCAGATATCAGTATGGAAGATTTGCGTGAGAGGCTCCGCCTTGGGAAAGTTTATGACAAAGAAAAGGTAGACAATGCACTCTCTAATTTTTTCTCATACAATAATTTAGCATTTTTACGCGAGATCTGCTTGAGAGAAGCTGCTGGTAATCAATTTCAAAAAATGCAAGAAAGCGAATTTGGCGATAATAAAACCTTTGCAGAAGAAGCCGTGATGGTTGCTTTGAGTTCTGATCCGACAAATGCTGCTATGCTTATACGTAAAGGAACAAAGTTGGCTGCCCGTTTATCAAGTCGTGTTTATGTGACTTATGTGCAAAAAAAGTCTGAAGATCCTGCGCATATTGACTCTCAATTGCAACGAAAAATTCAACAAAATTTCGATCTGGCAACAAAATTAGGAGCAGAGGTTAAAATTCTTTCAGGTGAAAGAATTTCAGATATTCTGGTTAATTTTGCATTAGAAAATAAAATCAAACATGCTGTTTTTGGAAAGTCAAGACTAACTCCTTTGAGAGAGAGAGTTCGTGGTTCAATTCTTTTAGAATTTATTCATGATGCTGTTGGTGTTGATGTGCATATTATCAATGTAGAAAGTGGAGGAAAGTAGAATGAATACTTTGCCTCCTATGCGACGAGGTATTCTAAGAGAAGTTTTAAAAATTGTTTTTCTCTTTGGCTTTTTAGGTTTTATTTTAATTATAATAATACATTTTAGCAGTAAAAACCCAAAAAATTTATATTTACTTAACTTTAAAAGCACAAGTTCAATTGTTACGATGTATGAAAATTGGGATACTCTTTATACGAAAAGATTAAATCATAGTGAAACAACTGTTGAGCATGTAAAAAATTTTCAGATATCTCTAGATTTTTTGCAGAATTATTATAGTACAAATCAATCTTATATTGTTCTATATGAGATTAAAAAGATATTCAGTAAATATAATAACAATGAAAATGCTATTCGTGTGGCAGATTATAATAAAATGAAAGATTTATTGAGAAAAATTATGCTTGAAAATCAATATAAACTTTCAAAATTTATTGTAGATCGTGATAGTTTCTCAAATAAAATGGTTTTATTGGCTTGCTTTATATTTCTTGTTGCATTGTTATTTTCTATATATTTTTCTGAGCGTTTGTCGAGTAAAATTGCATTTCCAATTAAAAAAATATCTGAAGTTTTACAATGTAAACCAGATTTAAATCATAAATTGAAATTTCCTGAACCTGAAACCCTTGAAATAAAATTTCTGACAATTGAATTGATATCTTTGTGGAAACGTCTTTCCGATCTGCATAAGAAAAATTTAAAGAATTTACGCATTCAAAGAAGTGCGATGAATACTGTTTTTGATGCGATGGAAGATGCTGTTGTTGTTGTTGATAGCTATGGAAAAATTGAGCATTATAATAAACTTTTTTTAAGTGTGATTGGAGCAAAGGATTTATCTCTTCTTTTTCAGATCTGGTACGATGTTTCATTGTCTTCACAAGCTTATATACATTTACGTAATCTTGTGAGGAGGGAAAACTTTGAAGAATCAAATTTCTGGGCGATTGTTGATGGTAATGAGTGTATATTTCGCGTAAGAAAGAGATATTTTTATGATGAAGATATGTCAAAAAGTGGTTTTATAATTGTCTTGCATAACCTTAATAATCGATTTTCTTCTATGCAATTTAAAGAAACCGCAATCAAACTCAAATCTGAACAAGGTTCTCATAGTATTTAATTAAAATATCTTGCTAAACATTTTCATATATAAATCACATTATATTTTTTTATTATTGTTTTTTTATTAAAAATGTGCTTTGTATAGTCGTCTGTGACTTTTTGTATGTTGGTTGCTTCTGTTATATCCTCTGTTACTTCTCTTCCTCCGTTTGTAGAAAGGTTCACATTTATGAGAAATATTATTATCTTGTCTTCTATTTCGTTTCTTTTTTGTGCATGTATCGTCAATTTGGATGACACCAACCCAAAGCAAAAAAGCTCAATTGAGCAGTTAGAGGAAGCTTGCAAAACAGGAAATCAAGAAGTTTGTGATCTCTTGGAGCAACATCAGAAAAAGATTGACGCAGAAAATCGCAAAAAACTTGAGCTCAGTGGGGCTCATGATAAAGGTCGAAAATAATTTTAATTAGTTATTGAGGATTTGCATGAAGTTTTTACTAGTTCAAAATAGAATTTATTTTATGTTATTTTGTCTCATCAATGTTTTATTGACTCTCTTCTTGTCTTCTTGCAGTACATTTCATACACAAACGGCAAAAACTACTCCACAAAAAAAATCGCAGCAAAACTCAATTTCCTTACAAAAAGCTCTTATTTTTTATGCGTCAGATGACCCTATTTTATTACCCTATTTTTCAAGCTCTTTTACCCGCCGTATAGCTGAAGATGGGATTTATCACGCGGTACAAAATAGAAATTTAAATAAAGAATGGATGGCTAATAGCAATGGGAGCAAAGCAGATATCGATGTAGAACATAGGTTTCAGCTTTATGCACAAAATATTAAAACCCATTTTTTAAAAAAGCGTACAGCCAAAGTGAGTTTTATGGCGCGTTCAGCTATGAAAGAAGCCTTGGTGCTTTTGTCAAACAATCCTTCTTCAGTGGGTTTTACTTATGCTGAACTTGCTTTTTGGGCGGCTGTAGCAAATTGGGATATTCCACATGTTGCTCGTTCATATGCTCTTATCTATGAGAAATATGCTACTTTTGCACTAAAAGATAAATTAGAATCGCAAGTCGACGTGTTGATAATTAATAAACTTAAAGACCTAACAAATCCTTATCTTGTAAAGCAAAAAACCGTAAAACTATTAAATACAAATAAATGTGCTGTGTTTTTAAATGGGCAGGAATTAAAAACAAAAATATTCCAACTTCCTGCTAAAATGACGAGTGTTATCTCTGCAAATTGCATTAATGGTTCATTTTCTCAAACTTTTTCAGCAGATAGGCAATCAGTGGTAAAAATTTCTCCATATTTTCCCACATCTTTTTACAGTATGCCTGATCCGCAAGGATTGCCTAAAGAAGAAATTTTAAAAGAGCGTGCTGCAGCTGTTATTTTGATCTACTGGTCTCATTCTGAGCGTTATTTAGATTCCCTTTTAATCGAACCAAAAGCATTTTCAATTGTCAAAAAAACAAGAATATCTTTGAGCACTCGTGAGGATCTCGATCAGGCGGGTGACAATCTAATGGCGTTTTTAAAATCTGCATCTGATAAAATTAGTAAAAATAAACCATCCCATTTGACGGCGGGGAATTAACTCTATAGTGTCCCCCCTGCGAATAAGGTTGGGCAAAGAGCATATTTCCATACAAATTTATGGTAGATGGTTTTCTCAAAGCCGTCGCTTGAAAGTACCTCTTTTTTTTATGTTTTTTTATCCATTTTATCTGCTTATATATTGAGCCTTTTATTTAAATACTAAAATAATTCGAGAATTTTTAGAGCAGCAAAATTATTTCCCACACTATTGACAGTGTCTTTCATTATAGGATAGCACTATATATGATAAGTGCAGACACTTTACGTTATCCAATTATGGTGTCGCAACTCCTCTTTTGTGAAGATTTGCGGCAGATGTGAGGTTATGCGCTCTATGCCATTCATTTGTATGGTATACTTATTCGCTTCCTATGTTTCAGAAAAGACAATGCTTTGTACTACCAGGAGAAATATTTCATGGCAAAGAACTCTTATAAACCTTTTCACCCGAAGGTAAATCTCACAAATCTCAATTTTTCCACGGTTGATTTCACCACAAC
The DNA here is from genome assembly GCF_014281055.1 of Fluviispira vulneris. NCBI lineage: Bacteria > Pseudomonadati > Bdellovibrionota > Oligoflexia > Silvanigrellales > Silvanigrellaceae > Fluviispira > Fluviispira vulneris. Next base: position 451,163 of record NZ_JACRSE010000001.1, on the reverse strand, counting down.
TTTGCAAAATATTATTTTGAATGTGAGACCGCTCATAGAACAAGGAAGAGAGTATTCTTATATCGCAGCCTCCTTACTTGCAGAAGATTTACGTATAGAGGTTTTAAAAACAATTGGATTAGAAGCAACTCTCAGTGAATTGCCAGAACAAGAAAAGCTTTATCCAACATTGTCTGAGTATGTAAAATATGGAACAGAGCACGGACAGCTTTCCCCGAGATTGCGTGAACTTGATCTCGAATATTTAAATTCTTGTATTCGTCATGAAAGAAATTATCTATTTGATTATCTAGGTGCACATACACTTTATGATCGCTATTTATTGCATAAACAAGGACAGCGTTATGAGACTTTTCAACATTTTTGGATGCGTGTTGCGATGGGAGTCGCTCTTGCTGAGGAGAATGCTGCTGCTGCTACGAAATGTGCAGCAGAGTTTTATGAAGTCATTTCGCAAATGCTATATGTACCAAGTACTCCTACATTATTTAACTCAGGTACGAAGCACTCACAAATGTCATCTTGTTTCTTAACTACAACACAAGATGATCTACTTGATATTTATCGTCAGTATTCAGACAATGCCATGCTATCAAAATATGCAGGAGGACTTGGCAATGACTGGTCAAATATCCGCGCAAGTGGCAGCTGGATTAAAGGGACAAATGGTCGTTCACAAGGTGTTATTCCATTTATTAAAGTGCAAGACTCTTCAACAATTGCTGTTAATCAAGGTGGTAAAAGAAAAGGCGCCGTCTGTGCATTTTTAGAAACATGGCATTTAGACATAGAAGATTTCCTCGAATTGCGTAAAAATACGGGTGATGAACGCCGCCGTACCCATGACATGAACACAGCAAATTGGGTGCCTGATTTATTTTTAGAACGCGTAGAGCAAAATGCAGAATGGACTTTATTTTGCCCATCTGAAGTTAAAGATCTACATGACTCATATGGTGAAAACTTCAAAAAATTGTACGAAAACTATGAAAGAATGGCTGAGCGTGGAGAGTTACAAAATTTCCGCAAGGTTTCTGCAGTACAATTGTGGCGCAAAATATTGACAATGATTTTTGAAACAGGACATCCATGGGTAACTTTTAAAGATCCATGTAATTTAAGAAGTGCACAACGCCATATAGGTGTTGTCCACAGCAGCAATCTTTGTACAGAAATCACATTAAATACCAATGCCGAAGAAACAGCAGTTTGTAATTTAGGTTCCATTAACTTAAAAGCTGTTTTTCAATCTGAAAATCCAGCAAAAACATTAGCACATGCTGTGAGTGTTGGAATGCGGATGCTCGATAACGTGATAACAGAAAACTTTTATCCAATAAAATCGGCAGAAACTGCAAATCACAGACATCGTCCTGTTGGAATGGGCTTTATGGGCTTTCAAGACGTTCTTTATATGAAGAAAATCCCATATTCTAAGCCAGAAGCTATGTGGTTATCTGAAAAAATCACAGAATTTATCAGTTTTCATGCTATCAAAGCTTCTGCAAATTTAGCGCAAGAACGTGGTTCATACAGCTCTTATCCAGGATCCACTTGGTCAAAAGGAAAAGTGCCAAAAGACACTGTGTGTGAATTGGGAGCACACGTAAATTATCCTGTAGCACCAACAGAATATAAAGATAAAAATGGCGAAATGAGAGCATGCTCAGAAATTTTAGCCGCTGATGGATTTACAGAAAATCTGAACTGGGATGAAGTGCGCGCACAAATTGCACAGGGAATGCGAAATAGTTTGTGTTTAGCAGTGGCACCAACAGCAACTATTTCAAATATATCGAATTGTACACAGTCGATAGAACCAACATATAAAAATTTATATGTGAAAAGTAATATGGGTGGAGATTATACAATCATCAACGAGTATTTAATTGATGATTTAAAAGAACTTGGTCTTTGGAATTCCGAATTATCCCGTGAATTAAAGAGAGCTGATGGTGATTTAAATACCTTAAATGTTCCTCAAGATATTAAAGAACTTTATAAAACAGCATTTGACATAGAGCCTGAACAATTGATTCGTTGTGCAGCACTGAGACAAATATATATCGACCAGTCTATGAGCTTAAATCTTTATATGTCTGCACCGAGTGGCAGAAAAATAGATGAGATGTATCGCTATGCTTGGCACTGTGGCTTAAAGACAACATATTATTTAAGAACTAAGGCAGCAACAAGTGTTGAAAAATCAAGTCTTTCATCTAGGAAAAATGAAATCAAATTGCCAGTAGAGGCAAAAGCATGTTCGATTGACAATCCTGAATGTGAATCTTGTCAATAAATAATTGCTAAAGGAGAATTAAAATGTTGATTAACGAAACAAAAACTCAACTTATGCCTTTTCAATACCCTTGGGCTTGGGATGAATTTAAAAATCTATGCAAAAATCACTGGCTTCCACAGGAAGTTTCGATGGCGCAAGATATAGCTCAATGGAAAAATCAAGGTTACCTTACCAATGACGAGCGTCATTTGATTAAAAAAATTCTCGCATTTTTTGCCAATACCGATGTGTTAGTTGGCGATAATATTATTATGGCCATTTATAAACACATCACAAATCCAGAATGTCGTCAGTATTTAACAGCACAGGCATTTCAAGAGAGTATCCACTCATGGAGTTATTCACATATTGTCGAATCACTTTCGATGGATCAGCAAGAAGTATTTAGTGAATTTAAAAAAGTAGGAACAATTAAAGATAAGCATGATTTTCAAGCGCAATTTCTTGAAGGTATTTTAAATGCAGATTTCTCTACTCAAACAGCAGAAGGACGTTCTTTATTCTTAAAAAATCTTTGTGCTTATTATATAGGCATGGAAGGAATGCAGTTTTACAGTGCATTTGTTTTGTTACTTAACTTTAAGCGCCGTAATTTACTCGTGGGCACATCAGAACAACTTGAATATATCGTGCGTGATGAGAGTTTACATTGCCGATTTGGCACTAAGCTTATCAATCAATACATATCGGAAAATGCAGATATTTGGACAAAAGAATTGCAAGAAGAAGTCAGAAAAAACATTGAGCATGTGGTTGAACTCGAAGATGCTTTTGTTTCTGATGCCTTACCACGTGATGTGCTTGGCCTTTCCTATACGCAGTTTGCAAAATACATTCGTTATATTGCAGATAGACGTGTTGAGAGCATTGGTCTTGAACCCATTTATGGTGAAGAAGAAACTCCTTTCCCTTGGATGAATGAGATTATGGACCTTCCCAAAGAGAAGAATTTCTTCGAGACACGGGTGACAGAATATCAAACAGGATTTGGTCTTGAGTGGTGATCCTGCCACCGAGTGCCTTTGAAACAGAGCAAAAAAGAAGTAAGCTATGTAAAGTATCAATTTGAGGATATAAATATGTTTTTCAAAATACTTGCAGGAGCTTCTTTTCTTATCACAGCTCTTACTTTTGCTTCTTGTACAAAACAAGAGCAAATAGATTTCATTGTCGAAAATCCTGAAATGTTAAAAAAGGATAAAATTGCTACCTTTTATGGGGCAGAAGCTATGAAAAACTGTCAAGTCTATCGTAAAATCTATGCAGGTTTTTGTGATACCATCAACCAACCTTTCGTAAAATGTTTTGATCTCAATGATAAAAAATACAAATCGACGCTTTGTGAATAAAAATCTAATTCCAATCACCTAAATTTATTATTTCCAAATCATATGTTAAGACGAATAGGCATAGCCTTTTTTTATTATAAAAAAGGCTTTCTAATAAAACATATAATTGAAAGGAATTAAATAAAAATGGGTGATGCATCTATTATTTCCGAATGGAATTTAACCCTAGCAAGGATAATCAAAGAATTTACTTTTGATGCCGGTTTACCAACAATTATATTAGTAATTGCATGCATTATGTTGTGGTTTTGTATATTTAAAAAAGTTGTTAAATTATTGTTTACGTTTGCAAGTCTTTTTATTATTATATTAAGCTATAAAGAAACACCAAAGTTTTTATTATCACCATTATTAACTCGATCAGAAAGAAATCAACAAGAAAATATTAGTGAAATATTTAATAAAAGTCTTGTTGATGTTCCTTTGCCTGATTGCATAAAAGAAGTTGCTGGAATCGTTGTACTAGGTTCTGGTATATATCAGAAAAATATTCCAAGTTCAGTCGCACAAACCCGCTTAATGGGTCTCAGTCATTTGATAAAAAACTCAGGCTATGAAAATGCTTGGAGCAGACAAAGATTGCCGATTGTCTTTTCGGGCGGAAGAACAAACATAAACGTTGGGCAAAGTGAAGCAGAAGCAATGAAAAACTTTGCTTCATATACCTACGGATATGATATAAATAATTTTAGTTTAATAGCAGAAAAAGAAAGTAAAAATACTTATCAAAATGCCTTGTTCACCAAAGAAATATTTGAAAAAAAGAATTATGGAAAAAAAATTATATTACTAACCAGTTCACAACAAATGTTTCGTGCAAAAAGAGTTTTCAGAAATCAAGGATTTGAAGTCTGTCCTGTTCCGGTCGCAACCTTAGAAGGGTATGGTGAAGGGGTCTTTAACTTTGCCAATGCAGCAAAATCTGTATCAATTTTAAATGAATATTTTGGTGTGGTTGGCTATGCCCTAAAAGGTTGGCTTTCACTCTGAATAGTGCAAATTACCGAATAATTTGTCTTTTAAGCAAAATGCTTTTAATTGCAATTTTATATTTTAGGTGTTAATTCCTGCTTCGTCTGAAAAAGGAGTGTGCTTTATGAGTAGTATGTATGATACACGTGAGTTTCGTCGCGGACTCAAAGTTTTAATAAACAATGATCCTTGGGTTATCGTTGATTTTCAACATGTTAGCCCTGGAAAAGGAGCAGCATTTACCCGCACTAAAGTGAAAAACTTACGTACAGGTCAAGTGGTTGAGCAAAATATTAAGAGTGGTGATAAATTAGAAAAACCAGATGTGGAAGAAAGAAATATGCAATTTCTTTATGCAGATGCAGATGGTTTTAACTTCATGGACACAGCAAACTACGAGCAAATATCACTCACAAATCTGGAAGTTGGTGATACAAAAAATTATCTAATCGAAAACTCTGTGATTAAGGTTGTCTTTTTCAATGGCAAACCAATCGGAGTAGAAACAGACACTTTTGTAGAGCTAAAAGTTGTAGAAACAGCCCCAGGAGTGCGCGGCGATACGGCGACAGGTGGAAGCAAGCCCGCAATCCTTGAAACAGGTCTTGTTGTGAGCGTTCCATTTCATATCAATGAAGGCGACGTGTTACGTATAGATACACGTGAAAATGTTTATGTTGATCGCGTAAGCAGAAAATAAGTTTAGTAAAAACAGATTCTTCTGTATAATAGACACCGGTCCCGTCGCAAACGATGCCGGTTTTTTTTTTCAAAGAAATGATACAAATAAGCTTTACACGCGCTTTTATAGCACAAGGTCTTGACTTTGTTCTAAGAATTAGAGAAATCTGAGAGTGATTGACAAAGTGTTAAAATTATCATTTTAATCTGTCTTGGTACATTATATCTTAGCCCATGTTTTTTAGGCAAGGTATATATTTAGAGGAAAATAATAATGATTGATGTATCTAAAATTGAAAAACTCATGAATCTTATGGCAAAACACGGTTTTGATGTCGTGCAAGCTGAATCATCTGCAGAAAAAATATCTTTAGCACGAAATGTGGGGCAAACTTCACTTTTCCAACCACAAGCATATGCAGCACCATCGGTGGCTAAAGTTGCATCTCCGGCGCATGCACCACAGGTTAATTTAGAGAATATAGCATCTGCAGAAAATATGAATGAAAATCCATCTGCAATTGTGAAAACAGAAGATAAAAATGAACCTAAAAAGTTACCAGAAGGGATAACAATCACGAGTCCATTTGTCGGTACTTTCTACAGATCGCCCGGTCCCGATGCTCCTGTTTTTGCTGAGCTCGGTGCAAAAATTAAAAAAGGTCAATCACTTTGCATTGTCGAAGCTATGAAACTCATGAATGAAATCGAAGCTGAAATTGATGGGGAAATTGTTGCTATTCTAGTAGACAATGCAAAACCTGTTGAATTTGGCACTCCGCTTTTTATTGTTGCTCCATCTAAGTAAACAAATTAAATATTGCGAGTAAATTCACATGAAAAAAATTCTTATCGCCAATCGTGGTGAAATCGCAGTGCGTATTATTCGTGCTTGTCGAGAACTCGGTATTAAAAGCGTAGCTATTTATTCACAGGCAGATGCTCACAGCTTACATGCAAAATTAGCTGATGAAAGTATTTGTATTGGGCCTGCAGAGAGTAAGAAAAGTTATTTACATATACCTGCTATTATTGCAGCTGCTGAAGTCAGTGGAGCTGACGCAATACATCCGGGCTATGGATTTCTCTCAGAAAATGCAGGTTTTGCTGAAATATGTAGAAAATGTAATATAACTTTTATTGGGCCAACTCCTGAGCAAATGCGCCAATTAGGTGAAAAAGTGGCTGCACGTGATGTCGCACGCAAGGCTGGTTTGCCTTTTTTACCAGGATCAAAGTCAGCGATTGAAAATATCGAAGTAGCTAAAAAATCTGCAAAAGAAATCGGATTCCCCGTTATTTTAAAAGCCAGTGGTGGTGGGGGTGGACGCGGTATGAAAATCGTTCACAAGATCGAAGATCTCGAAAAGGCTTATTTAACTTGCCGCCAAGAGGCCTCAGCTGCATTTGGTAATTCTGAAGTTTATCTTGAAAAGTATCTTGAAAATCCGCGGCATGTAGAAATACAAATTATGGCAGACAAGCATGGTAATATCGTTCACTTAGGTGAAAGAGATTGCAGCGTTCAACGTCGCCATCAAAAGGTCATAGAAGAAGCTCCTTGCAATTTATTAAATGAAACTGAACGCAATCGTATAGGCGCATATGCAGTAGCACTTGCAAAAGAAGTGGGCTACCATGGCGCAGGAACAGTCGAATTTCTAATGGATGACGATAAGAACGTTTATTTCATGGAAATGAATACGCGTATACAAGTGGAACACCCTGTTACAGAGCAGATTACAGGTATTGACTTAGTCAGAGCCCAAATTCTTGTGGCAATGGGGGAATCACTTCCGTTCACTCAAGAGGATGTAAAAATCCGTGGCCACTCCATCGAATGTCGTATAAATGCCGAAGATCCAAAGAGTTTTGCTCCATGGCCGGGAAAAATCACGGCTTATTCGAGTCCAGGCGGACTTGGCGTTCGGGTAGATGGTTTTGTCTATCATGGTTATACAGTTGTTCCTTATTATGACTCCATGTTGACTAAACTTATCGTTACAGCTGACACCCGAGAACTGGCTATTAAAAAAATGGAATGTGCTCTCAAAGAATTTGTTGTAGACGGAATTCGTACCAACATTCCTTTTCATTTAGAAGTGTTACAACATCCAGATTTTATTCAAGGAAAACACTCAACACGATTCTTAGAAAGAGCTGGGTTTGTTAAGTAATATATTTAATAAATATTAATTTCTAAAAAGGATAACTGTGGCCATCGCATAATCGATGTGATGGCTCAGCGACACGTCAAAATCATCAATATTTTGTTCTTTAAGTTTGGCTTTAATATTGTCATTCAAATTCAAGAACGGCCTTCCATTTTCTTCATTTTCTATCCAAATATCTAAAAAAGAAACCCCCTGTGCATAAAGACCTGTGCCTAGAGCTTTTGCAAAAGCTTCTTTCGCAGCATAACGAGCAGCATAAGAAGCTGATTTTTGGGTAACTTTTTTCTCACAATAGAGGATTTCATCAGGGTGAAATATTTTTTGAATAAAGTTTCCCACAAGGAGCGAGCGCTCAAAGCGAGGAATATTTACAAGATCGTTGCCAATAAGAATTTTTTTTGTCATTTCTAAGCTTGTCTCACTTTCTTATTAGAATTATACTTATAGCTATGAATGTTTCTCATTTTGAAACACAAAGGAGTCCGAAAAATGTCGAATCTTGATGAACTCTCTTCTTTAATGGAATCAACAACCCACAAAAAATTATTTGATCAACGTCTTATCGTGTTGTCTGAGGCAATCACTTCAAAATCAGCAAAAAAAATAATTGAGCAATTGCTAGCTTTAGAAGCTGAAGATCCAGCAAAAGATATCTGGATATTTTTAAATAGTCCAGGCGGAGAAGTCAATTCTGGATTCGGTATCTACGATACAATTCGTTTTATCCGACCTGAAGTAAAAATTATAGTAACAGGCTTAGCTGCAAGTATAGCAACGGTGATCTTACTTGCTGCAGAGACTAAGCACAGATACTCACTTCCAAATGCACGTCTTTTGATTCACCAACCCTTGATTGGTGGAAATATACAAGGACAGGCTTCCGATATTGAAATTCACGCAAAAGAAATTTTAAGAACGCGTGAAAAAATTGCAGAGTTATACAATAAAGAAACAAAACAACCTTTGGAGCGTGTGCGGAAAGATATTGAGCGCGACTATTGGATGACGGCTCAAGAAGCCCAAGAATATGGACTTGTAAATAGTATTATTTCTTCTTGGAATGAAGTTCGTTAAATTTTGTCTAGATATTTCATAACTTTTTCTGAAGTTTCATTTGCTTGAAGGATACAATCGGGCACAGCAGGACCTTTTATATAATTTCCTGCAAAAAATAAACCAGGAATGAGTGCTTCAAGTTGCCAAATGGATTGTAGCACCTTATCTTGTAACTCAGTCGAGAGCGGAATATAATTATCCCATTTAATAACGTCAGTAAAATCAAATTCTGTTTTATCAGTTATGATATTTATTTCTTTTAGGCGTTGTTTTGTCAGTTCTATTAATTGCTCATTCGTTAGTAAATTAATATTTGGATGTCTATCTCCCCCTAGCATAACTCTATAAAAAAATGATTTTTCAGGAGCATGTTGTGGGTATATAGAATGAACAAATAGGACACCAAGAATATCTTTTGACCATTCACCAGCCAATGCGCCAAAACCTTGAGGTGCTTTATTTTCTATATTTTTTCCACCTAGTCCAACAACTGCAATGCTATGCGATTCAATATTTTTTAAAATTTGATAGGCATTGCATGCGACAGGACACTGAGGAGAAGTTAATATACCATTTTCGCGCCAGGGTTGTCCTGTGTAAATTACACTATCAAATATTGCATAGGAAGAATCATTATTAATAGTTGACACATAAACCAATTTAATTTTATTTTCCTGTTTACTTATTTCATTAATTTTTGTTAAAGATTTAAAGCTTAATTCGATATTATTTTTTGCACAATTAAGCTTTATTTCTTCGTATAAATTTTGAATTAAATAAGGAAGACCTTCAGAGAAACTAGCGAGTTCAAGACCTTTTTTCTTAGTTTTAGTAAATAATTTTTTAAATAATATAAAAATACTGGCCTTAAATAAACTACCATAACCGGATTCAAATTTTATTAATTGTGGAAAGGTATACCGAACTAATAATTTACGTGAACTTCCTCCCCAAATACCAAATGAGAGTGGGACAAGAAAAGTAGAGGCAAATTTATTACCAAAACGCCGAGAAAAAAATTCATAAAGAGATTCATTCGGATTATGTGTTTTAGGTTTTTTAATAAATACTTCAAGAAATATTCTTAAAATATCACGTATTCTAAGAAGTCCCTTTTTTTTATATTTGAATAAATTAGGAGTAATAGATATGATTTCTGAAGGAGTGATTAAGAATCTTTTTAATTTTGTTTTTCCCGGCAATAATATTTTATGATTGAGTTTTAGCTCATCGACGCAATTTTTAAAAGAATCTTTTGAGAGAAGGACTCCTTGAGCACCATGTTCAAGGCTATAACCATTTTGTTTAGTATTTTTTAAGACACCACCAATGGATTCACTTTGATCAAATAAAGTAATGCTTTTTATTTTTTTGTCTGTTCTTTTGCTTAAAAGGTACGCTGAGCGTAAACCTGAGATACCTGTTCCTATAACAGCAATATTGATTTCTTTTTCACTCATAAGCTGTTCTCTCCTATAGCATGGAATCGAGTAAATAGAAAACTATCAGATATCTTGTTAACACTTTTAAAAAGCAATAAGCGAGGGATCTAAAAAAATTTCTAATTAGATCTCAGAACATGGTATGAAAGCAGAGTCGAACTCTTGGCATTATTCTTAGTTGTTGTAATTATTATATTTTATTTTGATAATGAGAATAGTTATCAATCCCTCTTGAGAATTGTTCTCATATCATGTAGCTTTTAACCGATGCTTAAAAAAGCCGAATGAAAGGGAACTGATTATGCTCATGTGCTTGTGTTATGGGATTTCGTGTCATGAAATTAAAAAACTTATGGAAAACGGAATAACCACAACAGAAGACATACAACGGGAATGCAATGCAGGACTTGGTTGTGGATGCTGTCTCGACGCTCTCGTATCTATGGTGGAGTCAGAGGGATCGAAACAGGATAAACATTCTATGAGTTCTTCTCATGCAACTGTTGAGCTAAATAGTTCTCTAAACCGATGTCTTTGATAAGGCCAAGTTGAGCTTCGAGCCAATCGACATGCCCTTCTTCTTCTTCTAAAATATGCTCAAGAATTTCACGACTGGTGTGATCTCGAGCTGTGACACATATATCGATTCCTTTTTTAAGTCTTTCAAGTGCTAAAAATTCGAGAGCTAAATCGGCTTCAAACTGCTCTTTTACTGTTTCGCCGATATTAAGTTTATCTAATTTTTGGAGATTCGGAATTCCTTCGAGGAATAGAATACGATCGAGTAATGTTTGAGCGTGTTTCATTTCTTCGATGGATTCTTTATAAGTAAAATCAGCTACACGATTGTAGCCCCAATTTTTACACATTCTCGCATGTAAAAAATATTGGTTAATTGCTGTAAGTTCACCAGTTAAAACTTCGTTTAAAGCTTTTATAACTTGAACGTCGCCTTTCATATCTTTCTCCTTATTTTGAAAAACAAGACACCAAAAATAATTAACTAACAATTTTCATATCTTTTGTCTATGTTACTCATGAATATAATCTAGTAATTTTAAGTATTTGTAATTATTATTTGTTTATGCAATGATTGCCAATTTCATCTTGTCACACCATTATTAGACAGATTTAGAAAATTAGGTTAAGTCATATGTTGCTTTTACATTAGTGTTTTTTTGGAATGGAGACAATTTATGCAATTTAAGCGACAGATAGGAGCAGGGGGCGTTATGTTTGCCTCCATAGGGGCGATGGTGGGTTCTGGATGGCTATTTAGCTCTCATTATGCTGCCCAACTTGCTGGTCCTGCATCAATCATCACTTGGCTAATTGCCACAGTTATAATTATTGTGATTGCTCTTCCCTTCGCTGAGTTAGGAACTTTATTTCCAATCGCTGGTGGTATAGCCAACTACCCATTTTTTACACATGGAAAATTAGCTGGATTTCTTCTAGGCTGGATATCTTGGCTTTCTTTTTTGGTGCTCACACCTATCGAAGTGCAAGCTACTATTCAATATATGAGCAATTTTTTTCCTTCTCTCACTCGAGTTGAGGATAAAGTATATCATCTGACAGGTATCGGTTATGTTACTGCAACCTTTCTTATGCTTGCTTTAGTTTATGTCAATTCCAAGGGCGTAAAATTTATGTCCGACACTAATAAATATTTTAGTATTTGGAAACTTATTATACCAGCCATTGCGATTATTATTTTCTTTTTAGCATCATCTGGCACCAAAAATTTAAATTTAGAATCTGCGGGTGGATTTGCACCTTATGGCTGGCATGGAATTTTATCTGCACTTTCTTTAGCGGGTGTTGTATTCTCTTTTAATGGTTTTCAAATCGGTATAATGATGGCAGCGGAAACTAAAAATCCGCAAAAAAATATTCCAAAAGCTATTATTGGTTCAGTTTTCCTAGGTGCACTTTTGTATATTTTATTACAAATTTCATTTTTAGTCGCAGTTCCAGAAGCCAATTTAGCGAATGGTTGGGGAGCTCTCACATTTTCTGGTGATGCAGGACCTCTCGCTGGCTTAGCTTTAGTATTGGGTTTCAGCTGGGTAGCATGGTTATTGTATATTGATGCAGTTGTCTCTCCATTGGGGGCGGGAATCGTATATGCAGCCTCGAGTACACGAGTGCTTTATGCATTGAGTGCAAATGGTTATATTCCTGAGCAGATTAAAAAAATTGACAAAAATGGTATCCCAAAAGTCAGTTTGTGGGTGAATTTTGCCTTCGGAATGCTCGCCTTTTTACCCTTCCCCGGATGGCAAAGTATGGTTTCCTTCCTTTCATCCACTATGATTGCAGGCTATGCAATTGTGCCTATTTGTCTTGTTGCACTCAGAAAACAAGAACCTAAATTGGCAAGGCCATTTCGTTTGCCAAAATATATTTTTGTTTCGTTTATAGCCTTTTATTTTTGCAATTTAATGCTTTACTGGTCTGGATGGACAATCATGAGTAAGCTTTTTCTTGCAGTACTCCTTGGTTTTGTTATTTATGTTTCACGACTTATTTACCGTAGAGAGCTTAAAGAAAATATCAAGACATGGAAGAATTCATTGTGGATTTTATATTATTTGATTGGACTGTGTGGTCTCGCTAAGTTTGGTCAGTTTGCAGGAGGAAGTGGTGATATTACGGAAGGATATGACTTTTTACTCGTTGGAATATTAAGTATTATCATTATGTATATTGCTCAAAAATCCATCCTTACAAGCAAAGAAGCTAAAGCAAATATCAAAATGATTCTTGATGAGCACAATCAAACAAACACACATTAAAAAGAATATCCAACAGTGATACCATAATCAAATAGCACTTGCGACAGATTTAAATTCAATTTACGTTGAGCATCTGTCCAATCACTGTTAGATTGCTTCGCAGCTGGAATATTATCATACGGAAATCTATTATCTTTCGATTTTATTCCACCACCAATATAAGCAGAAAATGATAAATTGTTATTTGCTATAAACCGATAGCCAAACTGTAGGGTTGGGGCGACGTAAAAAATATCGTATTCAGAAGATGTATACCCGTCTGATATATAACTTTCAGAGGAAGTAAAATAAATTTTAATTCCAATAAATGGACCTGCTATATCTTTATCTATGAAATAATATCTTAATTTAGGGGCAATCGTATAAATGTTTCTTTTAGCAACAACAGCATTTTTGTTGTAGGGATTTTGCACAAATATTTCAAAATCGATTCCTTGTGATAACCAAAGCTTATCGTTTTTGTATTCAAGATTTAAGCCAATTCCTTGATTAATAAATAAAAGTCCATTCCCTTCGATTAAAAGGTGATCTTGTGAATAAATTTCATGAGTGTATAAGAGAAATAGGAACGGAATAAACTTAATCAGCTTTAATAAATTCATTGAAGGAGCTTCCTATAACTTTTCGCTAGATAAATTCTCTATTATAGAATGTATTATTTAGATAAAAAGAATTCAATAAAGAACTGTGTTTTATTTATGGCGAAGTATTTTCTTGCTATAGAAAAATTTTAAGATGTGATTTATTTTCATATCGATGGAAACGAAACAAAAAGTGATGAGGAAGAACAATGGATATATTAAAGAGTGCAAAAAAGTATACTTATGCAATTACTATTAAGGAATTTCATTTAGATACATTTGGGCATGTCAACAATGCCGTTTATTTACAACTTTGTGAAGAGGCACGTTGGGAGATAATAACTGAAAATGGTTTTGGTGTGCAAGATATACAAAAATTAGGGATAGGCCCTGTTATTTTAGAGGTTAATATTAAATTCCAAAAAGAGCTTAAATTAAGAGAAAAAATAAAAATTCAAACTCAGTGTGTCGCTATTCGGGGAAAAGTTTTAGATATTTATCATGAGATTATAAATGAAAAAAATGAAGTCTGTTCAACAGCTTTGTTTACTTTAGCAATTTTTGACACAAATAAAAGAAAAATAATATCACCCATTCCTCTTTGGTATGAATCCATAGGTGTTGAAGTAGAAAATAAGTAATAATATCAAGTCTACATTTAATAATTAATTTTTTTATTAAATTATAAAAATTATGATTGACAATTATTTTTTAATGAAATATTTGATAAACCGTAATGGATTTTCCGTACAAACAATTTGGAGAAATATAAATGAAATCAGCTAAATTTTTATTACCTCTTTTGGTATGCGTATCCTGTTCAAAACATGAAGAAAAAAAACCAGAATCAAAATTAAATGAAGTAATTGCAAAATCATCTTTCACGTGTGTAGATACTGATAATAGTGGATTATTTAACGACTGTAGATATAGTGTGAAAGACATAGAAAATGAATATTTTACAGCTAAAATTAACTTTTTGCCAGCTCAAACTGAAATTAGTTCCCTAAAGCTAAGCGATTTTGTCAAGAAAAAATCTGTAGAAATTATTGAAAAATTGAGTGAAGAGAATAAACTAAGTGCAGATGAATTAAAAGCAGTTAAATCATTGAGTGAAAATATTATCACACAGTTGCAATCTATTTTTGAAAAATATAAATTCATTTTGCAACCTAATAGATTAAAATATGAGTTTTTATTAGATCAGGATTTAATAGATACTTTTAAAGCAAGCAAAAGCAATTTCGAAAATGCACTGAAATATTTTAAAAAAGGTACAGAAAAATATAAAACATTAAAAAATATTATTGAATCATATGATGAACTCATCACTGAGTTGGAAAAAATTCCTGGTTCTGAATTAAATAAATATCATGATTTTAAAGATCTACTTATGAAAATGAATAAGCAAGAAAATATTGAATTAATTGATATGCTTAAGGATTTTGAAAAATCAAATATCACAATAAACAAGGATACTGTTGGAAATATAAATGTTAATTTTTATAGTTATGGCGCAATAAATACAGAGAAATTCACATTTAAACTTGAAAATGGAGAACGTGTTTATAAGTTAGATTAAAAATTATTTTACTTTCTTGGCCGCCAATTTCTTAACAACAAAGAATTGGAAACAACACATACGCTGCTAAAAGCCATTGCTGCGCCCGCTATCATTGGATTTAATAAACCCAATGCTGCTAGCGGGATTCCTATTATATTATAAATAAATGCCCAAAATAAGTTTTGCTGAATTTTTCTAAAAGTTTTATTGGAAATTTCTATTGCAGCAGAAACTAAGATTGGATTTCCTCTCATGAGAGTTATTCCTGCTGCCTGCATAGCTGCATCTGTACCAGAAGACATAGCAATTCCGATATCAGCAGCTGCTAGGGCAGGGGCATCATTTATTCCATCTCCGACCATAGCAACTTTTGTAAGCTTGTTTTTTAATTTATTTATACATGCAACTTTATCTTCTGGCAGAAGGTTAGCATAGACTTCATCTATATTTATTTCTCTTGCGATCACTTGGGCACTGCTTAAATGATCGCCCGTAAGCATTATGGTTTTAATTTCTAGAGCTTGTAAAAACGCAATCGCTTCTTTTGTCGTTTCTTTAAGCGTATCGCTGAAAGTGAGGAAACCAAGTACTTTTGCATACAGCTCTTTTTTTTCAAAGAGCCAAGATACACTTTGTCCCATATCGGCGTATTTTTTTGCAATATTTCTCGAATCATCACCAATTTGCACTGCAAATTCACTAACCAGCAGTTCACTGCCTAAGTAGTACTGCTTATCATTTAGAGTAGCAGTAATTCCTCTGCCAGAAATTGCTTGAGTATTTGTTACTTTAGGGATTGGAATATTTTTTTCTCGAACCGCAGATAAAACTGCTTTTGCATACGGATGCTCGCTGCCTGATTGTAAAGCAGCAGAAATTGCTAGCAATTCTTCTTCAGGTATTTCAATTGAATTTATTTCCATTAATTGAGGTTTTCCTTCAGTAATTGTACCTGTTTTGTCAAATGCTACTATTTTAATCGCATGCGCAGTTTCAAGAGCTTCTGCATCTTTTATTAAAATTCCATGCTTTGCTGCGGCCCCAGTGCCAACCATAATGGAAGTGGGAGTGGCAAGTCCCAACGCGCAAGGACACGCAATAATCATGACCGAAACTGAATTTATAATTGCTTGTTGCCAGTCACCCAAAAGTATTCCCCATAAAAGAAAAGTAATTATTGCAATTGCTAAAACAAATGGAATAAAAATAGCACTGACTTTATCAACTAGTTTTTGAATGGGAGCTTTTGCCATTTGTGCTTGTTCCACAAGTCGGATGATTCTAGCTAAAGTGCTTTCTGCACCGAGAGCATTTATTTTAACTTTAATCAAGCCATTGTAGTTAAGTGAACCACCAGTAACTTTATCGCCTGTTAACTTATCTATTGCTAAGCTTTCACCTGTTATTAATGACTCATCTACCTGAGAAAATCCTTCAATAATTGTTCCATCAACTGGAATTCTTTCCCCAGGTTTTATAACCACGATATCATTTAATTTTAAATTACTTAGTAAGACTTCAACTTCTTTGCCATCGGAAAACACCCGAGCCTTTTCTGGTTTAAGCTCTTGAAGAGCACGAATGGCTGAGGTTGTTTTTCTTTTTGCGCGCCCTTCAAGCCATTTCCCAAAGAGTACTAAAGTGATTATGACTGCTGAGCTTTCAAAATATAAATGAATTTTTCCATTTAAAACATCAGTGGGATGGCTGATAATCTGATATAGGCTAAGCCCATATGCTGAACTTGTTCCAAGAACAACAAGTAAGTCCATATGCGCTGATTTTGTCCAAAGTGCTTTCCAAGCAGAGATATAAAATTTTCTTCCAATAAAAAACTGAATAATACTTGCAAGTATGACTTGAGTCCAAACTGGAAGAGCAAAATCTATAGAAAAAGGTAACAAAAGCATGGGTAGAATAAGTGGCAAAGAAAGCAGCGCTGAAAAAATAATTAACCATTTACCGTCCTTTTGCTTTGGCGGCATTAAAGAATCCTTTTGTTCTTCTTCTAAAATTGGGATAGCTTTATACCCAGCTTTCTCAACTGCAGCTTTAATAGTAGCACTTGAAATTTTTTTTTCGCTTTGAATTTGAGCTTTTTCGCTAGCAAGATTAACGGACACTTCTAGAACACCTGGTATTTTTCTGAGCGACTTTTCTACATGGTTGACACAAGATGCACAATTCATCCCTTCGATATGATAGTTACTTTCAAAGTTTTTTATTGATTTTTTATTATTAATAAAATTATTCATATTTTGTGACATAAAATTCCCTTGCAATAAGCTCATTTACTATAGATGCATTTTCTCATATCATATTTAGATTTTAAAATCTTCTGAAATTAATTTTTAGAAAAACTTTTTATTATAGAGTTTATTTTTTCATTTTATGATCATGATACCAAATCACGAGTGTTGTTAATATGCTTTTAAAATAGTAACAAGATACAACCAAATTGGATGTGGTAGAGAATTGACTCCTTCGATACATATTTGGAGTAAGCCATGTTGATTATTTGCATATTGATTTAAAATATTTATTCCATCTTCAATTTCACTCATTGTAAATACATGATCATTGCTATTTTTCTCAAATGAACTTAATGATCTTATATTTGCTTTTAAATTATTTTTATTTGGTTTAATTTTCATCAATTCTAATTGCCCTTTATATAATAAATTTGAAAAATTCGTCCGCATTTGCTCCGAGACAGATTGTTTGATTTTATATTCTTGGGTTGCACTCGGAAGAGCCCAACTACCTACATTATTTAAGTGAAAATATTCGACATTTGCAGCAGTTGAACTAGACATTAAATATAAATAACACATAGGGCAACATGAAGCGGCTTGTTTGCCTCTAAGATAAACACTTTGGGAGTGAACCTCTCCACCCAGAACAGTAGCATTTTGGGCGAATGCAAGGCATTCTACGTGCATCATAAAATGTTCTGCATTAGAAATAAAACGATTAGGATTTTTATTAGTTGGAGATATTTCTCCAAAATATTGAATATTATTTGTTTGTGTTCTAAATTTTTTAGATGTATCAGACAATGGCCTATCTACATTTTTTAATACTACTTCGTCAAAATCATTATCGCATGTTGAATAAAATGCCATGAAAACATTTTTTTTACTAAAGTCTCTCAAGTCAGGGCTTATTCTATTTTCCTTACTTTCTGGGCGTAAATTAATTCTGATTCTTTTCCTCAATATTATATCATTCTCATCATATTCAATATTTGGCTCAATAAAAATTTTTGAGTTTAATTTTTTAAAAAATAAATCTGCAATGTCATAATTTGTATAATCCCAATCATTATTTAATTCAATGGTTTTATATTTCAAAATATTATTTGCCAGTAAAACCCTAGGAAATTTTAAGTTTTTATTTCTATTATTTATATATAATATTCCACCTAAAATTAAATGCATTGCGGCAAATGTAACTCCTGATGATTTTTGAGGCATTATGAAGTATCTTTTAGTATAGTAAAATTTTAAACAAAATAAAATTTATAAAATTACTACAATTCATTTTATAAATTAATAAAAATTATTTTTGATAAAAATCTAAAAAAAATCAATATAAAATTTAAAAATTCTAATAAAAAATTGATTTACTTGTTTTTTATATTAAAGAAGCAAGAATTAGGAGATTCATAATTTAAGAGAATGCTAAAATTTTTTGACGTGAAAATTTAGATATAAACTAGTTAACTTATTATGACACGTGATGAAGTCTTATTTGATTATCAGTTAAATCTATGATTGAGCTAAGGAAAATATCTATCACCAGAATTGAGTTTGGATATAAGCCCTTGGTTTAGATTTTGTATACAGATTTATTTTAGCGTATGAAGTTAAAAATTCTGGTTGTTTTGGAGCTAAAATTCCTTGCCATAAATCTGCAACTATTGACTTAGAGTTAAATTCAATTCCCCAATTAATTAAATTACTACTTCGATAAGTATTCCGTGAAAGCAAGACCATGGCTTGATTAGAGTCTGGCATTTGAAATGTATAAATATTCAGCTTATAATTTTGAGAAATTAAAGCCAATTTACTCGCTGCTAAAGCTGCCATTTCATTACATTGACCAAACCCATTCTCTTCAGCAGCTGCGGCTAATTTCATTAAATATTCTTTGTTACCTGGGCCGTCTGTAAGAGCTATTCCCATTTTTTTTGCGATCATCAGACGTGTGTTCCTAACCTTAAACCTAGAAAATAAATATTAAATTTCATAACTAATCTCATTTTTAATTTTAAGTCATTGCATTTATTTTATGCATCCCTTGAATTTGAAATTATGGGGGATAAATACTAAGTTTCAAAATATATTTCATATTCAATTTTTGATAAATAATCAAGGTGAGAAAAGTTTTCTACCGGAAACAAGCGCAGTGCTCCATCTATAACCGCTTGCGCAGCATAAGGATTAGATGGAGCTGAATTGGACGAGTTGTGGTAACAACGAAGTCCAAGTATTGTGAGCCTGTTATCAGCGCCAACTGAGCACGGCTTTGCCGCGCGGAAATTGAGTGCGATAACGGCGATATTGTTCCATTAATCCACGCCAGCTTGTTGTTCAATATATTGTTTAATAACAGAAAGAGGAGCACCTCCGCAAGTTAAAATACAATAAGATCGACTCCAAAAAATAGGATTTTTATAATAAAATTTTGAAAGATGATTAGAAAATTCTTTTCTAATGTAACGACTAGATACCGTTTTCAGGTTATTAATAAATGCTGAAAGTGTAATTTTTGGCTTCAGTTCAAGAAGCAAATGTATGTGATCAGGCTCACCATTAAATTCAATTAAATTGCATTCCCATTTTAGACAAAGCTCTATAAAAATTTCTTTCAAACGTATTATGATAGGATCTGTAATACATTTTCTGCGATATTTTGTGACAAGAACTAAATGATATTTTAAATTATAAACACAATGATGTAGCTTCTTAAAATCTTGAATTTTTACTCCGAACGAAGTACAATAATAAATGTACTGTGGGTAAGGATGAAATACATGCAAGACGTTGTCAATAGAAAAGTGAATTATAAGCTGTATCCAAGTAAGGCACAAAAGCTGTTGCTTGAAAATATGTTCAATAATCACCGAAAATTGTACAATGCGCTTCTTGAACAAAGAATTTATGCATGGAAAGGAATACAAAAAAGTCTCTCTTATGCTGAGCAATGCAAACAAATTACATTTTTAAGAAAAGAAATTGAAGAATTTAAAAATATAAATGCACAGTGTTTACAAGAAACAGCAAAACGTTTGGATAAAGCATACAAAGCTTTTTTCTCCCGTGTAAAAAACACGTGGCGGTACTGTACGCATTTCTGGAGTGGGCAAAATTCAAATTCGAGGAATGTCAAGAAATGGCGGTACCCCAAAAACAATGGAAGTTCTTAAAAAAGGTGAAGACTGGATTATTTCTGTAACATATCAATGTGTGCCAGAAAGAAATTCTGGCGAACATATCCATGCATTAGACTGGCGAGTAACAACTTTTTTAACCATAGCAAATGAAGCGCAGCAAATAAGTGCAGTTGAAAACCCTCGTTTCTCAAGAACAGCATCAGAAAAAATTGAAAAAGTTCAACAAAAACTTTCAAGAAAAAAATTAAGATCAAACAATAGAAAAAAAGTCAAAATTAGCCTTTCTCGTATTCATAAAAAAGTAGCAAATAAACGCCTTGGTTTCATACATAAAACTTCCTGTAAAATTGTTGAAAGCTCAAAAAGAATTATCACTGAAAAACTGTCAATTAAAAATATAACAAAAGCACCTAAGGCAAAAATTGATGAATTAACAGGGGCGTATCTTCCAAATTTGTAGATTTTCAATATCTCGTGATGTAAATAGTGCACTTGTTATGCTTAAATTTGCACTGGGTACTTTAAAAATAGACGAAAAAATTGAAACAAGATGCCGGGGACCGGCTCTGTGCAGAGGAACGCTGTCAAGCGTTCTGAATCACGAAACTCAATCCATAATTAAGCAGTAATTTGGTTGGAGCAGTTCATTACAAAGTTATCAAAGTAGCAGTAAAGAATTTTAAAAATAATTTTGACAAAATTTTTCAACGAAGGAGAATAATTTTTCCAATTTGATAAAAACCTTAAGAATTTTTGTTACCTTTTAGGAAACTTGTGGCACTTCTATTACACTTATACATGCTATAGCCGGTTTCAATGAATAGAAACCAAGAATTGGTTCTTATTCTAATTTATAAATAGAAGATCTTACCATATAGCTGGAATTTTGAGCTAAACGCTTAAAGCATTTGCAATAATTCTTAAAAATGGTATTGTTTTCAATGCCTATTGAAAATTATTTTTAATAAATTTCAATAAATTACTAAAAAATATTAAATTAAAAGGTTCTTTAATGCAGAATAAACTTTTTTCAGTGAAAAATAAAAAAATACTTATTACAGGTGCGTCAGCAGGTCTTGGCAAACATTATGCTCAAATCTTGGCAGAAGCTGGAGCGCATATTATTGCTTGTGCTCGGAGAGAAGAATTGTTAAATGACCTTGTCCAAGAAATTAAAAATAAAAAAGGAAGTGTCCAAGCGCTTGTTTTGGATGTGACAGATTTCAACGGCGCAGAGAAAAAATTAACACAACTCTATTCGCAATTAGAAGGAATAGATGTCCTTATAAACAATGCTGGAACGACAACGAAAGTAAAACGCCCCGTTCTTGATCTCACCCTCAAAGACTGGGATGACGTAATAGATACAAACCTAAAATCAATGTGGCATATTTCTAATATCACAGCAAAATATATGCAAAAATTCTCAATCAAGGGAAGTATTATAAATATCTCTTCGACAGCGGCAAATCGTGCAAGATCAGGTAATCCTATTTATGGTATCTCAAAATCAGCAGTTATTGGCTTGACTGAAAAACTTGCGGGCGAATATGCACAGTATAACATCCGAGTGAATTCCATTGCTCCAGGTTTTTTTGAAACAGATATAAATTCCAATTTTGTTAAATCAGAATCAGGGAAAGAATTTCTTGCAAGAACAATTCCTCTCGGGCGTAAAGGGGAATACGAGGAACTTGATGGTGCGATCTTTTTGTTTTCATCGAATGCATCAAGCTATATAACTGGGGAATGCTTATTTGTTGATGGTGGGTATATAATTAATTCCCTAGTATAGTTTAATGATAGTGATATAAGTATTCTTTATGTTCATAATTTTTGTTTTATATGCTTGAATTTTAAATCATAATTGTGGAAGAGCAACAAATGCAAACTTACAAATTTATCGTATTGCTGTTGGGTCTGTTTACTGAGTTTTTAGCCTTTTCACAAATGGAAAATATGAATCATAATTATAATTTAAACTTAGTGAAGAAAGATGAAGTTTTTTCAAATGCGACCATAGGGCTTCCATTTGTTAAAAATGCGCAAGTGATAAAACTATCAAATGGGCAAAACTATACTTTGATTGCTAAGCAAGTTAAACAAAATATAAATGGTAAAATAGTTAAGCGATTTGCGTATAATGGATCTATTCCTGGGCCGATAATTGAGGTGCAGAAAGGATCTAAGGTAAAGATTAAATTTATCAATCAAACTGAAGTGGATCAAACATTACACTCACATGGTTTACGCTTAAATTATTTATTTGATGGCACTGTTGGGTTAGGGCAAAAAGCACCTGTTAAACCAGGAGAAACTTTCGAGTATGAATTGTATTTCCCAGATACTGGAGTGTTTTTTTATCATCCACATATTCGAGAAGATTATGCGCAAGACATGGGTCTATATGGGAACTATCTTGTTAGTTCTGATAAAAAAAATGCAATTATTCCTGTAAATAAAATGGTACCAATCATTTTGGATGATATTTTATTAACTGATGCGGAAAACTCTTATTTTAAAGGTTATGCAAACTATGCAGCTATGGGGCGTTTTGGCAATATAATGCTGATAAATGGTGTCGAAAATTATAAAGAGAAAGTCACTCAGGGAGAGATAATACGGTTTTTTATAACAAATTCTGCAAATACACGAACATTCAATTTCAATATTCCTGGAGCTAAAATAAAGTTGATTGCAGCGGATATGAGTCCTTTTGAAAAGCAAGAATGGATTGAAAGTTTAATCATTGCTCCCTCAGAACGCTATATTGTAGATGTATATTTTAAAAATAAAGGTATTTATAAAATTCTTAATTCCAATTCTGAATCAAAAACACAATTAGGACTAATAGAAGTCTCTGAAGGAAAACTCGAAAAATCATTTATTGATGATTTTATGGTTTTGCAAGAGGATAAGATACAAAAAAGTGAAATGCAGAAATTATCTAAGCATTTCAATAAAAAAGTTGATAAAAATCTAATCATATCAGTAAATATGAAAATGGATCATTCTCAGCATGGAAAACCTCCTGAAATAGAGTGGGAAGATAATATGCCTAAAATGAATGAACACATGACATCACAAGATGTGGAATGGTTATTAATTGATAAAGAAACAAATAAAAAAAATATGGATGTTTTTTGGAAATTTAAAAAAGGGAATTATTATAAAATTATAATTTTTAATGATCCTAAATCAAAACATCCTATGCAGCATCCTATTCATTTTCATGGACAACGTTTTTTAGTTTTAACAGACAATAAAGTGAAGAATAATAATTTGGCTTGGAAAGATACAGTCTTGGTCAAAACAGGTCATACTGTTGAAATCTTGTTAGAAGCATCAAATGTCGGAAAATGGATGTCACATTGTCATATTGCTGAACATTTGAGTTCTGGTATGGCAATTGGCTATTCAGTGGATTAAGACAGAGCCGCTATTTTGTTTGGATCAAATTAAAATCTGTGAAAATTCCCAAAAGTACACTCTAAGAAAATGTTTTTTCATATAATGCACGCATGATATTATCTCGATTTATACATATAGTATTTTAAATAAAAATAGGTACAATTATAGTAAATGGTAAGTTCGAATTAAAATATGACCCTTCAGAAGATATGGTGAAAAATATGAGACAAACGAAAAATATTATTTTCATAATACTTTTTTTTATAAATTTTAATTGCATTTCAATGTCTAAAGTCAATGTTAAAATGGCTTATTTTGATAATTTCTACCCATTTTCTTTCTCGGATGAAAATATAACTAAGGGAATTTTTGTAGATTATTTGGAATATGTGTTTCATAATTCAAATAAATATAATGTCACTTCATATAGTTTTCCATGGGAAAGAGCGCAAGATTTTGTCAGAAAAAATCAATATGATGGACATATTACATTAGTGAACGAAAAACGCAATTTGTTTCTTTATCATAATAAAAATCCTATTTTCACTGACCGCCTTCTATTAGTCTATTCAAAAAATAACAAAAATAAAAATCTGATTAAGCAAATTAAATCGAAGAATGATTTAAAAAAATTTACAATAAATGATTACATTGGGAATAGTTTATCAGATCTCTATTATCCAAAGAAGGATGGATTTGATATTGATTTCTCAGCAAGTATTGAAGCATGTTTTAAAAAATTATTAAATGGAAGAGGTGATGTAATCTTAGCAGATCGATCCATAATTGATATGCTTGTCTCTCAGAAAAAAAGAGCAGATATTGGATTCATAGATGCATCATTTATTGTACAAAAATATGAATATTTCTTGCATATAAGAAAAAACTTACCTTACGCAAAAGATTTTATTGATGAGTTTGATAGACTCAGTAATACAAATGAAAGTAAGAATAAATTCGATGAGTTGTATAAATATTATATAAATAATGTCAGTAAATTTAAAAAGTACGAAAGCAATATAAATAAATAGATCGATAATAATTTTTCAATTTCAACGTATGGTCTTTTTCCTTTGTGCAAGAATATAAGTGGTTATTTCTTTTAGAAAAGATAAGAAAGATACTATCTTTAAAATTGATTTTCTACATATTCGATTTCAGAAATATTTAAATAAATCTTGTCACAAATAGTTTCTAAAGGTAAACAACTTAAACTTTTCAATGAAAATGGGTTTTGCAAATGAACACCTATTTCATCAAGCGATAATAATGGATATGATACTAGACCTACAATAATTGCTGAATACATATTTGTTTTATCGTTCATGCAAAAGGGGAGTAAAAGAATAAACATTAATATAAATCTTCTAATCTTAATAGCTAAAACAAATGGGATGGGAGTGGATGCAATCCGTTCACATGCACCAACTGAATTAAGTAATAATAATCGCTCATTTTGCAAAAGATGATGTATATATGAGTTAATTTCATGACTTAGTGTTTTTTGAAAGAATTCATCTAATTTAAAAGCAATAAATGAAGGTCTGTGAGGATGTTGACTTATTTGTAATAAATCTTCTTGAGTTAAGAATTTATTGATTTTTGTTGTACTCAAATCATTTCTTAAACTGTTCATAATAACATAGGGCCAAGCTGCAATATAATTTAAAATTATCTTTTTATCTTCCTCATTTTTACAATGAACTTTTATTATTATGGCTAAATTTCTTGATTGATTAACAATATTTCCCCAAAGTTTTCTCGCTTCCCACCAACGATCAAGACCTGCATTTATTCTTAAAACAAGCAAAACACCTAATGCAAAACCGGTGTATTGAAAAGGGCTAATAGGAAATGTAGAAATTGGAAACAACTTTTCTACAGAACTTGCTATATATGCATAAAGCATTAATAAAGCGACTCTATGAATTACAACAGGAGTAACGGAGCCATTCCATGTTAAAGCTGTTTTAAAAAAAGATTTTTTTTCGTGTTGATTTATAAAGTTATACTTTTCATAATTCAAATCTACTTGGTTCATTGAGAACCTCTTCCTTTACAGCAACAGATTTTACAAAGCACTTTTGTTTGTGATCATAAATATTTACTTCACCGGTTTCAAATTGATAAACCCATCCATAAAGTCTAATTTTATTTTGTCTCAGAGCACAAGAAACTGAAGGATGCGTTTTCAAATTGTCCGTCTGAGTTAATATATTTTCTTCTATGACATTCATTAAATTAATTTCATTATTTTTGCTGCAAGCTAAAATTCTTTTTTTAGTGGTTTGAGCATGTCTTAGCCAGTGTTTTACAGAAGGAAGTGTTTCTAAATCAACTTTGTCCATAAGTGCTGCCATCGCACCACAGTGCGAGTGACCACATATTACAATATTACTTATTTTTAAACCATCGATTGCAAACTCTATAGAAGCTTCCTCTCCTCCACCAGATGCTCCAAATGGAGGAATGATATTTCCTGCATTGCGGATGACAAACAGTTCCCCAGGTTGTGTTTGTGTTAATAAATTGGGATCAATTCTTGAATCAGAACAAGTAATCAGGAGAGTATGAGGTTTTTGACCTTGCGATAAAGTTTCAAAGAGATCTTTTTGTTCTGGAAAAATATTTTCAGTGAATTTTCTTAATCCAGGCATTAAATTTTTCATAAATTTATCCTTTAGACTTTTGAGCTATATTATCTAAAAAAAAATACATTATCAAGAATTTATTTTTTTTGAAAAGAAAAGTTATTTTATGCATTTTTTATTTATCGTCAAAAAGATAAACAATTTGGATTTTAAAAAAACAGCATAAAAGTTCTGAGTGTTTTTAGTAAGAAATTATTAGCCTTTTAGGCAGAGTTATCTGTTTTTTTATATAAGAGGATTTTCTAATTTAAGCGGATCTAATTTAGATGAGAGAAATTTCCACGCTCTCAAAGTCTCAGCAATACTCCATGCTTGCGCAATACATCCTCTTGCTATGAAGGGTGCATCACCATCAAAAATTTCGCTGATAAAGCCGATTCCATATTCATTTATATGCTTTCCTAGGGGCTCTAAAAAGCTAATAGCAACCGATGCATTTTGGGTTTGCTTGAAATAAGCAATTGCATAAACTCCTAACAACCAACTCCAAGCAGTTCCTTGATGATATGCCGAATCGCGAGCAAAGTAATTACCATAGCAGCGGCCTTTATATTGATTTGAACTTTTTGCTAAGCTACGTACTCCAAAATAAGTAACTAATTCTTTTCCACAAATATCAATAATACATTTTTTTTGCTTATATTCTAGAGGACAATATTTGAGTGATAAAGCAATCAATTGATTTGGTCTGAGACTTATATCATTTCCATTGGGGCCATCAATTACGTCGAAGCAGTATTGAAAGTCTTCATTCCAATATTTATTAAAATTATTTTCAACTTGCCTAATTAATTCAGAATAAAAATTATTCTCTTTACAGAGAAGTAAAGCGTATTGATTCATATTTTTTAAAGCATTGTACCAGAGTGCATTTATTTCAATTGGTTTACCAATTCTGGGGGTAAAAACAATTCCATCTGCTTTTGCATCCATCCACGTCAATTGTAAATTTTCTTCTCCAGCATAGATAAGACCATCTTTTAAATCGCATTTAATATTATAGCGAGTGCCATAAAAATAGGATTCAATTATTTCTTCAAGTGTCGAAAAAATACTCTTTAAAAAATCCAAATCTTGAGTGTGTTTTAAGTAGTTTGCAACAGCTTCAATGTACCAAAGAGAAGCATCTGCTGTATTATAATCAGGATTTTCACCATAATCTGGAAATCGATTTGGAATCATTCCAGCATCTATATATTTAGCATAATTTTCCAATATTGATTTTGCAGTCGAATACTGGCCTGTTGCGCAGCAAATGCCGTTTAAGCTGATAAATGTATCTCTCCCCCAGTCACCAAACCAGTGATAACCTGCAAGAATACTTTTTGCATTTTTATCAGTTTTACTTTCTCGTCTTACGATAAAATGATGAGCTGCATAATGAATTTGCCTAATCCAATGTGGTGTATAATTATTTTGAGAAAATTTAAATAAATTTTCTCTATTTTTATTCCTTAATTTTTGTAGAACATTTTTCCAGTTTTTATCTACATCTTTTTCTGTGCTAATGATAATCTGTAAATTATCATTAAATTTAGATATGTTTTCAGAAAAAATGGCGGCACATTTATGATTTTCTACAAACGAAAATCCTCTTTGTCTTTCTTCTTCGAGTAAATAATTATAATATATAGTATCATCAACAGAAGAATTGCTAAAATTTGTATAAGCCGAAAATAAAAGATTACCATTTTTATTTAAAAATCGTATACTTTTATCTTCAATCTTTGAGAAAACATTTATCTCGCGATTTAATCCATGAAAATCACGATTATTAACAAATACTTTACAAATAATTTTTAAATCATTGGGGGTGTTGTCACTTAGTATCTTATAAGTGATATAGATCGAGTTTTTTTCATGTTCGAAAAAAATTTTCTTTTCTAAAAGAACATCTTCGCATTGATAAAGCCAAGTAGGAATGTCTTCATCTAAATAAAAACTATTAATATGCAGATAACCATTTGGAAAAATATTTTCACTGCCACCCCATTTGTTTGAACTTAATAAAAATTTTTTATTTGAAAAAATAATTTCTTCTTCTATTTTACTGACAAATAGAATTCGACCCAAAGGAGGAGTTTGCGCAACTACAAAAAGTCCATGGTAACGTCTAGTTAAGGTGCCAGAAAGTGTGCCAGAAGCGTAGCTACCTAAGCCATTTGTTATAAGCCATTCTCGATTTAAATCCAAATCAATCTGCGTTTTATTTAAGTATGAAAAATTATGAAGCTCTTTTTTTTCAGGGATATTCAACATTTTATATCCTATCATATTATTTTAAAATCTATGATAGTTTATTTTATAATTTTTGTCAGATAAAAATGACATAAGATTAACTTTTAATAACACCACAAAGAATTCTTTTACCTGCATTACCAGCTGGAGCTGATTTTTCATCATCCTTATTTTCATGTACAACTAAAGATCGATTTAAGAGTGAATATTTATTTTCATCATTTAAGGTAAGAGCAGGGGCTTTTATCAGAATGTCAATTTTGGCTTCACCATTCTTATCTGCAAGAATATTGCCTAGATCACCAGCATGCTGTTTGCCATATTCAGTATTTGCAATAGATTTTCCATGAATATGATTTTTATCTGGATTAAAATGAGCTCCTGCCTTTAAAGCCTCATTGTCTGAGCAGTCTCCATTCTCATGAAAATGAAAACCATGCAGTGAGTTTGAGGAGAGACCAGAAATTTTACCCGTAATTTGAATTTCCCCATTCGCATATTCAGAGATCATCACAAGTCCGGAAGCATTTGAATTGTTTTTGGCTTCAAGTTTTACCTCAACTTTCTTTTCAAGTGTATTTTGAGAAGTTGATTGGCAACCAATAATAGGAACAATTGTTGCAAAAATGAATACGAATGAAGCAATTCTTTGCATGGCTTTCTCCTAAAAAACTCAATTTGTATTTTTACTCAAACGCTTTTCTTTTTTTTCCTTAATTTCCATGAGAGTCGTAGAATGCATTGGTTGTGCTTTTTCTTTTGGATTAATGAAGACTTTAGCAAATGCAACCGCAATAGCAGCTTCAGAGAAGCCAGTGGCAATAAGATCGAGTTTAGCTGAATGCTTTGCAATATCTCCAGCCGCAAAGACCCCAGGCAAGTTTGTTTCCATTCTTTCATTAACGCAGATACCATTGCCAGAAAGTTCGAGTCCCCATTCCTTTATTTTTCCTAAAGAACTATTAAAACCAAACATAATAAGGGCATCATCCACAGAAATTATTTCATCTAAATCGTGATCAATTCCTTTAATATGAACACTTTCTAATTTATTCTCTCCATTAAACTCAATGATTTCAGAATTTAAAATAACTCGAGCATTCGTCTTTTGCAACTTATTCACAGAATCATCATGCGCTCTAAACTTATCAGAGCGATGTACTAAAGTAACTGACTTAGCTATATTGACCAATTCATTGGCCCAATCGAGTGCAGAATCACCACCTCCAGCGATGATAACGTTTCGATCTTTGAATTTAGTTTTTTCAATTACAGCGTAAGCAATTCCATTTCCTTCAAATTTATCAGCCCCAAGAGCGTGATGCTTTTTGGGACTATAAGAACCAACACCTGCAGCAATTATTATAGTTTTTGCTAAGTGAGTTCCTATATTTGTTGTTAATTGCCAAATTCCATCTTCATTTCTATTTAACGTTTGTGAAGTTTCATTTAAACAAATTTCAGTATGATAAGGTTTAATTTGTTCTATTAAATTATCGACAAGATCCTTTGCAAGGATTTTTGGAAAACCAGCAACATCATAAATATATTTTTCAGGATATACGGCAGTGAGACGTCCACCGAGTGCTGGCATTGAATCAATTATTTTGCAACTTGCATTACGCATACCAGCATAAAATGCGGCAAATATTCCTGTTGGACCTCCTCCAAGAATGAGGATATCATGTATTTTTTGATTCATTGAACAAACTTTCTGTATTATTTTTCTTTAGCATTGAAAATTACAGATGAATTTGCTTACTCTTAAAATATGAATTTGTGTTTGCAATGGAGTCAAATTCTACTGAGAGCAGCCGATTCATCTGAGCCAATGAGAAAAGAATTATTACTGTTTTGAGTTAAAATCAATAATTTTAGAGCTGTCGAGGAGGATATTTACTGCTTCTTTAAGAACTACATCATTTTTACGAATAACTTTTCCTGAAAAATCAATTTCTTCTTCTTCTTCGTTTATCGGATTCAAATCTATATCTTTTTTGAAAGAATTCGATTTCTCATTGGCTTTTTTCTCACCATCTTTAGTTGATTCTTTTTTATTTGCAGCTATTTTAGCAGAATTTTTCCTTAATTCTGATTTTTCTGACTCTTTTAAGGAAACAAGAGTATTTTTGTCATTTCGTGCTTTATTTATAGCTTCAATTATTTTCTTAAAATCAGCAGACTTTTCTATTCGATCAGAGCTTAACTTTTGTAATTTTGGAATATATTCTTTGAGATCTCTTTCGGGCTTAAAATCGCGTGAAGGCTTTATAGTTGTGTAGGGAAGGGCGTAGTCATATTCGTTTTCGCCAATATCTGTTGCATCGATTATATCAGGAATAACGATATCAGACAGAATTCCTTTTTCTTGATTGCTCTTACCGCTTGGTCTAAAAAACTTAGCAATTGTTACATGAATAGCTCCGTCCGAAGATCGGCCATTTGAACCAGGAACATCAAAAATTGTTTGCACAGTGCCTTTCCCAAAAGTTCTCGAATCTCCTACAATAAGTCCCCTTCCATAGTCTTGAACAGCTCCAGATAAAATTTCTGATGCAGAGGCCGAATATTTACTTACGAGAATTGCAAGAGGACCAGTGTATAAAGCATCTTTATTATCAGACTCTATTGCTCGAACTTGTTTTTCTCTATCTTCAACTTGTGTTACAACTGGATCTTTAATAAATAAGCCAACTATTTTTTGTGTCTCAGATAAATCACCACCGCCATTACGACGCAGATCGATCAATATACCATCCACTTTTTGCGATTTTAGTTTTTTAATTTCTCTTGCCATATCATTTGAAGAACTTCGACATGTTAATGGAGAGTCTTGGCATTCTTTATAATCTATATAGAAGTTCGGTAAATTAATAACGCCTATTTTTTTATTTTCTAAAATTATAGTATCACTTTTCGCTTGATAATCTTTTAATTGCACAACAGCTCTTTTAAGAGCTATTATAATACGATTCATTTTACCATCAGCTTCTTTTCGTAAGATTGCCAATTTGACAATTGTGCCTTCTTTACCTCTGATCAATTGCACAACTTTATTTAGATCCATTTCGATAACATCTTGCATACCTGCACCATCGCCGGCATCAACTGCTGTTATTTTATCATTCTTTTTTATTCTACCATCTTTTGCGGCTGCTCCACCTGGTACAATTGCATCAATTACGGTATATCCATCAATGCTTCTTAAAGTTGCACCAATGCCTACAAGTTTTAAGCTAAAATCAAATTGAAACTGAGCATTGTCAACAGGAGTTAAATAACTGGAATGTGGATCGAGAGATAAGGCAAACGCATTTAAAAAAAGAGAATTGATATCATCACCTGAACGGCTATCGACGTCTTTCTTAATCATTTCATAGCGACGCATCAGTCTTTTTCTTATTTTTTCGACATCATCAGTATCTTTCATGTTTAAAATTATAAATTTTATAGTTTTTTTCCAGCGATCCATTAATTCTTTAGAGTTTTTGGCCCAATCGATTTTTTTTCTATCCGTTTCTATATATTCATCGATAGTGAAATCTAGCTTTTCTTTTAAAATATTATTGGAGGCGATCGTTGCTTCATTTATTCTCTTTTTGTATCTTTCATATACGCCTTTTTCTCCATTTATGAAGCGACAATCGATACTTGAAATATTTGTCAATAATTCGCTTTCTTGTTTTTTAAATTCATCAATATCATCTTGAATAAAATATAATTTTCCTGGATCGAGTAGTTTAAAAAAAGTATCAAATGTTCGAGTAGCAAGATCTTTGTCAAAATTACGATAAATATAATGATTTTTTAAAAAATCTTTCATTCTTTCAGATAAAGAAGAGCATGTTAAATATCCTATATTTTTTTTAGGTATTTTTTTAGATTCTTTAACAGAAACTTCATCTGAAGGAGATGATGGAAGCAAAGGATAAATATTTAAAAATTGACCTAAAGAAACAGCTGCTGCAATAGCTGATATAGTATAAAAAATTTTTCTTTTTGCTGAATTCATTGAGAAAACTCACTTTCGTGTTGGAATTCTTAAATTCCTTCTTGAAAACCTAGATGATACAGGTGAACTCATATCATCATCATCTTTATCTGTGTACACAATTGTTTTTTCGCGTGCACGAAAAGCTTTAGAAATATTTGTTCTCTGATTAAACTCGCTTAAATTTTCTTCACTGTATGCCAAACTTTCATTTGTTTCAACAAATCTTCCATTGAACCAGCAAAAAATTTGTCCTTGATGAAAACGGATTCGTGCTTCACCAGCTGCATCGACTTTTTCATGTATTTCATCGAGGCGGGCCTTTATTCTTTCATAATTGTCATCAAACATAGCAATTGCTAATGATGTCTCATCTTCATCTGCACGTATCGTAATACGGTGTGTAAATTTTTGCTTTAATTTTTCACGAAGAGAGCGTAAAAGACGATCGCGATCGGAAGGTACAACTTCAGGATCAAGGTCAATAACGATATAAAGTGAGGCTAAATACATGGCACACCCTAAGGAATCAAGGGTTGAAAAAAGAGAACACAGCAGTTTCCAACCTATAGAAAGAAGTTGGAATCCGCAATTTTTACTATGCTCTGAACTGTTCTTTCCAATTATGCCATATGCTAAAGTTTTTTCAAACTTCATGGATTGGCCTTCCCTTAAAGATTTAAATGCTAAAATCCCTTATTCAATTTACAGTTGGAGCGGTCAAAAAATTAACTTTGTGCTGCAAAAGGGGATGCGCTCACAAGTTGGCTTCGAAAGTCTCTATGAACCTAGAATATTTTTATTGGGTGAAGTGAGGACTCGGCTCGAGAATTGGCATGATTTTTTTAATGCCCAAATTTGGTATTCATTTCCTAGGACAAAGGCAGCATTAAATATGCGTCAATTTTTTGCTTTTGATGAATTGGCAGATTTTCCTTGGAATAAATCACCGCTAAAAAGAATGCGTGAACAGGATTATATGACAATGTTTGATGAAGGAGGATGTATCATTGCAAAAATTAATCAAAAAAAAATACCATTTATTTTTGGTCATGCAATCTATGAACGTATGATTTTAGGTGATCGTGATTTATCTATGTGCGCTATAATTATTGAATGTGAAGAAAAATTTCTCAGTTTAAATTTAAAGGAAAAATTGAGATATTTAGATATGAAATCTGCGAAATTATTAGCTAATAGAGAAATATATTATACAAATAAACCATTCTTCACTTATTCGCTAGAACATGCTATAAGTTCATTTAATAATTGAAGCAACAAATAAACCATCTGACAATTTTT
Source organism: Fluviispira vulneris (assembly GCF_014281055.1). Classification (NCBI taxonomy): domain Bacteria; kingdom Pseudomonadati; phylum Bdellovibrionota; class Oligoflexia; order Silvanigrellales; family Silvanigrellaceae; genus Fluviispira; species Fluviispira vulneris. Next base: position 417,250 of record NZ_JACRSE010000001.1, on the reverse strand, counting down.
TGACTCATTTCATATTCCTCTTTAATCATTAATATACATAATGGCATAATTCCTCAAGGTGGTGCTAAAATATGTATATAAATACAAAATTAGTTTTAATCTTTATTGTACTTAATATTGTCCTTGGAATTTATGCAAAAGATAAAGAGAAAATAACTATTGCTACTGAAGCATTTTTGTTTCAAACTGATAAAATAAATACAAATGAAATAGGTGGTTTAGCAGGAAAAATTGTGGTTGAGTCTCTAAAGCGCGTAAATATGGATTATGAGATGATGTGGGTTCCTTGGAAAAGAGCGCAGAATGAAACTTTACTAAATTCAAATAACTCAACTTTCATAATTCCTTTAACGCGCAATAATGAAAGAGAATCAAAATACAATTGGGTATCTCATTTATACAATAACGATACAGCTTTTTTCACTTTAAAAGGGCAAAAAAAGATAAATGATTTAAAAAGTGCAAAAAATTTGAAAATTGGTGTTCTTAATGGTTCATCGTACGAAATCACAATTAAGGAAGCACAGTTAAATTATGAAACAACTACATTAGATGAATCAAATTCTAAAAAATTAGTTCTTAAAAAAATAGATGCCTGGTATACTTCTAAAATTAATGGTTTAATGGCTTTCAAAATAAATAAAGTAAATGTAAATCATATTGCATATGGTCGTTCAATTGATTCAGAAAAAATATATATAGCTACTGCAAAAAGCACTCCACAATCATTGGTTGAAAAAGTGAGGAAGGCTATCGAGGATTTCAAGAAGACGGAGAGATATAGAGTTCTTATTGATAATGCAATTAAAAATAACTAATAAATTGAAATATTTTTAAATTATTTAATTAATTTATCGATCTCTTTGGAATTGCTTTCTTATTATATAAAGATATTAAACTATCAATTCCATCTTTTTGTTCTGAAGGATTAGAATAGGTAACATAATTTTCTAAAGTTTCATCACCTTTATATGTTCTCATAAAAGCAAAGTTTGAAGTAGTGCCATAACTAGAGACGCAACGTATATCACCAATATTTTTTAGACTTTTAACATTTTGTAATGCAGCTATTAATTTATCAGATAAGTTTACTGGCTGGTTTTTTGACTCATTTTCAAAACCATCACTTAAAGCTTTTATAACATCATTTTGGGTTGAATTATCTTTCTGGGTTAAATAGTTACCTGCTATAACATAAGCAAATCGTTCATTTGCGCCTGTCAAATCCCCTGAATGAGAATTTACATCCATTCCTGTGTAAGCATTTTTATAAACAATATTTTTCGTTGAATCAAATGTTAACGCAAGAAATTGTCTGAATTTTGAATAATTATCATTCGCTGTCAATACCGTTTCTTCATAGTTAATAAGATCATTTATAATCTCTTTTGCATTTTTTGCATTATAAATTAAATCTTTTGCTTTTGAATTTAAAAGATTTACATTGATTACAGCACCTTGCAAGTTCATAATTCCTTTTCCTGGGACATAAACATGTAATTGATCTTCTATAAAGCTTTTAATTTTTTCATCGCTTTTTTCACTTTCTTGTAATGAAATGCAACTTGCAAAAGCAGCACCAAATTTACCTTCCATTTTATCTATAGCTATTATAGAAAAAGTTGCATTTGCTTTTGTTACACTTGTAAGAGCAAGGAGAGAAAAAATAAATTTAGACAAAATATGCATTAAGTATACCTTATAAAATAGATAATTGGGAATATTAGTTTTACAAAAACGACTGAGTGTTAATTTATTAAGCAAAATAAATTTATAAAAACGCACTCAAAACAGGATATATAATTGAATTAAATTTTTGGCAAGATTTTTTTATTTATGCACTTCTATAGAAATTTAAGCAACTTCTAAAAGTGCATAGTAAATTTAGGTAAGATCATATTTATTTTGTCTTTTGAAGTGTTTTTGAATAGTAAATATTAATCATTAAAAATAATTATAGTGAATATAATAATTCTAAATGTTTTTCATATAACTCCTTAACTTTCCAATATGGCTTCAGTGGGTTTGGAATTGCACCAATTATTTCAAGATGATCCCAACCATGGCGCACACCCATATCATTCCAAATTCCCTTATGAGCTGTTCCTGTATAATACATTCTTTTTCCTTTAAATGGGGATGCCATACTGATTGTATTAACCACTCCATCGTTTGCGAGCCATTGATCATCAATATTTATATTCCCATTTAGCTTACGCTTAAAACAACCAATTGCATTTGCGGGTAAGCTTAATAAAGTTAAAATTGTAATTTGGCAATTAGTAAATGGAATATCTATTGATGTTGATTGTGTGCCGTATGAAAAATAAAATACATCTTTGTATTCTTTATCGCTATCGTTAAATAAATGTGCTCCTTCTGGGCTTAAATCCCACTTACTTATATCTTTTGTATTCCAGATATAAGAATTATATGCTCTAGCTAAAAAATCTTTTAGGTTTTCATCTTTTCTTTTTGTTAGATTCCACTGTTCAAGTTTGAAATCTAAAAAAGGTTCAACCCCGACTGCATTTGCAGCCGTTACTGTAGATACTATAATAAATTGTGACGTAGGTAGGAAAATATCTGCTAAATGTGTCAGTGATGTTCCGTTATTTGGAGTTGCAATCGTAGTTATACTTGTTACCCAACTTTTATTTCCTCTATATAGTTCAGCAACATCATTTTGACTAGTAAGTATTTCTTCTTGAGATCCTTCCTTTAAAAGGCTTAATAACGCTCGAATTGTTTGACCACCTTGACTATGTCCAATAAAATGAATTTTATGATTTTCATCCCATTCTGGATATAGGGGTTGTGTATAGCAGCGACCGAAGCGAGCATGTTTAAATTTTTTTGCATGTGCTTCACCATAATCAGCGCAACCTCCTTTTATCTGTGCATAAAGATCAATTGCTCTGTCGTAATTTGAACTGAATTTGCCAACAGAAGCAGTAAAAACTTTACCCCCTTGAGATTTTAGATCTTCTTGTAAATCGTTAAAACCTCCCCAATATTTATAGCCGAGAAGCTCTTGTCTCCCCCATCCAGAAAATCCATGCACAAGGACAATCGGGTCTCGATTCTCTGCCATGCAGCAGAATGATAAAAAAGTTGAAAAAATAAATAGACTGATTCTTATGAAAGTCATAATAATCTCCTTAAGCAAGGGTCAATCCGAAATGGACTGGCTGTGTATTCAATTGTCAAATAACTGAGTTTTATTATATGATTTCAAGAGAATGAATTTCAAATATTTTTTTATATTATTTTGATTATTTCGTTTGAGTGGTACTTTAACAAATGTTTTTTCAAATAGTATATTTTTTAATATTTGAAAATACGACTAGAGTAATTATGGAAATAGAGTTTAAGAAATACTTTTTTTCTTCATTAAGTGAAGATAAAAAAATTAAAGAAATAGCAGTGACTCATCGAAACAATATCATGCAAATAGATATGTCAATTTTTGGTTCAAAAAGTTTTACGAATCGAGCCATAATTCTTTCTGGCATGAGCCCAAAAGCAACAAAAATAGAAGGCTTTTTATTTTCAGAAGATTCCTACTGGGGACTCAATGCTTTGAGTATTTTAGGATTTCGTATCAAAATAAACTATACTGAAAAAAGTGTACAAATATTCCCACCAATTGAAAATTTCCAAAAGGATTTCAAAATATTCTTAGGTAAAGCAGGAACATTAGCGCGTTTTTTTCCATCTGTAATATTAAATTGGCAAAAAACATTTCCCAGTTTCGGTAAAATAAATGTTTTTGCTGATGCAGACGTGCAACTCATAAAACGACCCATGCAAGAACTTGTACAATCCTTAAAAGAGCTTAATGCAAATATATCGAATGAAAATTTACCAATGCACATTTCATCATCGGATTTAAAGGGTCAATGTGCAATTGGCGGACAAACATCTGGACAATTTTTGAGTGGATTGCTCTTAGCTTCTTTCGGAGCAAAATCACACATTGAAATCAGACGTATAAATAATCTTGTTCAACCAGATTATGTGAGAATGACTTTGCAGTCGATTGAGTCTTTTGGTGGTCAAATCTCGTCTGATCATGATCTTTACCAATTTAAAATATCGCCAACTTTTAATATTGGAATTGAAAACTATGCAGTAGAAGCCGATGCCTCTACTTGCTGTTATTTTATAACTCTCGCGTATTTGCATAATTTTAATTTGCGAATAAAAAATTTAGGCAAATTAACTTTACAACCCGATTTTCAATTTATTTCAATTTTAAAAACGCTTGGTGCACATATTGAATGCACAGACACAGAGATTTTTGTCTGCAAAAAAGAAACTTTTACAAGGCCAACTGGTAATATTTCCTTTGATTTATCAAAACTAAGTGATCAAGCTTTAACATTAGGAATAATTGCTTTATTTGCTGAAGCTCCTTTCGAAATTAGGAATATTTCTCATATTCGTATGCATGAGTGTGATAGAATTTCTTGTTTTGTCGCAAATTTAAGATCTTTGCATATTCGGTGTGATGAGTATATAGATGGATTCTGTGTACACCCTTATAAATATGATTTTAGTAATTTACAAGCTTTATGGAAAACGTATGATGATCATCGATTCGTAATGAGTGGTTTTATTCTTGCTTCTTTTGCAAGTAATTTATTTATCGAAAATCCAAATTGTGTTGAAAAAACAGCTCCTCTGTTTTTTCAACAAATAAAAGATCTTGGCTTTCAGACAAAATTAATTGAGGAATAAATGGGAAACACATTTGGATCGTTATTTAAAGTTACTACATTTGGCGAATCGCATGGGGCAGCTATAGGTTGCATCATCGATGGGTGTCCAGCAGGATTAAAACTCAATGAAGAAATTATTCAAGAATTTTTAAATAGAAGAAAACCTGGTCAGAGCGATTTTACTACGAGTCGAAACGAAAATGATCTTTGTGAAATCTTATCTGGCATAGAACAAGGTAAAACTTTAGGCACGCCAATTGCAATTATTATTCGCAATAAAGATAAAAATCCACTTGATTACACCGAGCTGAATAAAGTTTATCGACCCGGGCATGCTGATTACACGACGCAACTCAAATATGGTCTGACTGCGCAAAGTGGTGGTGGACGTGCCAGTGCACGAGAAACTATAGGACGAGTTGCTGCAGCAGCTGTTGCAAAAATATATTTAACAGCAAAATTTCCAGAATTAAGTTTAATGGCTTGGGTTCAGCGTATTAAAGATATAGAAAGCAAACTACATTATCAAAATTTCTGTTTTGCAGATATTGAAAAAAGTGTTATTCGTTGTCCCGATCCTATCGTTGAAGAACAAATGAAAGATGCAATATTAAATGCAAAACAGCAAGGGGATTCTCTCGGCGGTTGCATACGTTGTGTTGCACAAAATATTCCTGCAGGTCTCGGGGAACCTGTTTTCTACAAGCTTGAGGCGGCATTAGCAGGAGCTATGCTGAGTCTACCTGCTTGTAAAAGTTTTGAAATTGGCAATGGATTAGAATCAACCCACCTTTTTGGCAGTGAAAATAATGATCATTATTATTTAAATGAAAAAGGGAATATTTATACAAAAACAAATCGCTCAGGTGGTGTTCAAGGTGGTATTTCTAACGGTATGAATTTGGAATTTAGTGTCGGTTTTAAGCCTATTTCAACAATTTATAAAGAACAAAATACAGTTACTAAAGTTAAATCACAAGAAATAAAATTTTTAATTCCAAAAGGGAGGCACGATTCTTGTGTTTTACCTAGAGCAGTGCCAATAGTAGAAGCAATGTGTTGGCTTGTCTTAGCAGATCAATTTATGCTGCAAAGCACTCGGAAAAGTTATGATTGATATTTTTTTAAACAAAGAGAAAAAGTTAAAAGATATATTAAATGATTTTTTTAGAAAAAAATATCATCGCAATTCTGTTCCTGAATTTTCATTTGAATATGATAAAGATGTATTTCAAGTTGCCTGTCAAATTTATAAAAGAGGTTTTATAAATTTAGCAAATCAAGTATTTGAAGTTTATCACGATGTTCCTTTGCAAATCATAGATAGATTGCGGTTTGAAAAAATTATATTGGAGATAAATAATAATCAAAATTTTTATATTATTGATATGAATATAAAAAAATATTATGAAAATCTAATTTCGTCTGAAAATGTTTTTTTTTATGAAGCTAGTGAATTAAATAAAAATATCGATACTGTCATTGCAATTTTAAAATATCTACCTAAAAATTGTTGTGAAATTATTGCAATAGGAGGAGGAAATACTCTTGATGTGTCTGGTTTTGTAGCTGCAATAGCAAAGAAACCAATTAAATATTTTGCAACAACTCTCCTTGCTGCAGTGGATGCAGCAACGGGAGGAAAAACTGGGGTAAATTGTCCATCAAATGGTAAGAATCAAATCGGTCTTTTTTATAATGCAAAAGAATTTTATTGTATTCCAGAATTATTTCAAACACTTCCTTATACAGAAGTAATATCTGGTTTGTGTGAAGCATTAAAGCATTCTTGGTTATTTGGTGCATTTATTGAGAATAAGAAACATTTTGAAGACATTTTAATATCGAATTGTTCTGTTGAGGAATTAAAGATTTTTTTATTAAAAAATATAGAATATAAAGCTAATATTATTAACCAAGATCCTTTTGAAAGAAATGGCATTCGTTCAGCTTTAAACTTTGGACATACCTTAGCCCATCTAATTGAAGCGCTTGCTGAAAACAAAAAAATAGAACATATGTCACATGGTATTGCGGTTGCTCATGGGATGTATTTTTTGATTAATAATAGTATAGTAGAATGTCCAAGTGATAGATTCTTTGACTTTTTAGAAAAAATAATAAATTTATTTCCTATAATAAAACTCTCAGATATTAAAACGAGTGACATTGATCATTATATAAGACAAGACAAAAAAAATGTTAATTCTTTCCAATGTTCATTAAGTTTGCCAGCTTATGGTCAATTTTCATTGAGTAAAAAATATGTTCCTAATACTGATATTTTAACAAACTATTCGCATGAACTTTTTGTATTTTTAACTTCAAAATATTTAAATGGTTTTTAACATACATTCTTAATTATTTTTATAATCAAATGTATAATAAGCTTATGAATTGAGTTTGCTATTGCTTTTTTTTAAGAGTTTCTTTAGAATAATTATACCTCAATTATGTTTTATACTACTCTTTTCATTCCATAGGGAGAATGTATGTTGTTAAATTTAAAGAGTGAAGAAAAAATTCTTTTCAAATTTTCAATTCATTGGTTTGATATGATTCCAAATATTTTTCTTGGTTTTATATTATTTCTTATGTTTCTTCCAAGTTTTTCAGGTATTAAATCTACATATGCTTATTTATTTATAATAATTTTTTGCTCAGCTCCCATGTTAAGTAAATTTGTTTCAAATTTTAATAAAAAAATATTACTTACAAACCAAAGATTATATATTGAAAGTGGTTTCCTAATTAAAAATGTTCAAGAATTTCCAATTCAAGAAATAAAGAATGTTGAAATTACTCAGAATTTATTACAGAAATTTCTTGGTGTAGCAGATGTCAAAATATTGTTTCCTAATACCCAACCACTTATGATTCAAAGAATTATTTATCCAGCAAATTTAAAGGAAGAGATTTTTAAATTATTAAAAATTAATTTGAATAAAGTGTAATTTTATAAAATTTTCTAAATTCTATAATTAAAAATTTATTAATTTTAATTAAAATTTAATAATTATTCAAAATGTAGCATATTCTTTCATAATGCTCTTGACTTTTTTTTTGAGTTTTCATAGGTAAAAAATGATAATGAAAATCATTCTCATATTAAGAGTTAAAAGGAGTTAGTGATGAAAAAAATAATAGCAACAACTATTTTATGTTTATGTTCTTCTTTAAGTTATGCGGTTCAGTTTCCCTTATCTGTAAAAGCTGAGAACGGAACAATCATTTTACCAAAAAAACCAGAAAGAATCGTTGTCCTTGAATTTGGTTTACTTGATGAGTTGAAACTTTTGGGGGTTAAGCCAGTGGGAGTTGGGAAAAGCGATAGCAGTGAAGGACAAGATCCTGCGTATCTACAAGAATTTTTAAAAGATATACCGGGAGTAGGAACTCGGGATGAACCTAGCCTAGAAGCTATTGCAAAATTAAAGCCCGATCTCATTCTGGGTGAGGTTTCTTTTATTTCTAAATTAGCCCCTCAACTTAATAAAATTGCTCCTACCGTTCTGTTAAACGGTATTCTTGGTGATACAAACGTGCAAAAAAAGAATTTACAAATCTTGTCTGAAATCACTGATAGAGAGAGTCGTGTTTCAGCTATTGTTAAAAATCATGATCAAATTCGCAACAATGCAATTGCAATCGCTCATAAATTTCCCCAGCAAAAAGTTTTGATCGGATATATAACACCAAGTGGAGTTTTTAGAGCTCTTTCTTCCAATGCAATTGCGACACCGATATTAAAAGATTTAAACAAAATAAACTTGATTCAAGATAAAAGTTCTTTGCATAGAGTTGAAGTTACAGTCGAAGGGATTATTAATATGAATCCTGATCAAATTGCTATTCTATTGACTGATGGTGATATGTCACCTTATAAAAAGTTACAAGAAAATCCTTTATGGAAAGATGTGCGTGCATTTAAGGGAAATCAAATCTATTTCCTAGATAGAAATGTCTGGGCAAAAACTCACGGGATTGAAGCTATGCAGATTAAGTATCAAGAAGCAATTGAATCGGGATTCTTAGCGGGGACACCAAATAATAAAAATTCGGTAAATTGATAAATCTACTTAAATTAAAAAAAAAATTATTATATTTAATTTGAATTATTTAAAAAATAGACTACCAATTATTTTAAATATAAAATTTTTATAAAATCTCAATCGTTAAATCAAATACATTTGAAACTTTCTTGACAAAAAAAATGAGTTTGTCTATCAAACATATTATTGAGAATGAATTTCATTATCAATATTTTCTTTTATATTTTTAGGAGCTTCGTATGAAAAAACTTCTTGTCTCTGCTCTCTTAAGTTTATATATGCCTATTTGTGGCGCAGCTGAATTCCCATTATCTGTAAAGGCAGAAAATGGAGTTGTTAAGTTAGATAAAAAACCTGAGAGAATTGTTGTACTTGAATTTGGCTTACTCGATGAATTAAAATTGCTGGGCGTTAAACCTGTCGGTATGGGAAAAAGTGATAATACAGAAGGGCAAGATCCAGCTCACTTGCAAGAATTTATAAAAGATATTCCTGGAGTCGGAACCCGAGACGAACCGAGTTTAGAAGCAATTGCGAAATTAAAGCCTGATCTTATCATTGGTGAAGTCACATTTATATCAGGTTTATTGCCACAACTTAACAAGATTGCTCCAACTATTTTATTGAATGGTATCCTAGGCGATCCCGCTGAACAAGTTAAAAACTTAAAAATTCTTGCGAGTATCACAAATACTGAAGATAAAGTTGATGGAATAATTAAGCATCATGATGAAATCCGTAATAAAGCCATTGCAATGTCTATGAAGTCAAAACCAAAAACTGTTTTGATGGGCTTTATTACTCCAAGTGGTATTTTTAGAGTTCTTTCCTCAAATGCGATTGCGACCCCAATTTTAAAAGATTTAAATAAAACAAATCTTATTAAAGATACAAGTGTTATGCATCGTGTAGATATCACGGTTGAAGGTGTTTTACAAAAAAATCCAGATCAAATCGTTATTTTATTAACAGATGGAGATCTTGCTCCCTATGAAAAATTAAAAGCAAATCCATTGTGGAAAGATGTTCGTGCATTCAAACAGAATCAAGTCTATTTCCTTGATAGAAACGTATGGGCAAAAACCCATGGAATCGAAGCGATGGAAGTTATGTATGAAGAAGCTATGCAATCTGGCTTTTTAGATGGTAGACAACAAAAATTGAACACAAATAAAAATAATATTTAACTAAATTTTATTATGAAAGATGTAAAAATGAAAAAAATTGCTGTCATTGGTTGTGGGCATGGCGGACAAGCTTTAGCAGGACATTTTTCTATATTGGGGCACTCTGTAAATTTATATGCACATCCTCGACATCTCGGTGGTTACGAAGCTGTGAATAGAAATGGTGGGGTGCAATGTCAAGGGGTTGTTCAAGGATTCGGGAAATTAAATCTTGTAACCACGAACATTGAAAAAGCATTAAAAAATACAGAATATATTTTTATTGCTTTACCAGTGCCAGCTCATGAAGCCATTTTTATAAATATGCTTCCATATATAGAAAGCAACCAAATTGTTATAAATTTATCTGGACATTTTTCAGGAATTTTTCAATATGATATTTTAAAAAGATCAGGGTGGGAAAAAGAAATTTTGATAGCAGATATCACTTCTTTTCCATATGCTTGTCGATCAGAAAAACCTTCATTTGCAAATATATTAGCAATTAAAAATAAAATGGGTATTTCTTCTTTAAATTATTCCCATGGACAAGAAATTAAAACAGCAATTCAAGATTTCTTTCCGTGTGAATTGGTTACAATGTCAAGCTTTATAGAAACAGGTTTATACGATCCATGTGGTATAAGTCATCCTCCATCTGTTTTATTCAATGCAGGCAGAATTGGTAACAAAGAAGAATACTATTTCTATAAAGATGGTGTTTCAATTGAAACTGCTCGTTTTTTAGAAAAAATAGATGAAGATCGCATAAATATTGGTAAGAATCTAGGTTTTAAATTACCGCCTTATTATCAAGTAATGAACGATTATTATGGTTTATCGCATAAGAGTATTTATGATTTCTTTAAAAACTCTCCTATCCATAATAAAAATAAATTAAATCCAAAATCATTAAATGATCGCTATATTTCAGAAGATGTCCCATTTTCACTCGTTCCATGGTATAGCTTAGGTCAAAGCGCTGGGTATGAATCTTCAGCAATGAGAAATATTATTGATATTACGTCTATCCTTAATCAAGTGGATTATTTAAGTGCTGGGCGTATCATCACAAAAGATCATTTGAAAGCTTATAAAATATGTGGATAACGATTGCTATTTTAAGTTCGATTATTTTTGGGATAGCAAGCGTCATTATGAAGTCGGCTTCTATAAAAAAATGTTCCGATCACTATGTTCTTTGGGGCCTGTATTTTACAGGTTCTCTCGTCTTTTTGATAACTTCATTTGGAAATTTGTCATTTAATTTCGATTTTGCAGTTTTATTTGCTGCTCTCTTAATAGCTATAGGATCTTATTTTGGCAATTGGCTCTTTATTAAGGCTCTTGAAGTTGGACCTGCCAGTTTAACTGCATCAATGTTAAATATAAATCTCCCAATTATAATTTTAATGTCAGTTTTTATTTATGGCGAAGAGTTAAATAATATAAAAATTGCTATTATATTTCTTCTTCTTATAGCAGTTTTATTAGTAAAGCTTGATCCAAATGAAAAAATGGTAATAAAAGATAAAAAATGGTTTATTTGGGTTGTTTTGAGCTCAGGTTTTCTTTTTTTACGAGAAGGTGGATTAAAAATAACATTAGAGCTTGGCTTTAATAATCAAATTATTTTATTCTATTCGTATATTATATGTCTATTATTATCAAGCATAGCAATTGTATTGAAAGAATATAATATCCTTAAGCAAAACAACAACAATATTGATGCTATGCAAAAGTTAAAATCATTAAATTCTTATTTAAGAAAAAGTAATACCTATGGTCTTTATTTTGGCTTGATAACCGGAATTTGTTCAGGGGTTGGACTTTGTTTATATTCTGAAGCCTTAATTATTGGCCCAACCAGTTTGGTGGCTTTAATATTTTCTGCTAGAAGTATGGTTATTGTTGTTATGTCATATTTGTTACATAAGGAAAGGCTTTCTATGTTTCAAAAATGCTCAGTTTTATTCTTATGCATAGGACTTTCTCTTGCAAGCTTTATCAAATAATCCTAATTTCATAGCAAAAAAAAATTATTTAATTTACATTTTTAGTTTATTAGTGCTTTTTATCTTATTTCTTTATTCCTTATCTTTGGGACCAGTAGAACTTTCTTTTGATAAAGTTCTACTTTCTTTTTTGCACTCAAGTGACACATTTGAACGTCGGCTTATTATTGAAACCAGACTTGCGCGAACTTTAATGGCATGTCTTGTAGGATCAAGCTTTGCAGTTGCTGGCGTTATGCTGCAATCTGTTACTAAAAATCCAATGGCCTGTCCTAGTTTATTAGGTGTTACACAAGGAGCAGGTCTTGGAATAGTCATTGTACTCGCTTTATTTCCATTTTGCCCTTTGCCTGTTTATTTAGGTTGCGCTGTCATAGGCGGAATTTTAGCGGCTGCAATAACGTATTTCATAGCTATTTCGGTTGGTATTTCACCATTAAGATTGATTTTAGCAGGTCAAGCAATCAATGCTTTATTATATGCTCTAACTCAAGCAATTCTCATTTTTTTACCTACTCGCTCTGGAGTTATCCTTATAAATTTAAATGGCTCAGTTGCAGGAGCTAATTGGCAGCAGTTAACTTATGTTTCGCCAGTTCTTATTTTATTAATTATAATTGCTATTTTTAATATTAAAAATCTCCAGATTCTATCTTTTGGAAAAGATATTGCAAGTTCACTTGGATTGAGCACAGAATTTTTGCTTGCCTTTTTTTTATTTATTATTGTACTTCTTTGTGCAGCATCTGTGAGTTTAGCAGGACCCATTCTTTTTTTTCCATTAATTGTTGTTCATTTTAGTAAGTTTATTGTCGGGGAAAATTTATCCAAGCAACTTCCATTTTCAATTTTATTTGGTGCAATTCTCATGTTATTTTCTGACTGCCTCATGCGGGCTGTTTTTTCAAATCAAGAAATTCCTGTAGGATTTTTTATTGCTTTAGTGGGGGCGCCTATTCTTATACTATCTTCCCGTATGAAAAGGCTTTTAAATAATGGATAAAGCAATATATAAAAACGCACGCCTGCTTTCTCTTCTTATATTTCTTTTACTTTTGAGCTATGCTTACTTAATGATTGGAGTTACATCTTTTTCAATATCAGATGTTTGGAATGTTCTTGCAAAAAAAGTAGATCTTGTTGGTGCAGATTTCATTGTTGGCGATGTCCGAATGCCGCGGGTGATTATTGGTGTCCTTAGCGGTGCAATGTTCGCTCTTTCTGGAAGTTTATTGCAGTGCGTTTTACGCAACCCTATGGCAGCTCCAGATATACTAGGAGTGAATTCTGCTTGTTCTTTGTTTATTTTATTTTTCACCTTTCTTTTTCCAAATAGTTTTGATTTAAACAATATTATATATGCGATATTTGGTGGATGTGTAGGTTTTTTTATAACAATTCTTGCATCATTAGAAAATAAAAAAATAAATCAAACAAGATTAATTATTGTTGGAGTTGCTGTCGGTGCGCTTTTTAAAGCATGTTGTCAGTTTGTGATTATGCAATCAGATGAAAGACAAAGCTCATTAATTTCATTTTTAACTGGTACATTGTATCATTCAAGCTGGAACTCAGTTCATCAGATAATTTATCCTGCTTGTTTACTCATATTCATAACTTTTTTCTTTTATCGACAATTAGATATTTTGCAATTAAACGAAGAATCAGCAGCAAGTATAGGATTTAAAGTTACAAAATGGAAAATTATTATCATTCTCCTGGCTCTTATGCTTGCGTCAATAGCTGTTTCAGGTAGCGGAAGTTTAGGATTTATTGGATTAATTGCTCCCAATTTAGCGAGAATTTTATTTGGTTCTTCACACAAATTCAATTTAATTGGTTCTTGCTTAATTGGCGCTACTTTGACTTTATTTTCAGATCTTATTGGGAGAATTGTTTTTCCTCCATTTGAGATACCTGCAGGTCTTGTTTCTATCATAATTGGTGCCCCTTATTTTTTATATCTTATGAAAAATATTGGAAGTTATAAATAATTTTCCTATCCATTTCAAAAAATTGTTATTGACTTTAAAATATTTATTCTATAAATGTGCTCTTTTGTTATATAGGAGTATAAATTATGGAAATTTCTCAACTCATCAAATCACTACCAAAAGCAGAACTGCATTTGCATATTGAAGGAACTTTAGAACCAGAACTTATGTTTGAATTAGCACAAAGAAATAATATTCAACTTCCTTATTCTAGTGTTGATGAAGTTAGAAAATCATATGAATTTCATGATCTGCAATCCTTTTTAGATGTTTACTATTTGGGAGCAAGTGTGCTTCGAACTCGACAAGATTTTTTTGACCTTACGTATGCATATTTAGAAAAGGCTCATGAAGATGGAATAACACATACAGAAATATTTTTTGATCCACAAACACATACAAAAAGAGGAGTTTTGTTTGAAGATGTGATTATGGGGATAGCTGATGCATTAGCTAAGGGTAAAGAAGATTTTGCTATTTCTTCATTTATTATTATGTCTTTTTTACGGCATTTAAGTGAAGAAGATGCTTTTGAAATTCTAGAATTAGCTAAACCATTTTATAATTATATTAAAGCTATTGGACTTGACTCAGCTGAAGTTGGGAATCCTCCAGAAAAGTTTAAAAATGTTTTTGCTAAAGCTCTCGATTTAGGTTTTTTAACAGTAGCACATGCTGGAGAAGAGGGACCTGCTGAAAATATCAAAAATTCCCTTGAGCTTTTAAAGGTTCAACGTATCGATCACGGTGTAAATTGTGTACAGGATGAAAAACTTGTTGAAGAACTCATTCATAAAAAAATACCTTTAACTGTTTGTCCCTTATCGAATATCAAATTAAAAGTATTTCAGAATATGAGCGAACACAATATAAGAGATCTATATCTAAAAGGTGCGTGCGTGACTATTAATTCAGATGACCCTTCCTATTTTGGCGGCTATTTAGCAGATAATTATCTTGAATGTCAAAAGCATCTTAATTTTTCTTTTATCGAGCTCATTCAAATCGCCAAAAACTCATTTCTGGCTTCATTTTTAAGTGAAGAAGAAAAACTTTTAAAAATTGAAGAATTAGAAAATTTTGTAAAGAACTTGAGTGGTCTTTATTCAGCAGGAAAATAAATAAGATAATGCGTACTTTAAGTGCAAATTTAGGTTTGCTCTTCTGATTCTTAATGATAAAGTTTATTCAAAATATTAGAAAATTAAGGTCTTTTCTTTTAAATTTATTATCACCTATGATGAAAAAAATATTTTAAAGTATTTTAATTTATATTTATTAATATATAAATAAAAGTAAATTATTTATTATTTTTTGTTTACAAACTAAAATTAATATTTTATAAAATTTTCGAACAACAACACTGCTTTTTTTTAAAAAGCAATAATAAGAAGGAAATTGTATGAAAAAAAGTTTTAGCTACTTATTTATTGTTTCATGTTTATCTATAAGTGCTCATACCAATAATTTATACGCAGAACAAAAAAATAGTGCTTTTATAAAAAACTCTGGAATATTAAAATGCTTTCCAGAGGATACTTACACGATAAAAAAAGGAAATCCAGTGCAAGCACATTGCGAAGCTTCTGCAGTCGCTTTTGTAAACAATATGCTCATCTTTGCCAATGATAAACCAATTCTTAAACCTTATTCACCCGTATTTTCAATTAATTTTTCGAATATTTTTTCTCCAGTTGCGGAGCAGCACATAACTCCTCATACACATCCAAATTTTATGGAACCCAGAAAAATAGAGGATTTTTCTGTTTCTTTAGACAATAAATATATTTTTGCAGCAACAGCTTTTGATTGGGAAAAGCCTGAAGAAGCCAGAGATTACAATGGAATGCTCATATATTGGCATGCAAATGACTTTAATAATGTAAAAACGATGTCAGTTTTAGATAATGGCATTGAAAATGAAAATATCCGATCATATCTTAATTCAGTTGTAGGGCACCCTTATTACAAAATTGAAGGACTAGCTATTTTACCAAACAATAAAATTCTTCTGGGCATACGTGAAAAAGGAGAATCATATAAAAATTTCTCATATACAATAGAAATGATTTCTGTTACATATCAGGAAAAAGACGATAAAATTTATTTAAATAATGATTTCAAGTTAGCTTATTCGTTTAATAATAGTAAAGATTTTGTGTCTGAAAATGTTGGACTCTCAAGTATTGAATGGGATAAATACAATGATAGATTATTATTGCTAACAAGCTATGAAGATCAAGAAGAAAATATAGGTGCTTACTTATGGAGCCTTGATCGTAAAGACCTAGAGAATGGCAATGCACCAGTACTTATTAAAGATAATTCTAAACCTCTTAATTTAATTAATAAAGCCGAAGGATTAACAGTACTAAATGATCATGAAATATTTATTATCAATGATGATGACAGAGTCATAAAAAACTCTGTTGTTAATGGAGTCGAACTGACAAGAAAAACAAATGAAGCTATTTATAATATTGTTGAATTTCAAAATAATTAAATTTAATAAGAAAAATCAAAAGAAATAAAATTTTTGCAATGCTTATATTCTTCATATTCCTAATTCACAAAAAAAAACATTCTTGAAGGGCATTTAAGGCAAGCAACTCTGCCCTGAAGGGATGCTATTTCTTTTTCTGAGAATTAAACTAAAAACCTAAAAATTACATAATTTAAATCCCCCGAAATAAATTTTCGAATATTTCTACTCGACATTATTATATATTTGTGTATTATTTACGTAGGATATTTTTTAAATTTATTATAAGGAGCACTATTGTGGCAAAAATATTATGTGTATTATTTGAAGATCCAATAAGTGGCTACCCAAAGAATTATGCCCGTGATGACATGCCTTCTCTATTAAATTATGAAGGAGGTCAATCACTTCCTAATCCCAGTAGCATAGATTTTCAACCAGGGCATTTGCTTGGAAGTGTTTCAGGTGAATTAGGATTAAGATCATATTTAGAAAAATTAGGACATAAATTTATTGTTACAGCTGATAGAGATGGCTCAGATTCTGTTTTTGCAAAAGAACTTAATGATGCTGACATTATTATATCGCAACCTTTTTGGCCAGCTTATTTGACCAAAGAAAGATTGGCGCAGTCTCATAACTTAAAACTTGTTATCACTGCTGGTGTTGGATCCGATCATATTGATTTAAGTTCAGCAATTCATAAAAAAATCACAGTTGCTGAAGTAACAAATAGCAATAGTATCAGTGTTGCTGAACATGCCGTAATGATGATTTTAGCACTTGTCAGAAATTACATTCCTTCATACAAATATGTAGTTGAAGGTGGTTGGAATATTGCGGATTGTGTCTCAAAATCCTATGATTTAGAAGGAATGCATGTTGGTACACTAGGAGCGGGTCGCATTGGTTTAGGTATATTAAAAAGACTCAATCCATTTGGAGTTAAATTACATTATTCTGATAAGTACCGCTTAACAAAAGATATTGAAAAAGAATTAAATTTAACTTACCATGAAAATATATATTCTTTAGCTCAAACTGTTGATGTTTTAACTATCAATTGTCCTCTTCATCCAGAAACAGAAGGAATAATCGATGATAAATTGCTTAAAAAAATGCGGAGAGGATCTTATATTGTAAATACTGCGCGCGGAAATATTTGCAATCAAGAGGCAATTGTAAATGCTCTTCAAACGGAACATTTAGCTGGATATGCTGGTGATGTTTGGTATCCTCAACCAGCACCTAAGAATCATCCTTGGCGGCATATGCCAAATCATGCAATGACTCCGCATATATCTGGAGCAACGCTTTCTGCCCAAGCACGTTATGCAGCTGGGGTAAAAGAAATACTTGAAGCTTGGTTTGCAAATAAACCTATTCGGAAAGAATATTTAATAGTACAAAATGGTGAACTCGTAGGAACTGGAGCTCACTCATATACAACAAGAAAGTCATAAAAAATATGATCTCTTTTAATTTAATGCTAGATTTTTTTTAATATTAAGACATTTTCTTTGTAAAATAATTTTTAAAACAACACCTTTGTTTTTTTCCCAAGAGGCTTCTCCATTCAGCTGGTTGATTAAAAATTTTATTAAATCAATATCTGACGATGCATTATTAAATTGATTGAAGAAATCACTATTGTCATGCAATGTGATGAGTGTGTAGCTGGCATTTTCTTGCCATTTAATTGAAATAATTCGATTTTCATTAACAATTAAAGAATGTTTGTTTAATAAATGGATAAATTCAAGAATAATAAGTGCTATGGTGAAAATTTGATTTATTGGAAGAATTGATTTTTCAGAAATATCTAAATTAAAATTAATATTTTCGAAAAAACTTTCTTTTATATTGTAAGATATATTTTCAGATAAATTAATAAGAAAATTTATAATATCTACTTTTTCCAAAATAAAACCTTGAAATAATTGATTGTCAATTTGTGAATTTTTTTCTAATGTTAAATATTTTGATCGACTCCAAGTAAAAGTAGAATTCACAACTAAAAAGATATTTTTCAAACATAATTGATTTCTAGTTAATAGTATATCTTTTTGTATAATTTTTCGATTTAGATACCTATTTATGAGCTGAGATTTTGCCAAGTAGTTTGAACGTAAAGAAATGAGTTTAGTTTGCAGTTCCAAGCCCAAATCAAAATCTATGGAGGACCATGGCTTTGACTTGCAATACGTTTCTTGATACCAAGTGGCAAATGAGCTTCTTGGATTCAAAGTTCCATCTTTTTCTAAATTATAACTATTAGGATTTCCACTCCACTTGATAGTCTGAATATACTCAGGCCTTAAAAAGACGATAAATGATGAAAAATCTTCGTTTAATTTTATAACAATAATACCAGCTGCGACTTCTTTAGACCACTGCTCAAAAATAGGGTCTAAGTCAATAAGTTTATCAATTAAAATTAAATCGTTTCTGACATAATTATTTAAATAACCAAGTATTTTTTCAGCAAACTCATAAGGAACTGATATATTTTTTTCGAATTTATTATTATATCTATAAAAGAAACTTTTTGCATCAAAAGTTTCTTTTAATTCTTCAAACTTATCATTTGGGATTTTTTCTAAGTTGCACTCTGCATTTTCATACTCTTTAATAAAATTATTAATTTTCGCATTTCCTAAACTCTTTGTTTTTTTTGACTTTCTATATCTAAAAAGCAATATTTTTCGAGAGAATTCATCAATTAAAACTTGAATTTTTGACAGAATTTCCACAGAAGTATAATTTTTTGTTTTCGAATGGCATCCAAAAATACCATAAAGTTTACCATCTAATACGATTGAAAAAGATGCAGATGATTTCAGTTCCATATTTTTTAAATAAGTTAAATGACTTTTTCCGATATCTCTGAAAAAAGAAAGTGTTAAATCAATATTTTCTTTACATCCTTCAATAGGGACTTGAAAATAATCTATGTTTGAAATTAATCTGAACTTATTCTTCATATAAATATTTCGAACAGTTAATGGTAAATCGGATGCAGGGAAATGGTGGTGAAGCAAAGATTCTAATTCTCCATTTTGAAAACTTGCACTAACATAGCCATGGTTATCTTGTAAAAATTCACATAAGTAAGCTCTTTCAAAGTTCAAAACTTCAGAGATATATTTACAAATATAATGCGATATTTTATGAATATTTCCTGAATATGATTTAATATATTGGAGCGTATCTTCATAATAAATTTCATCAAAATTATTTTTATAAGAATCGAATTTACTTTGAAACTCTATACATAAGACAGAATTTGAGATATATATTGCACATGGAATATCGTAAAGACAATTAAAATATTTAATCTGAAGAAACGATATAATTCTTGGCTTAACTTCTTTTTTATCTATTCGAGCAATAAAGTTTGTAATTTTTATGAGTGAAATTTGAGTAAAAAGAAGATCTATTGAATTTCGATAAATTTCATAATTGAAAATCCTTGGAAAATTTGTAGAAGCATAAATGGTCTTAAAACTTTTCAAATCGATACCAAGAAAAATTCCTTCCGATTGAATCATATTTGTATAGTTAACATTTAAATTTTCACAATTTTGAAATATTTCTGCTTGCTGCATTTTTTAATCCTTTGATTATACATATTTTTAGATGACTTATATCGTTATCTTCATTAAAGATGATTTAATATTGAATTAGATTGTATTTTCTATGATAATTATAATAATAAGAACATATTATAATAATTTGTAGGTTATGTTAATAAAATAGTATTTGTCAAGGAAATTAGGATTTAATTATTAACTTTAATTGTTAATATAATATAATTTTTATTAAAAATCTATTATTTCATCCTCTTATTATTTTTAATAAATGTATTTAAATGCATAGAAAACTTACTTAAGAATTCAATTTTTAAATAATATTCAAGAAAATATGATAGAAACTCATTTTTTATATTGTCTCTATGACTTTTAAAATATGAAGCAGAAGTGTAACTTAGAAATCTTTGCTTGATACTGACTTCTAAAGAAAGAATTTATTATAATTTAATTTTTGCAAAAAATAAAAAATTTTGTTCTTATAAAAAAAGAAGTTTGCGCCTTATGACAACGATTAAATAGAGTAAAAAATGAGTCGTAGATTCTTAATTTAAGGAAAGATTCGTTTTTGCATTTAGGATTTTTCTTTGCAATAGAATTTTTAAAGAAACACCATTATTTTTCTCCCAGCTTCCCACACCATTCAGCTGAGAAATTAAAAATCTTATTAAGTCGATATCTGAAGATGCATTTTTAAACTGATTAAAAAAATCGCTATTATCATGCAGAGTAATAGTTGTGTTATTTGAATTCTCTTGCCATTGAATTGAAATAATTCTATTTTCTTTAATAACGAGGGAATGCTTATTAGATAAATGAATAAACTCTTGAATAATAAGGCCGAATGTTATGCTTTGACTTATTGGCAATAATGAATTTTCTGATATTTCAAAATTTATTGTAATATTTTCGAAAAAACTTTCTCTTATATAATTTACTATTTTGTCTGTTAAATTTAATAAGAACTCTTTGAGATCTTCTTTTTCTAAAATAAAGCTTTGAAATTGAGCATTATTGTTAGTCTGATTTACTTTCCATGGATTGTATTTATATTGACTCCATGTAAAAATTGAGTTTACGTTTAAAAAACAATTTTTTAAACATAAGTGATTTTTAGATATTAGTAAATCTTTTTGCAATATTTTTCTACTTAAGTATCTATTTAATAGTTGTGATTTTAGTAGATAGTTTGACCGAATAGATATCAGTTTTGTCTGCAATTCTAATCCTAAATCATAATCTGTAGAAGACCATGGTTTCGATCGACAATATGTATCTTGATACCAAGTGGCAAAGGAGCTTCTTGGATTTAATGTTCCATCTTTTTCTAAAATGTAACTATTCGGTTTTCCACTCCATTTTATTGTTTGGATGTACTCAGGTCGTAAAAAAACAATAAATGATGAAAAGTCCTCATTTAACTTTATTACAATTAGACCAGAGGCTACTTTTTTTCCCCACTGCTCAAAAGTAGGATCTAGATCTATAATTTTATCAATTAAAATTAAATTATTTCGAACATATTTGCTTAAACAACTAAGTATTTTTTCTGCAAATTCGTACGGCACAGACAAGTTTTTTTCAAATTTGTTATTATATCTATAAAAGAAATTTTTTGCTTCAAATATATCTTTTAATTCTTCAAATTCATCATAAGGAATGTTTTCGAGATTGCAATCAGATTTTTCATATACTTTAATAAAATTATTTATTTTTGAATTTCCTAAGTTCTTAATTTTTTTTGATTTTCTATATTTATAAAGTAATATTTTTCGAGAAAATTCATCTATTAATACCTGAATTTTTGATAATATATCTAAGGATGTGTAGTTTATATATTTTGAATGACATCCAAAAATTCCGTATAATTTTCCATCTAAAACGATAGAGAAAGATGCTGCCGATTTAAGTCCCATATTTTTTAAATAAGTTAAATGACTTTTTCCAATATCTCTAAAAAAAGAATGAGTTAAATCCAGATTGTCTGTACAACCGTCTATTGGAACTTTAATATAATCAATGTCTGTTATCAATCTGAACTTATTTTTTATATAAATACTTCTTACAATTAAAGGTAAATCAGAAGCAGGAAAGTGGTGATGAAGTAAGGAATCTAACTCTTCATTTTGAAAACATGCTCTTACGAAACCATGATCATCTTGCAAAAATTCACATAAATATGAACGATCAAAATTCAATACTTCTGCCATATATTTGCATATAGTTTGAGATAAATTGTTTACATTTCCTGTGAATGATTTGATATATTGCAAAATCTCCTCGTAATAGATTTCATCAAAATTATTTTTATAAGAATCAAATTTACTCTGGAACTCTATACATATAACAGAATTTGAGAAATAAATTGCACAAGGAATATCATATAGGCAATTAAAGTATTTTATCTGAAGAAACGAGATAATTCTTGGTTTTACTTCTTTTCTTACTATACGTGAGACAAAATTTGTAATTTTCACAATTGAAAATTGTGTAAATAGAAAATCAATTGATTTTCCTAGTATTTCATAATTAAAAATATTTGAAAAGTTCTTGGATGAGTATAATATAGTAAAATTTTTTAAATCAATCCCAAGAAAAATTCCTTCTGATTGAATTATATTTGTATAATTTACATGCAAATTTTCACAATTTTGAAATATATTTTCTTTCATTTTTTTCTCACATCTTAAGTTGTTATTTAATTTAAATAATGAATTAATTTTGTGTTTTTTGATTGATATTTAATTAGATAAATTAATGCTCATTTAAACTGGATAAGAAAATATTATTCAGTCACTAGACTAAATTTTTATTAAAAAAAAGTGATCTTGTAAAGTTAATTTGTAAATTATTATATCTATAAATTTATATAATTAAAAAAAAATATTAAATCTTTATTTTTATCAATTTGTTAGAATAGCATTGACAAATATTTGACAATTTTTAAAAAGACTTTGTTAATAATGCAATTTTTAAATATTATTCAGTAATATATTAAAGAAACTCTTATGCAAAAGAGGTTAGTATGGTTACTAAAATAGTCAACAGGGATTTGAGTCGACGCAAATTTTTTCTCATCGGTGGTATAGCAGCAAGCGCTCTCTTCATAAATAAAATTGCCTGGGCAGAATCACAGTTTACATTAAGTCAACCAAAAGATTATGGGCAAAAACGAGCACATTTAAGTGATACTGAGTTTTTGCTTTTGTCAAAACTTCTCATGCATGAAGACTCTTTAGATATTGAAATGTCTAAAAAAATATATTTATTTTTAAAAAAATACAAGGCAGAAATATATTTACTTTATGAATATATACGCAGTCATTCACCTTTAGATAATCAATCTTTTAAAAAATATTTATTAAGTAATAAAAAAATACTGATGACTTACTCAAATATTATGAAAGCTTGGTATTCAGGTGTTCTTAAAATTGGTAAATCTGCTATGCGTTTTACTTATTTTGATTCTTATATGTTTCGTTTGATGGCAGGCCTTGCTCCGACTCCAGGTATCTGTGGTGGTCAAACAAATTACTGGTCTGAAAAACCTAATGTTTAAAAATACAACATGCATAAAAAATGAACTCTTAATCAAAGTGAGAATTGTATATGAGCATCGAAACTATATCTGCTGATGTTGTTGTTGTTGGTTCAGGAGTGGCTGGAGCGTTGGCAGCCTATGAGCTTTCAAGAAAGGGAATAAAAAATATTATAATGCTTGAAGCTGGTCCAAAAATAGCGCGTCAGGCGATTGTAAATAACTTTTATAAGTCAATCGATTCACACAATTATATGGAACCTTATCCGATGGCTATGCATGCTCCACATCCAAATCCAAGCCATCCAGAAGGTTACATTATTGAAAAAGGAGCAAATAGATACAATACCCAATATATGCGTGTCGTAGGCGGAACAACATGGCATTGGGCAGGCTGTACATGGAGACTCCTACCAAATGACTTCAAAATTAAATCTTTATATGGAATAGGTCGAGATTGGCCATTGGAGTACAATGAACTTGAACCATTTTATGAGTTAATGGAAAAAGAATTGGGAGTTTCTGGTAATGATGATTTAGGCTCACCCCGTAAAGCGGATTATCCAATGAAGGGTCTAGCTTTTACATATATGGATTCTTATATAGAAAAAAAACTTGCACCAAAATATAAAGTCATTTTAGAACCTCTTGCAAAAAATAGCATCGAATATGACCAACGCCCACCTTGCTGTGGCAACAATAATTGTATGCCAATTTGCCCAATCGGTGCGCAGTATAGTGCAATTGTTCATGTAGAAAAAGCTGAAAAAAATGGTGTAAGACTTATGGAAAACTCTGTCGCATATTTTATCGAGACAGATAGTAACAAAACAGTAACAGCTGTCTATATTAAAACACCAAATGGACAAAAGAAAATAGTAAAAGGGAAATATTTCGTTTTGGCAGCAAATGGTATAGAAACCCCAAAATTATTGTTACTTTCTACTTCTGAAAAAAATCCTCACGGTGTTGCCAATAGAAATGATCTCGTTGGACGTTTTCTAATGGATCATCCAGGTATAAATAGAACTGTTACTTTAAAAGAACCTATTTATGGTGGAAGAGGCCCTGTAGAACTATCAGCAATTTTAGAATATAGAGATGGAAACCTGCGAAAAAAAATGGCTTCAAAGAAAATTCATTTTGGCACACAAGTGAATTTTAAAGAAATTTCAGATTCGCTCATTGAGCAGGGTTATTCTGGCAATGAACTCAAAGAAAAATTCAAATATAGAGCAATTCGAACTTTTGGCATAGGAAGTTTTCACGAACAGCTTCCTGATTTTAATAATAGAGTTACAGTGAGTAATAAACTAGATGCAATTGGTATTAAAAGGCCTCTTATTCATTATTCGATAGAGGATTATGTAAAGAAAAGTGGAGAAGATACTATTATTAAAATGAATGAAATTGCGAAAATGCTTGGAGCTGAGGAAATTACAAAAGCCAAAGGCTTTGACCCCAATAATCATATTATGGGGACAACAATAATGGGAAGCTCAGATAAAGATTCTGTCGTCAATAAAGATTGTCGAACTCATGAAAATAAGAATCTGTATATTGCATCGAGCAGTGTCATGCCTTCATCTGCATGTGTTAATCCAACCGGTACTATCGCTGCGTTGAGTTTAAGGATTGCCGATACAATTTATCGGCAAATGTCAAAGTAAAATAATTTTTCAATTCATCTCAACCTGCTCTATATGGTATTTCCTTAAATTTTCTTCAATCTCATATTTCATTTTCTTATTAAAATTTTTTGCAAAAGCCATATACACGCTTACTTTTTTACTCGGTACTTTTACCATCTTTATTGATGAAATAAAACCCATACTCTTTGCTTCAAAATAAAGGGCTTCAGGTAAAAAAGCATAAGCGACAGTGATCCTTTTGTGGATTAGCTTATTGACAAGGATTGGAATGAAATTTTCATTAGCGGTTTCGTCTATCCTCAATAATTTTTTATTTGTTGTAATAAATTCACAGTAAGCACTATTTTGGACAATACCAATAGTTTCATCTTTTAAATCTGCTACTGAAGTTATATTATTTAATTTTGAAGTTTTTAAAACCATTGCATAATTATCAGTTGTGTAAATAGGATTTATACTAAAATCGATTAATTTTTCTCTTTCTGGATTTTTTCCTAAAATTGCCACAATATCTAAATTTCCTAAACTCACTTCTTTTAACACACGCGAAAGTGGATATTGTTGAAAACTCAAATTATATTTATCGAATTTAAGTATTTTTTTTCTTAAAAGATCTATTATAATGCCAGTTTCTTTTCCGGTTTTTCCGTCTAAATAAGTAAAAGGTCTATTATTAAAAAAACCAATCCTCAATGTCTTTTTTTCTTCTGATGAAGATATTTGATTATATAAAAGTAAGAAAATAATTAAAATTATACGCATGTTTTATTCTCACTCTAATTATTTAAACTATTGTGATATAATTATAGATTAAAGTCAATTTTAGAGAATAATTTTTAATATTAATTAGTATTTAGAGAGCTATAAAAAGCTAGGGTAGCAACAAATGCTGACCAAGTTTATTAATTATTTCAATGCTTTGTTCTCGGTTAAGCCTTGGGTCACAAAATGTCAAATAATTGGTTTTCAGCTGCTCTTCAGTGATGTTTGCCGTTCCACCAACACATTCAGTAACGTTGATCGGAGAAATTTCGAAATGGGCACCCGTTAAAATGGATCCATATTTTTTATGAATACCAATAGTTTCATTGAGTTCTTGCCATATTTTTTTAAAATATCTTGTTTTTATATCATGCTGAGTTTTTTCGGCATTGCCGTGCATAGGATCACAACTCCAAGAAACCGATAAATGAGCGTATTTAATTTTATCAAGGAGTGAAGGCAATATACTATGCGCTACATTTGCACCAAATCGAGTTATCAAAGTTATGCGTCCCAACTGATTTTCTGGATTTAATATTTTAACTAAAGAAACAAGTTCATGTGGGGATGTATGAGGCCCCACTTTAATTCCGATTGGATTTGAAATTCCTCTTAGATATTCAACATGCGCTCCATGAATATTTTTAGTTCTTTCACCAAGCCAAAGAAAATGTGTTCCATAATTAAACCACTTTCCTGATTTTGGAGAACAACGGGTCAATGCTGATTCATAATCTAGGTGCAATGCTTCATGAGAGCAGAAAAATGAAGCATTTTTATACTCTAAATTTAATTTTAAATGATCTTTAATCCAGGAAAATGTTGATCTTGAACACTCATATGCCCGGATCAAGCGCAATGGATCGGCTTTTCTTGCATCTAAATTAAAGTCGAAACCATTTATAATATCGCCTCTATAACAAGGAAGAGAAATATTATTAATTGTTTCAAAAGAATGTGATCGGGGCTTAGCGTATTGACCAGCTATTCTTCCTATAATAACGATAGGTTTATCTATAATGTTTTTTAAATTTTCAGCTAAGTTTTGTAAATGTTGAACTCGGGTTTTCACATTAAACTTATTGCAATCTAAAAATGTTTCTGCGCAATCTCCAGCTTGTAAAATAAATACATTTCCTTTAGCTGCTTCTTGAATATAATATTGAATAGAATTTATTTCTTCTTCAGTAACTAAATTCACACTGCTTTTTAAATTTAAGAGGCACTGCTCTAAAAGAATTTTGTTTTCATAGATGGGTTGTTGAACTGTTTCATAACTTTTCCAACTATTGGGGTGCCATGTAGAATCGTATTTGCTTTGTAATTGCGCAGATTGCATGTATAACCTTTAATAAAGCGTATATGTAAGAAACAAAAATCAATGTATCAAGCCAAAATATGTTCCTACAATAAGAATAAACCCAAGAAATAATCGATACCACGCAAAAATGAGGGTTGATCGTCTTTCCAGATATTTCATTAAAGCAAAAACAGCCAAAAATGCAGCTATTGAGGCAGTTATTAAGCCGACTGCAAGAACACTCCATCCTTGGGCAATCATTCCTGCATTATACATTTCATGTATTTCTTTAAACCCAGCTCCAACTATAACAGGTACGCCTAAAATAAAAGAAAATGCCGCAGCTGTTTCTCTTTTCAATCCGAGGAATAGTCCCGCAGTGATAGTTGAGCCTGATCGAGATACCCCTGGAATGAGTGCTGCAACTTGAGCCAATCCAACAATTAAACAATCTTTAAAAGTTAATTTACTAAAATCTCTTTTATGTTTACAAATTTTTTCTGCAACAATAAATAAAACTCCCATAATTATACATGCGACTCCAATAACATATAATGATCTTAATGGAGAATTTGGTGAGTTAAGAGTTGATTTTAATAAAAGCCCCATAATACCTACAGGAATCGTTCCGATAATGATACCCATGCCTAATCTAAAATCAGGTGATGAAAAATTCCTCTCTTTAATGCTTAATAAGGTGCCAAAGAATATTTTTGCAATTTCTTTTCTGAAATAAATCATTACTGCAAAGAAGCTGGCAAGTTGAACAGCACCTGTAAAAGGAGTCCCCGGATCTTGCCAACCTAAAAATGCTGGAATGACTCTTAAATGGGCTGTGCTACTTATAGGTAAAAGTTCAGTTATGCCTTGAATAATTCCTAAAATTATTATTTTAAAATATCCTAACTCTGCAAAGCCACAATCGATTAAATGATCATGTACTGGAATTGGGCAAACAAGACTCATACTGATTCCCTCATAGAAAAAAGTTGCACAAAGGAGGTAGATACCATATCGTTTGCTCTTGGCCACTGAGTGGTGCCTATATTTTTTTAAAAGAGCCCGTCTTTTTTTTATACTAACACAGACGAGTTCTTTTTTGCGTGTATTGTATTAGGAGTGAAAAATGAGTGAACTTCAACGGTCTTCACTTGAAGAAATTCGAGAAAAATTTGAACCTATTCGGAGGTATCTTTGACACTCCATTAAAACGCAAAAGGGTTCTTGAAATCGAGTCAGAAAGCAATACAGATATTCATTTTTGGAACGATAGAAAAAAATCTTCAGCCTTATTAAAAGAAAAAAAGAATATTGAAGATGGGATCTTATCTTGTGAATCACTTCTCAAAAAGTTTGAAGATATTCTTGTTGCGATCGAGTTTGGTGAAGAAGGTGACGAACAATCAATCAAAGAAGCTGATACAGGGATTGAAGAACTTGCTAAAGAAGTGCAAATCTTAGAAACGAGAAGACTTCTTTCAGGTGAAACAGATAGAAATAGTGCAATTGTGACAATCAATGCAGGGGCCGGTGGAACAGAAGCCTGTGACTGGGCAATGATGATTATGCGCATGATCTTACGTTTTGCAGATAGAAAAGGATTTAAAGCTGAAGTTGTTGATGAGCTGGAAGGTGATGGCGCAGGTATTAAAAATGCTACTATCACTCTTGATGGCGAATATGTTTACGGGCTATTAAAATCAGAAAATGGTGTCCATAGACTTGTACGAATTTCTCCTTATGATTCAAATGCACGAAGACATACGTCATTTTGCTCTGTTTTTGTAAGTCCTGTTATAGACGATGACATCAATGTTGAATTAAAAGAAAGTGATTTAAAAATTGATACATATCGTGCTGGTGGGGCAGGAGGTCAGCACGTGAATCGTACAGATTCAGCTGTGCGTATGACCCACTTGCCAACAGGAATTGTTGTGCAGAGTCAGCAACAAAGAAGTCAAATTCAAAACCGTGAAACTTGTATAAAGCTTTTAAAAGCGAAACTTTATGAACTTGAACTAAATAAGCGGCAGGCAGAATCTAAAGCAATTGAAGATGCAAAAATGGAAAATGCATTTGGTTCCCAAATTCGTTCCTATGTTTTGCATCCTTATAAACTTGTTAAAGATGTGCGAACTCTCGCACAAAGTAGTGATCCTTCTGTCGTTTTGGATGGAGATATCGAAGAATTTTGTGTTGAATACTTGCGCCAACTGGCAGCAGGGCAATTTAAAGGCAAAGGCGGAGGAAACGATGATTTCGATTCCTAATGCATTTATAAATTAACTCTTTAGTGAGTGCGATCAATTGAGATAAGGATATCTTATGAGTATTCAAAATGAGCTTCTTTCAATTATTCAAGACGTACCTAATTTTCCAAAAGAAGGTATATTATTTAAAGATATAAATCCTTTGTTAAGAGATCCTATTGCAATGAAAAAGGTCATTGCAGAAATGATGGGATTTGCGCGTGAATTACAGGTGCAAAATATAGTCGGAATTGAAAGTCGAGGTTTTTTCTTTGGTTTGCCTCTTGCTTTGGAAATGAATCTTCCTTTTGTTGCAGCGCGAAAAAAAGGAAAATTGCCAGGTATTGTGGTCAATGAATCTTATAATTTAGAATATGGTACCGATTCGATTGAAATTCAAAAGAGTGCATTAAAAATAGGTGAACGATATTTGATTGTGGATGATGTGATAGCAACAGGCGGAACCGCTAAAGCTTGTAGCAATATTATTGAAAAAAGTGGTGCTCAAGTTGTAGGTTTTTCCTTTTTGATCGAACTTGCTTTTTTGCGTGGAAGGGATCTCTTACAAAACGGATTTTCCAAATTTCCAATCCAGTCGCTTATAAATATAAAGTAAGTCCATATTTTTATAAATATTTCATTCTTTTTAAAAAAAGAATGAAAAATACTAATTAACTTTTATATCACATCTATTATAAAAATAAATAAAATTTGGTTGAATATATTTGTTTAAAATTGTAAATAATTATATCATGTATGTATTAAATTATTTACATGATATAAATTTAAAAATTTATTTTTCGTATCGCTCAAAATTCTTAAAATTTAAATATTAATAAATAATTATTAATATTTTTCATTCTTTTAAATGGATTTAATATGAATAAAAGAAATTGCGCAAACTTTTTTTTACTATCACTCATACCATACTCCTGTAGCAATGAAACAACTCTATTTAAGCAAGAAGAAGTAGTTCCATATAAATCGATTGTAAACAGAGACAGTAGTATACTCACACCTCTTGAATCACCGATAGACATTTTGCAAGGTTTTAATAGTTACGTACATTCGGTACAAGGGAAATGCATTCAAGCAGAAGTATTAAATCCAAAGCAAATCAATACGTCTCATGTTTATAGACTTGAAAATCAGGATTACAAAGAACTCTTAAAAACGATAACAAGCACTCTTGATTCTGCTCTGCCTATAAAAATTTCAGATTCATCTGTTGCAATTCAATTTGCCAAACAATCTGAAGCGCATTCATTAAGTTGGAATTATATACTCGTAAATGAAATCAGACCAGAAAGTAGAAAATTGGATGAAAATATTCCAAAACGTCTTATAAAAG
Organism: Fluviispira vulneris; assembly: GCF_014281055.1. Classification (NCBI taxonomy): domain Bacteria; kingdom Pseudomonadati; phylum Bdellovibrionota; class Oligoflexia; order Silvanigrellales; family Silvanigrellaceae; genus Fluviispira; species Fluviispira vulneris. The sequence continues at coordinate 386,375 of NZ_JACRSE010000001.1, read as the reverse complement.
GTTTAGAAAAATATTTTGATGAAAATGGTAGATTGATCGATTTTTATGGATTTATGGATAAATGTGGGAATGAGTTTATAGTAAAGCAAGATTTAATTGCAAAACTTGTTATAACTATTAAGCTAGATTTTGATTCTCTTCAAGATAAACTGGAATTTTCAAAAAAGATTGGAACTTCAATTTCCAATTTAATTGGTGCACAAATTCCAAAATCCATTTCCTTTGCTTTTGATTCATATTTTTTAAATAAAAAAATGAAGAAAAAAACCCATATAAGTATAGATGCTATTCAATTTGGGGGGGATCCTCTAAAATTATCTCAAATATTAAAATCTGAAGTGTCATGTGATATTAATAATATTAATAAGTGTGATAAAACTTTTTCAAATTTGATTGAATATCTTGAGGACTTTAAATCACAAATAGATATAAATAATTTAAGCAATTTAGCTGTTGTCAATTCAGAAGCAAAGCGATATAGCAAAGAGAAAATTTTAAATAGTAGTGATAATTTACTTAATTTTTCAATACTTGATCGTAAGAGTGATGAATTAGAACTCACAAATGTATTTAATGATATAAAAACATATTTTAATAAAGAAAAATACAATAGAGATTTAGCTATAAAATATAGAAATATGGAATTATCAAAACCTCAAGAGAATCAACTCGCAGAAATAATTAACAATGCCGAAGCAAATATAAATATATTGGATACATTGAGTAACTTAGCGCCTGAAACTTTAAAATATATCAATTTAGTTAAACGAGCAAAATTATCTGTTGAAGGATTGAACGATCAAGAAATTATAGAAGAAAAAGATAAGCTTTATGATATTAAAGCAAGATATGAAATGTTTAGAAAGGATTATAGTACAGATATCCTTGAAAATTTCTTTATAGCAAGTGGAAACTTTAGACCAAACACGAGAAAGCATATTTTCAACGTAAACTTTATTCAAAGAATAGATAGAGTTTCTGAAGATATTGCGCAGTTTAAAATATTTTTTAATAAAATTGATAATGAACACTTTAAATCATTTGAATTTAAATTTCGAACTAAAGATGATTTAAATTTAAATAAAGCATATGTAGATATTTACTGTAATATTCCAAATGCAAGAGATAAATTATTATTTAAAAATGTTCGCTCTGGTTTTAATACGCATTTTAGTGCATTTGAAGGATTTAAACACAAAGGCTGTTTACCTGAATATGGGTTCTATATTGCAAATCCAAAAGGCTTTGAAAATGTAGAAGAAGTTTTTGTCGAAGTGATAGGTAAAACTTAATAAGGAATGGTAATTACTAACAAATCAAGTCAAATGCAACTTTTTTGCAACTGACTTGATTTATCAAAGCTCTCATTGTAAAAGCTTATTGCAAAATTTTTGCAAATGTTTCAAGAATGAGGATCCTTAATGAATTCAAGTAAATTACCAGTAACTCTTCTCTCCGGTTTTCTGGGGGCAGGGAAAACAACTCTCCTGAACCATATATTAAATAATAGAAATAATTTAAAAGTAGCTGTAATCGTTAATGATATGAGCGAAGTTAATATTGATGCAACTTTAGTCAAAGGAACTGCTGCCTCGCTTTCGCGAACTGAAGAAAAGTTAGTTGAAATGACAAATGGCTGTATTTGTTGCACACTGCGTGAAGATTTATTAGTTGAAATTGCAAAACTTTCACTATCAAAAAAATTTGATGCATTAATTATAGAATCTTCCGGAATTTCGGAACCTATGCCTGTGGCAGAAACTTTTACTTTTGAAGACGAAAGTGGCAAAAGTCTAACAGAAATTGCAGAACTCGATGCATGTATAACTGTTGTTGATGCTTCTCAATTTTTAATTGATTACTGCTCTTCAGAATTCCTAAATGAAAAGAAAATTGGCTTAAATGAAGACGATGATCGGAATATTTCAGACTTATTAGTAGCACAGATTGAATTTTCTAATATTATAATTATTAATAAAATAGATTTGGTAAGCAAAGAAGAATATGAAGAACTCAGTTCGATCATAAGAAGTTTAAATCCAAGTGCAAAAATAATGACAGCAATCAATAGTGATGTTCCTCTAAATGAAATTTTGTCTACTAATCTTTTTAAGTTTTCTGATGCTGAACAAAACGCAAACTGGTTATTAGAGGAAAGAGGAACTCACACACCCGAAACTGAAGAGTATGGGATTTCAAGTTTTGTATATAAGGCGGATAAACCATTTCATCCAAAAAGATTTTGGGATTTTATAAATAATGAATCCGAAGGAATTATTCGCTCAAAAGGCTTTCTATGGTTTGCAAACTCACCAAAAACTTTAGAATATTGGTCACAAGCAGGGAGCTCGTGTCGTGTTGAACAATATGGTGAATCTGATGACTTGTATCAAGAGGTAGTGTTTATCGGTCAGAACTTAAAGAAAAATAAAATTATGGAAAAGCTGAACCGATGCTTATTAAGTAAAGAAGAAATGTTTATTCCAGAAGAACTTTGGCCATTGATTTATGCTGCTGATGATATGAATTCATAAAAATTATTTTAATGGTACTTTAGGTTGCTCGGTATAAGGACAATGTTTACATCCATTATCACAGCAGTAACCTCTTTTTAAATGATAAAATTGAGTAAAAACCATGTAGCCATTTTCGTTGATATAAAAATCAATTCCTTCGATTAATTCCAGATTATTTTCATTTTCATTCATAAAAATTGACTTTACTTTTTAAATTAAAACGTACTGATCTAGACACCTTTAACTAGATCACGTTAAAATAGAATCTAGATATTGTAAAGGAAATCTTATGAAGCTTTATTTTTCTACATTTTATCATACTTTAGATGCTCAAATTTTTCTGATAAAGCTAGTTATTCAACATATTGAGAGAGTTTTTAAGCTTTTCAAAAGTAGAAAGAGAGAGACATATTTTTTTAAAATAATTCATTTTTTAATATTAGCTATTTCTGAATGTAAAAATTTAAATTATATTTATGATAATATAAAAAATGTTACATTTTTTAGGAATGATTTAAAAAATTAATGCATTATTTTGTCTGCTCTAAATGCATAATAAAATATCTGAAATAAAAAAGAAACAATTATAAAAAATGAAAATATAAAATTTTATTAAAAATGAATTTATATTTTATTAAAATATTTTAGTAAAAAATTAATTGACATAAAAAAATATTATAATAAAGTAACAGAGGTCTTGTTGATTAATTGCATTTACGAATTTTAGGAGGATATATGAAGATAAGCCAATTTAAACATTCGATAATTCTATCGGTATTGACTGTTTCTCTTATTTCATCAAATTCAGCAACGGCAAATAAAATCTACAATTCACAATATTTATCTCAGTTTCTAGCAACTTCATATGCAACACAAACCGGAGAATTAGATGAAACTTTTGGTGATAAAGGCGTTGTAAAAGTTAGTTTTGGTACAAGTCATAACAAATTTAATAAATCAATTGTTTTATTAGATGGAACAATTTTAAGTGCAGGAAAATCTGTAACAGAAGACAATTTTACTGCGTTTACTCTAGTTAAATTTAATTCAGATGGTTCACTCGATGATTCATTTGGTAACAATGGAGTAGTTCATACTAAAATAGGAATTTCTTCTGAAATACTTTCTATATCAGTTTTGAATGATGGAAGTATAATAGCTTTTGGTAAAGCAGCATTAGCACCAGATCAGTACCAAACAGTACTTACAAGTTATTATCCAGATGGATCTTTAAACACTGCCTTTGGTAACATGGGAATTCTTGTTGTTGATCCTTCAATTATCTTAGCATCTGCACATACAATTTCAAATAATAATGCAATTATCCTAGGAGGTTCTTCAATTGCAAAAACAGCGCGAGGAGCAAATGCAAAAGTATTTACTATTGCAAAATATGATTTAACAGGAAACATAGTTACAAAGTTTGGCTCACAAGGAGTTACTAAAACTCAAATTGGGGTTTCTGCTAATGTAACAAGCATCCATGCCAAAAAAGATGGATTAATTATAGCTGCTGGGGTGTCACAAAATGCAGATTTAAATAATCAATTTACCCTTGCAAAATATTTTTCTGATGGTGCTTTAAATAAAACATTTGGGCAAAATGGGATTGTACAAACTAAGATCGGTAACAATGCAAATATCACTTCTCTTTCTGTTGGTACCGATGGATCTTTGTTTGCAGGAGGTTTTTCTATCCAGAAATATCTAAGCGAAAGTAGCTATGTCATTACATTAGCTAAATACAATCCAAATGGAACGCTTTCAAATTCATTTGGTACAAATGGTATTGTATTTACAAAAATCTTGCAAAATGATTATTTAAATAAACAAATCTTACAAGATGATGGTTCTATATTAGCAGTCGGTCTCTCTAAGGATAAAGCAGCCAATAATCAATTTATTATTGCAAAATATGATCCAAATGGCTCTTTAAATACTTCATTCGGTCAAGAAGGAATTGTACTTGGTGATTCTCTTGATTTAGATGCGAATTTTGTTAATGTAACATCAACAAATGAAGGAAGTATTTTTGTTTCTGGTGAATCAGCAGGAGAAGCTCAAGCTGTTTTGGCTAAATTTAATTAGAACTTTCTGCCAATATCCTAGCTGCTTCTTCATCGTCAAGCAGCACAAATCTTCTTTTTTCATCGTTGTAAGAATAAACATCTGCAGTTGCTATATCAAACCACCAGCTGCAGATTCTTAAATTTCCACTTTTAATAAGATCTTGAACCATAGGATATGACTCTAAATGAATTTTTTGTTCAAGGACATTAATTTGAGAAAGTTGATTGTGTGGTTGTAATCCTGGATTTATTTCAAATCCATCGAGCATTTTTTGCAAAGCGGGTTCGCCATATTGCAGCCATGAGCGCAAATTTGGAGAAGAAATGGCATTTCTATTTTTAACCAGTGATTGCATAGCACCACATTCAGAATGCCCACAGATAATGATACTAGAAACTTTAAGTTGCGTGATAGAAAATTCAATAGCAGCTGCTTCAGATTCATCACCAACGGAGAAACCATTGCGACTGCATGGTGGAATCAGATTTCCAACATTTCTGACCACAAAAAGGTCACCTGGGTCGGTTGACGCAAATAAGTTTGGCACCACTCTGCTATCCGAGCAAGCAATAAATAAAGCATCTGGTGATTGTCCCAAAGCCAATCTTGCAAATGTATCTCTGTAACCAGGTAATACTTTTTTTCTAAATTCGGTGATGCCATTAATGAGTTTTTTCATAGTTTTTCCCTTAGTCAATCCATACTGTTCGGAATTTTTATTTTGGAATTAATAAAAACCCTTGACGAACAAAAACAAGATACAAATTTGAAGCATCTCGATTCAATGGATTTTTACAGGATAGCATGGAAAAATACAAATAGGTGACAAAAGGGCTAGGGGAGGACAAAATTGAAATATATTTTAATTTTAATTTTTTTTATGCAACTCAGTGCATATGCAAAACAAGAAGTAATAAAAGTTGGTTATTTTGAAGCCATTCCATTTGTTTTTAAAAACAAATATAATAAACCAGATGGAGTTTTATATGATAAATTATTAAATAATTTGAACTTAGGAGAAAATTATAAAGTTGAGTTTTATGAGTTTCCTTTAGCACGAGCTTTTTTTGAGTTGAGCAAAGAAAATATCGATATTTTATCTCTTGTCACTGAACAGTCATTTATAGAGATGAAAGTTACGCATCGTTCCATAGCGATATGCAATATTCAAGAATATATTTTTGTACCGAAAGAATCTAATATTAATATTTTTGTTGATTCAAGAATTTTCAAAAATAAAGTAATTGGCTTAAGAGCTGGAGTAAATTTACCAGACTATTTTGACAGCAAAAAAAATAATATTACTTATGCAGAAACGTCAGGGGATAAGCCAATAGAGAAAATATTAATGAAATTAATAAAAAATCGAATTGATATAGCTTATTTCACAAATCCTAAGGTTGGCTACTTAGAGGCTAAAAAACTAGGCATTCTTAATAAAATCAAGGTTATAAAGCTAGGAAACCATTACTCTTCACTATATTTAGGATTTTCAAGAAAATTTGATAAAAAAATGATTTTACAAATTAATGAAAAGATTCAAAGAGAACAGAAAAATCTTGAAGTTATATGTTCTTTAAATTGATCATAAGTTTGTATATTTATTTTATCTTTTCTTTCCGATAAGAAGAATACGCATAAAAATATTTTTTGTTTATATAAAGGGCATTATGAGAAAATCAACAAATCTTCATCGAGTGTTATATAGGAGTGAACAAACTCAAAAGTTTGGCGAAGGTGAGCTTGAAAAGATAATAAATTCTGCACTTAAAAATAATGCAAAAAATGAAATCACAGGAATATTAATTACAAGGGGAGTTTTTTTTCTTCAACTTTTAGAAGGTGATATAAAGAATGTTGTAGATATGTTTAGTAAGATTAAACGAGATCCCCGTCATAAAAATATAGAGGTTTTATTGAATGAAGAAGCTGATTTTAGAGTGTTTACTAAATGGACAATGGGCGTGATTGAAGATTCGTCGCTGACAAATTTACCTGAAATGCTAAAAACTATAGATGCTATTTTAAAGCAGAAAGAAAAGGAGTCAAATGTAAAAGTGATCGAAATATTAAAAATATTCACTGCAAACATAAAAAAATGAAAAAATGATCTACGGCTTTTTTGCAATAAGTCCTATAAATACAGAGTCTTCTCCTTGGATATTATAATCTGGAATGACCCAATGCAAAGTCTCAATATGCTCATAACCCGTCTTTTGAATTTCTTGAATAAGAGGAAATGGATTTGAAACAAACAAACGTTTAATTTTATCTTTTCCCATATAGATAGGTCCAGCGTCTGTATGTTCTTGTAAAGTACCAATTTTTTGTAAAGAATCCCCAACACCTTTAAAGGATACAGCTAATATACTATTTTGAGTTTGGATCCGTATAAGATTTTTATATAACTTTTGTCGCTCAGTTTCTGTCAAAAAGTGTAGCACAGCATTTGCATAAATTCCAATAAACTCATCACGAATATCTGTTTTTAAATAATCAAAAATATTCATATCAATAATGTTAAGATTGATATTTTCATTCTGCATTCTTTTTTTCATTAAAGATACAGCTGTTTGGCTGCTTTCAATGGCTGTGACTGTGAAACCCTCTTTTGCTAGTGTAATGGAATGTGCACCTGAGCCTGCGCCAAACTCAATAATTTTTGCCGGATCTTTATTGATTTCTTTGACAAGCTTAATAAATGCATCGAGAAATGGAGTTGTATGAGCTCCTATTGTGCAAAGGCTAAATCCTCTATAGACCCCTTTGCTCCAAACTTCTTCATAAAGATCAACTGTCTTTTCATGTTTTAAATAAGATTTTTCGCTAGTTTTGCTATTCATCTGAGGATTTTTACTCCAAATTTAAAGACAAATTATATTCTTATAATTTGTCTTTATCTGAATGATGATTTTTTCTTCTTGATTCCATTTTTTTAAAGAAATTTTTTCTTTGTTCCGAAGTTATTACGCTTCTTATTTTTAGCATTAATTTAAAGTGTAAACTCGAAGAATATTTTTGTAATTTATCAAGATCATCATGGATTTGATATAAATCTTTTTCACTTTTTTTCTCATCAATTATAGCGTCCCTAAGAACTTTTCTTTTTTCCCAAACTTCATTACCTGCTTTTTTCATTTCAGCCTTACTTTCTGAGAATATTTTTTTTAATTTATCTTTTTGCTCTTGAGTAAGCGATAAAATTGGGTCTTCTAAGAACTTTTCATGTCTCATTAATGTGTAATCATGAGCTTCTTCATGATTATAATTTGAGGGTTGCGCATATGTAAAAGGCGAGGAAAATAAAATGCAGATTAATTGACTCGCAACCAGAAAATTCTTTTTCATGAATACCTCATTAATTGAATTTATAAATTGCATTAGCAATAATTTAAGTGTTTATTTATTTTAAGTAAATGTCATTTTTATGGTCTTATTTTGTATATGTTATTTATAAATATAAAATAAAATAATGATTTTTATTTTATATTAATTATATTTATTTGTTTAATAATTCTATTATTTTTTTCTTAATTTCAACAAATTTAGAGTTATTGCTATTTGGAATTTTGCCCACATCAGAAGCGCCTGTAGCAAAAATATCATCAAATATTTTTAGAATATCTTTTTGTCCCTCAATATATCCGTCATTGTGCCCTTCTTTATAATCGTGGTTGTCTTTATGTGAATGTCCATGTTTTTTGCTCATATTCAAATCCCCATAAATAATATTTTTGCTATGTATAGTTGCTATCGTTTTACTATCGACATATTTAAGGGAAATATGAATAATTAAAGTAACCTTTCTCGTAAAGCCCCCTGTATGTTTCACCTGAATAATCAATTGGGCGAGGAAGATTCTTCTTACAAGCTGTTTTTATTGTGTTTTTATGATTCATTTCTGCAAAATAAAATTTCCAATTTTTCCCAGTTTGTATGAAACTTAAGAGTTCATCACGTCCTACAGCTCCTCCTCCAATAGCTATGACTTGATCGCTTGTATTGACGATAACCTCAGAAGTCGGAGAGAGTGTAGAAGGGTTTCCAGGTATAAATCCTCCCCAAGAATTATCTTTTACGTAAATGACAGTATCAACTGAATTTGAAAGTGATTCTTTGTATTTTATAGCTTCTGATGAAACTATGCCTAGAGTTTTAAAACCCATAGATTTCGCAAGAGGATAGATTTCTCCTATACCATCTGCAGTTGCGCCAATACAAACATGAGTATCTTCCAGACGATGGCTGATTAAAAGTTCTTCAAGTTCTGTTTTAGCTAATGCAAGCATAGCCGTTTTATCTTCATATCCTGCTCCTGAATAACCAATAAATGTTACGATAAACATATTTTGCTTTTTAATAAAATTGGTAGCTTCACTAACATCCATTTTATATAATTTGCTTTTGCGAGTCGTTTGAAGAATAAGCTGAAGTAAAAGGTATAAGAAGAGTTAAAACAATAAAATTTTTCATAATTGATCCTTTCTTAGTAAAGTAATAAAATTATTCTTACTTTTTTATATTTATCTTGTTTTAATAAGTTGAGTCAAACTTACATAAATATTTTTTAATGAATTCTAAGATTGATTTTATACAAAAAAAATTATTTTAAAATGATGATCCAAAGCTGTCAGCCATCCTTGTTGGGCATTCTTATGGAGGTGCTGTTATTGCTAAAATGGCAACTTTTCTGGATCCAAGAGTGAGATCTCTTGTCATTCTAGCTGCTTCGATCGATCCAAACTTAGAGGATACGAAATGGTATCAAATTCCGGCTGAATGGCCCATTATCTCATGGATGCTGCCAAAAGATTTGGTGGTTTGTAATTGCGAAATTCGTGCTCTTAAACTTGAATTTGAAATTCTTGCCAAGCAGTGGTCACATATGCAATCTCGAATCACAGTTATTCAATTTTATGAAAATGAACTAGTTGAAAGTGTTTTAATAAATGAATTATTTAGCATAAAAAAATAATTTAATGTTTCTTTTTTTTTCTTAAGAAATAAATCTATTAAATATATGTTTGGAAAATAAACCAATATTCTATAAATAGAACTAAAAATTTCCCACGTGATATAAATAGTATCTATAAGATAAATTAATGCGACAAAACTAAATATAATAACTAGAAAGTCGATAAAAGAAAATTCAGTCTCTGAAAAATCTCCCACTCCATTTAAATTAAAAGCACCCTCAGTATAACTATAAATTTTTTTTCCTGCTCTTCCTGAAGAAGATGATCGACTGCTGTGACCACTACGACCACCATGCCCACCTTTAATTGTAATCTTGTCGTAAAAATTATCTGTTACATTTTTAAAAGAAGAGAATTGAGTGGAAAAATAATTTTTATTTGTATTGAGTGGCATTGATTCTGCATTCTTTAATATACTAAAAATCATCATAAATTTTAGAATAGCAATAATAAAACTCCTCATAAATAACCTTTACCATATAAAAATTGAAAATTAATCAACTTCTTATCTATGCAATTAAAACTTTAAAAAAGTCTTTGATAGAACTTTTAATCAAGCTTCAATTGTAAGTTAAAAATACAAAAATCTTTTAGCACATTGTGTTGAATTATGAAATAAAATGAACTAAAACTTTTTGTCTAAGATATTTTTTAAAAATTTGGAGTCGATATGAAAATACTTTCTAAAAGAATCGTTGAGAACTATAAATGGGGGAATAATTGTGATGGTTGGAAATTTATAGACAGGAAAGATTTAGCTATAATTTTAGAAAAAATTCCTGTAAACTGCTCAGAAAAAGCTCATTTTCATAAGAATGCAACGCAATTTTTTATTATTCAGACTGGTAAAGCAAAAATTATTGCCAATCATAAAGAGTATATTTTAAATCCGCAGGAAGGTCTTGAAATAGAAAGCTTCACCCTTCACAGTGTGCAAAATTACGGTGATACAGATCTTGAATTTATATTAATCTCTTCTCCTAAAGCGCATGGTGACCGAATTGATGTCTCTTATAGACTCAGAAATGCTACGCTCGAAGATATCTCTCAACTCACAGAGCTTGCTTTCTTATCCAAAGCATATTGGGGTTATCCTAAGGAATGGCTTGATCTATGGCAAAATGATTTGATTATTTCGGAGGAATTTTTAAAAAATTCAGTTTCCGTACTTGCAGAGCTAAATGGGAAAATAATTGGTTTCTGGTGCAGAGAAGCAATACAAACTGACAGAATTACAAATGGCAGTCTATTTATTCATCCAGAATTTATGGGGCAAGGACTTGCTAAAAATTTATGGCGAGCTTTAAGCGTTGAATTAAAGGAAAAGGGAATAAATTCATTTCTATTAGAAGCTGATCCTAATGCAATCCCATTTTATTTATCAATAGGAGCTGTGCAAGTTGGAGAAGTGTATTCTAAAATTATTAAGGAGAGAAAGATTCCAATTTTACATTTATACCTAGAATAATTCAATTATAATATATCTAGTTCATGTAAAAACTCCATTGCATTCTTTTTCGCTTTTATGCTATTGAGAGGTCCACCGCTTTTATTATCTTTTATCTGGCTGACAAATATGTATGAGTTTTTATCTTTTTCAACCCAGCCAATAAACCACCCATGTGCGACTCTATTTTCTAAATAGCCCGCACCAGTTTTACCATATAAAGAAACATTCTGATTGTTTTGTTCAAGAATTAAAGAACTTTTTGTCATCTGTTGAGCATGTTTCGTAACAGGAAGCTCTTCTTTTACCAATTTCTTTAAAAATTGCACTTGATCTTTTGCGGTAATTTTCAGAGATGAGTCAATCCAAGCGCTCATTAAAGCATCATTTTTCCCTGGTGTGCCTGAGAAATCTTTATTACCGTAATCGAATAGATTAAGATAATTTTCGATTGCTTTTGTACCCAATGAGCGAGTCAGTTTTTGACTATACCAGACAACAGAATATTTTAACCAACTTTTGGGAGTGTTTTCTTCTTTCCACTGAACGGGCATCCAACTTTTAAATCCTTCAGTTAAATATTCTTCCTTAAATTCCCATTTTGGGGTGTTTTCATCTTTTAAAATGTTTTTATCGAAACCCATTATGCTGAGAGGAATTTTGAAAGTGGAATTGGGTGGCATTGGTATCTGACAAAATTGGTCATTATATTCTTCGATTATTTTATTTTTATTTAGATCGTATAAAATAAAACATCCAGTAGACTCTCTATAATAATCTTTATAGTTTAAATCTTTCGCTTGTGCACTAAGCGTGCTTAACATCATTATACAAAAAACTCTTTTCATATTTTCTCCATTCTGAAAGAGGCATATGAAACGTAAAATAAAAACTAGAATTTTCCAATATGCAAAGCGTTTTAAAATATATCTTTTTGACATTCGGAGGATTACTATTTAACATTACTAATATAAATTATGGTTTATTATAACTCATGTGGAAGTGATAAAATTGCAATGGACCCCAATTCAGTTGACACATGATTAATGTGAATTTTGATACTGCACAGGACTCATCATTGCAAGTCCTGAATGAGGTGTGTAATGATTATAATCGTAAAACCATTCTTCTAAATGCTCTATAACCCAATCAGCAGAATAACAATCATTGACATAAACATAATCTCTTTTAAATGTTCCTAAAAATGCTTCAGCCATTCCATTGCTAGAAGGGCTATATGGAGCAGTATAGCAAGGTTTTAATCCAAGTGTTCTAGCTATATTTTGAACCGATTTATCTCTTTAAATCGAGCCTCGATCACTGAGCCATTCTGTTTGCCGCTGAGCCTTGTAACTTTTAAATCTTTTTTCCACCGAGCGTATCATTAATTTTTGAATAGATTTTCCTAATAATGGTTCCTTGGACGCAACGTAACTAATCGCTTCTCTATCTTTACAGTCTAAAGAAAACGCAACATAAACTTTTTCATCGTTAAAACAACGAATTTCAAATGTGTCTGAACACCATCTAGTATTTGAATGAAGAGTTACAATTTTTCCTGTGCCTGTATGATTTGTTCTTTGCACTTGATTTTTAGGAAGGAGGAGACCATTTAATTTCATTATCCGATATATTCTTTTTTTATTTATTCTCTCACTTTTTGAGACTTTAAAAACATTATTGACCATGGCTGTTACTCTTTTATAGCCATACGTAGGCCTTCTTTCTACGACCTTTTTTATAAGAGATAACATTATTTTATCATTTTTTTTAAGATAATTTTTCATTAAGACCACCCTGTATTTATGTCTGTAAGTCGATTGTCTTGAAATGTTTAAATTTCGACTTACAGAAGATACTGAATATATATTTATTTTGATGACTTCATTTGCTGTTTCAACAAGGCTCTTTGTTGGATCTTTTTTTTAAGAATTTCAATAGTATCAGTTAATATAGCTTTATCCACAGTTAAAGTTGGAACCGCTCTAGCCAAATGCTTATTTTCTTTTCGCAATGATAAAGCTTATATAGAAAATAACAAAACACGATTTAGAACTTATATGGTCTGAAGTTCACACTCCGATTAAACTCTCAAAATCAAAAAAAGAACTTTCCCACGATGAAGAAGTATACTCAAAAATTGTTAGTTCCTTTCTACAGTCAATTGAAATCCTTATCAACTGGTAAATAGAATCGAGTGGAATTTAAATTGCATCAAAAGTCCGATCTACTAAGGGACTAATGGTCCATGTTTTCGGACGATTTTCCGCATGTCTTTTTAAGTACATGTTTTTATTTTAATTTAACATTCTCTACTCTTAACTGGCAATAGTATATGATCTGCTAAAACAGATCATTAAAAATAATAAATATTTGTTATTATTACATAAATGATTTCTTTATTAGGGTGTGTTCTAAAATTTATCCTCAAATGATACAACACCTCATGTATACCATAGGAACAAAGTTATTTTTACTTTTATCCTAACGGTTAGCATTCCTATTTTTAATCAACGATTAAATTTATTAAATATTGATGAATGTGAACCAAACTCAGTTTGAAGATCTCACCATGGCACTGCTGCGCGTAGCTTTTAAAAAGCGGTTTCGATAAAAATCCTAATTCTATTTGAAAATGAATTTTAAATTATTTAAGTAATTAATTATTTTAAGGAAATTAAGCATCCGTCCCACCATATTTGACGCAATAACATTCCACTAATAGTCGCTCAATCAGTAAGTATTAAAATTTATTAATATTACAAAATTTTAAAATATTATTTGACAATTTTGTAATATTTGATAATTTCTAAAAGCAATCTTTTCTAAAGATTGCTTTTAGAAATTTATTTAATAATTTTACAGTTTAAAATAAAAACACTTTTAACAAGGAAGTTATTAATGTCATTTATATTTAGAAATTCTCTGCTATTTATTTCTGTAATTTCATTTCATTCCACTTTATTCGCAGATGGATCTTATTTATTTTGCTCAAATGAAAAATCCGAATGGTATTGGGCAGCTAATCCCGATATTAGTAATGCAGATTCAAGTAACCAATATTTTTGGCTAGAAGGGAATTTAAATATAATTAATGCCCCAATTTCACTGCATGCAGGCTTAAAACTAAATACAAATGATCTTCTTAGTAGACGGGATAAAAGAAGTACTCATTCAGAAAATGACTCAATTCAATCATCTTACAATTCAGCAATCCCAATTTTAAATATAGACCTTGAAGCATTCGCTAACAGCAATGAATGGAGCGAGTTAAATGAGTGGGAAAAACTTGAAAATTGGCACTCATGGGAAACATATTCACAAGATAATCTAAGTCGCACAAAAAGAGCAAGTATATCACAACATAATGATCAAACTTCAATCTTAAAGAGCCAAATCTCATCAGAGAAAGGAAAAAGGGCTTGTAGCATTCTTGTAAATTATTGCACAAAAACTTTTGGAGAACCATTTCGCTATGTAGGAGCAGCTGGGAATGCACTTGCAGCATCTTATTGGGGATATATTGTTGCAGACAACGTTATTTGCCCTAATTGGGATTACCCCTATGGATTAATTACTGACTCTCAATTAACTGTTGGTAGCCTTATAACAGAACTGACTGTAGATTTGATAACTTCAGGACCAATAAAAGGCTCTGCAAAAGCTGGAAAAGTTCCAACATCGCTCAATTCAAGACCAGACTCACTTGCATTATCTAATAGCAACGGGGTTTCAAGAAACGTTGTTTCAGTTGAAAAAGCAATCTCAAATCTGAGTACCCCTTCCAGCGAAAGAGCTATGTCTCCTATTGATCCATTTGGTAATAGAATGAATGAAATCACCCGTTCAGCAAGTGAACTAAATATTCAATCAAATAGTCATCATGCTGAAGCTGCTCGTAGACCGTCACAAATTGCAGAAAATCTAGTTTCATCCAACACACAAACAAGTGAAGGAATGGGGCAAAGGAAATTCTCCTATGCAGATATTGCTAAAACTCCTTCAACTGAGGGAGTGAATGAAGCTACAAATCCTTTTCAAAGAGCTGGAAGCTTAAGGATTGAAATGTATAAAATTGGGGGGATTAATTCAAAGCCCAAAGTACCATCAAGAGCATATAGTCTTTCTGATCTTATAGATTTTAATACAGCAAAGAGGTTTAGTAATTTTGAAGGACGTATCAAAGACTTATCACCAGATTCTCAACTTTATGAAATCGATATTCCATTAGTTGAAGAACATGTAAGAGTAAGAGATGCAAAACGAGTCATAGTTGAAAGAAAAACAGGTAGACGCTGGTATTCTCCAGATCATTATGAAACTTTTATCGATATGCAAGCTCCAATTGATCCGGTCAAATTAGCTGAAAAAAATAAACCTATCATTCAATCCAAATTATAGCTAACAATCATCTCTATAAACTCATAGCTAATCTCTACAACCTGAACGGATCCGGACACCATACAGTATCAGTTACTTTAGTTATTATCCCATATCTACGATTGTAAATTCGTTCACTTGCAGAGTTATCACTCATTTTTTTATTTCCAAAGCTATTTTTTTGAGTAAATTCTAAAATGCATACAATTAGGACTAAACTTGATAGAGCTATTTTTTTCACAATTTATACCCATAATAAATAAGTTGATTCTTAAAAGTCAAAGATCAAGGTAAAAAGCATTTGCTATTTTGTCAATGCTGAGCAAGGAACTTTGCAAGCGAAGACAGCATTATTTGAACAAGTTTCGACACTCGCGATACTTGTAAATAATAAAATATATATTAAAATTTATAATATTTAAATATAATTAAAAATAATTTGATAAAAATACAAATAAAGTTAATATTTCCTTTGATTATAAAAATAAAAAAACTTCAATTTTTATAATCATATTTAGAAATTTTAAATCAAAAGGATTTTATTATATGAAATATCTATTATTAAAAAGTATTTTTTTAGGAATAGCTCCAGGAATTATTCAAAATAATGCACATGCCAACTCTATTGCTTGGTCATGGCTGTATTGTGTGAGTAATAGCTCTATAGCAGTATCAGCAACTGATAATTACTGTACAGGCTTAAGTTGTATTAAAACAAATTGGCAATATGCTCATAAAGAAAATATAGAAACACTTATCCCTTATATTGAAAATAAATCGCTCGGAGTTTCAAATGGAGTCTATATCTATAGCAAAGGCTTTAAAACTTTTAATAATCTTGAATTTGCAATTGTCAATCAAGAGTTTGACAATGAAGAAGATGCTAGAATATTTTGCAGTACTATAGAAGAAAAATGTCGTAATGATAACCTTAACTTTGGGAAAAACTACAGTGCTGTTGGTTACGGCGATACTTTTTCAATTTGGCGCGGGATTAGAGCTGAGTTTCCTGGTGGCGGTGTGAATTGCAAATCTAACTTTCCAAGAAGATATATTAAATAATATGTAACAATCTTATGAACTATAGAATCTATTTTAAAATTTTATGCACGTATATCGAAGAGTATTTTTATTTATAAAAATACTAAATCCTTCTTTTTTATAAAACTCTATAGCATCATCATCCGTTTCAGCTTCTATTTTTTGGCAAAATGATTTTGAAGAAATTGAATCATTTGTTTTCCAATGCCTTTATTACGAAACTCCTCATTTGCTGAGACATAATGGCTAATAACTCTATCAATTGCTGTCTCTATAGCCATTAGCTCAACTAATAGCATATTGAATTCATCTGATATGTAATTAGTTGGGAGTATTGCCAGAATTAACATGCGCTCTACATTATCAATATTTGTGAAATATTGATAAACAGTTTCAATTTTCTTCACGGTAGGAAGAAACATAGCACACTGAAGAAGTGATTTTATATCTTTTTCCAACTTTGAGTTTATATTTTTTTCTATTCTAAAAGTTATTTGCAAATTAAAATCCTTTTTTATCTTTTAAAAAATAGTTCGTTAATTTTTAAAGACAGTGAAGATTGAGAGATAATAACTTCTTTATTTTGAAAAGTTCTATTTTCTTTCTCGGAAAGTTTATAACAGATTTTGTGGCAAAGAATAATCACGCTTTTATATTCTTTAGATGTTAAAATTTTTTTATCTGTTAGCAAACGATAATTAAGAAAAAAAATGCTTCAAAATTTAAATATTTGGTCCGTGAAGATATCACAGTTAATGCTGCTTTTTTAATTTGCTCCTTAATTTTTCCGTCTGTATAAATCAATGAATAATATGGAAGAAATTCTAGCTGAAATGGAGCGATTGCGAAAAGAAAATAAGCATTTAGCTAGAGCTGTTTCAACTTTAACAGTGGATAAGGCTATATTAACTGATGCTATTAAAATTCTTAAAAAAAGATGATAAAATAATGTTATCTCTTATAAAAAAGGTCGTAGAAAGAAGGCCTACATATGGCTATAAAAGAGTAACAGCCATGGTCAATAATGTTCTTAAAGTCTCAAAAAGTGAGAGAATAAATAAAAAAAGAATATATCGGATAATGAAATTAAATGGTCTCCTCCTTCCTAAAAATCAAGTGCAAAGAACAAATCATACAGGCACAGGAAAAATTGTAACTCTTCATTCAAATACTAGATGGTGTTCAGACGCATTCGAAATTCGTTGTTTTAACGATGAAAAAGTTTATGTTGCGTTTTCTTTAGACTGTAAAGATAGAGAAGCGATTAGTTACGTTGCGTCCAAGGAACCATTATTAGGAAAATCTATTCAAGAATTAATGATACGCTCGGTGGAAAAAAGATTTAAAAGTTACAAGGCTCAGCGGCAAAATTTTTAGGAACATTTAAAAGAGATTATGTTTATGTCAATGATTGTTATTCTGCTGATTGGGTTATAGAGCATTTAGAAGAATGGTTTTACGATTATAATCATTACGCACCTCATTCAGGACTTGCAATGATGAGTCCTGTGCAGTATCAAAATTCACATTAATCATGTGTCAACTAAATTGGGGTCCATTGCAATATCTGATATTTTTTAAAATAGGATAAGAATATGATAAAAAAAAATCTTAGAAGGATTATTAAAATTGTTGTTGGATCCGTTTTTATAGTGTCTTGTTTTTTATCATTTAGCGAAGAAAAAAAATTAATAAGTCAACAAGATGAAGAAAAAATCATTTCAAAATTGATAAAGACGATAGCTGAATCGAATTTAAAATTTATAAGAAATGGATCAACTTATAATGCTAAAGAAGCGGCAAAGCATCTGCAATTGAAATTAAACTTAGCGTCCAAAAATAAATTTAATGGCCAAATAACAGTTTGTGAATTTATCAAAAATGTTGCAACAAAATCAAGTTTATCTGGATTGCCATATCAAATTGAAGTTGAAGCTGGAAAAAAAATTCTTCTACAAACTTGGTTAATAGAAAATCTTAAAAAACAAGATATGGCTCTGGCTGAACGATGCACTGAAAACTCTATTGACTAGTTAGTAATTGTTAATTCATTATTTTTTCAACCTTCAGGAAACTTGGGCAAGGGCAATCAATGAGTTCAGTTATGAAGAATGAACCTTGGTGGGCATCGACAGGGTATTTAAGCGTTCTTAGATAAGATTCATTCTCAAAGATCTTCCATGAAACTGTTAGAACGTTCGTATCATATTTTTTCTACAGTCAAAAAACCAGACAGAATTTTGAGGTATTTGAACAAAAAACGTATATTCTTATATAAGTTGATCTAATTGAAGTTTTAAAATAAAGGCTATGGTATGTCAAAAATATATTTGATCTTTATCTGTTTATTTGTTTATTCATTTAATCTATATGCCGCAAGTATAAAAGATATTATTATTTACACTGATGAAGATGTTCCCTATGTCACAGTTGATGAGAAAGGTTTCATAAATGGGGGAATAACAACAACAGTTATATTTAAGGTTTTAAAAAAGCTTAATCTTCCAGAAAAAACCATTGTAAAAGCGCCTTGGTCTAGAGCATATAACGATGCAACGACAATGCCGAACACCATCATCTATCCAATTGTGAAGACAAAGGAAAGAATGGAAAAATTAGATTATTTATTTAAAATAATAGAATCAACGGTGTATTTTTATAAATTAAGATCAAGAAGCGATATTCAAGTAAAAAAATTTGATGATGCAAAAAAATATAAAATTTGTGTGCAGAGAAATGATTATAGATCTGACTTTCTAATGGCAAAGGGTTTTACATCACTTGAAGCAGCAACAAGTTCAACTCTCAATGTAAAAAAATTTGTAGAAGGACGCTGCGATTTGATCGTTTCAACAGAAATAGGATTGCAAAGTAAATTGAAAGCAATTGACTTTGATTATAAAAATATTCAAAAAATCTTGCCATTAAAAGAATTAGATAGTGCTCTTTATGCTGCTATCAATAAAGAAACAGATGCGAATATCAAAGATCAAATTAAAAAAGCTGCAGCATCGGTGATATCTTCACGAACTAAATAATTTTTCATTTTAGCTAATGAGTTGCAAAGCCTAATCCAAATTTTGATAAAGTTTTTGCAGTATCAAGAACTAAAAAAAACCAAAGTAGCTTAATCCCACTTAAGCCCGCATGAAATCGTTAAAAACTTAATATATTTTGCTGAATTTTCGCACAGATCAACAATTCTTTCTAAGAAATAATCTGAAGTGACATCCTTTTGTTTTAGCGCATGCATAATAACGAAGTTTTTTCTTATTATATCTTCAATATTTGGGTGACTAAGATCAAAACCTTTTGGAGGCTTTTTTAAAGAATCTTTATCCATCTCAAATAAACTTGTAAATCTTTTACTATTTCTTATTGTACTCCATTCTTTTGTGTTTTTAGCAATCGCTGTCCGAATTTTTTGGCATGTCTGTGAATCAGGCTGCCATATTCCTCCACCAAAAAAGCATTTTTTGGGTTCTATATGCAAATAAAATCCCGGCGAATGAACATCTTTACTTTTTTTATGCTTAAATTGGGCGGCAATCCATGTTTTATAAGGCTCATCACGATTTGCAAAACGTAAATCCTTATTGATTCGAAAGAGGGAGTCACCAGTTTTTTTTGCAATTGCTTGATGATTGGGAGCAATTTTTTCTAAGTGAGGCGCAAAATCAGAAATAAATTTCAGAAACGGTTCCCGTGCAATACTTTCATATTTTTCTTTATTTTCTAAAAACCATTCTTTATTATTGTTTGACTTTAGGTCAGTTAGATATTTAAAAATAGATTTATCAAAATATCTCATTTTATAGTCCCATTTTTTATTTTTATAAAAAATAAATTATTGAATTATTATTCTAAGTCTTTATTACTGAATAATCAAGTTATAGAGCTTGAAAATTATTTTAAGTATAAAATAACTTACATTGTAATAATCAAAACCGTGAAATAGGGTATAATAAACAAAATTATTGATAATATTTTTAAAAAAACTAAAGCTGAAAAAATTACAACTGATATTTTATCTTCTGGAAGTTTAATAAATATTTGCATTTTTTGAATTAAATGTTTTTTAAAAACGAGCAATATAAAACTATAAAAAATAAGCAGAGCAACACTCAATATAGTGGACCACATAAAGAAAATTTTTAAAATATCTAAGGACATGTCTTTTTCCTCTTTTTTAATAGTTAAAGAAAATATTAGCTTGAATTTTGTTTGTAAACAAATCTGTTATAATCTTACTGAGCAAGAAAATGCCACCTTTCGGGGCTATGAAATTGATATTACTCAATCTTCACTTGTTTAAAATAAAAGCATATTATTCATTTAAACAATAAAAAGGAATTTAATTTGCAATTAATATTTAAAATAACAAAAAATATAAATCTGCACTTAAAAGCAGATATAAAATCTCTTCTTCAATGTTCAATGTATCTTCCTACTGAAGAGAAAATTGAGACTGTTTATCAGCAATTCACGAGTACTAACAATGAAGAACGTATGTTAATTCTTGCAATATCCCCCGATGATAAAGTTACAAATGAATTTAAAGAGTTGTTAGTTGGTTTAATGGCTATCGAGATAGAAACTGATAGAGTGCTTATCCGCTATATTTCGACAAAAGAAGAATTCCGCAATAACGGTATTGGAAAACAGATGATACAATTTCTTCAAAATCATTTTGCCAAAAAAATAGAAGCAGAAACGGATGATGATGCTATAGAGTTTTATAAAAAAGTAGGTTTTAAAGTTTTTATGAATAAAAAAAATTCTAATAATATTATTCGTTATACATGTGTTAAACTTTAAGTTAGATTCTAATATCTTAAGGAGTTTTCTTTATTTAAATTACGACTGCTTGGTTAATGGAAAATTAGCAGCATAACAAAGAATTTATAGCTAAAATAAGATGCAAAACTCAACAACTCCCTCTTACTCATCCCTTTATAGAAAATGCGTACCATTGCGAAGCAGAATTATCTGCAGGCTGAGTATGCTCATCACTTTTACAAAAACTTGAGACTCTATTATATTCATTGGGTGTTATAACAAAAACATATGAAAATGGTTTATATGTAGCAACATAATTTTTTTTAATGTTGTAGTTGACTAACTTCCAATAGCCACTTGCAATAACATAATTATTATTAGTATCAACCGCCCATCTCCAATTCTTTCGATCGCTATAAGGAGAGCAATATACGTAAGTTGTAGTCAAAGGCACTTTAGACTCTCTGGAAAACGCTGGAATCGATATTATCGTAGATAATATTAGAAATACTTTTTTAAGCATAATAATTCCTTCCCAATAAAGATGAGTTGTTGATTTATTATAAATCAACATATTTTATTTATATGAAATATTCAATTAAATTTAATATAGGTTATGAAATGCTTTTAATTTTAATATCTTAAAATATTTTAATTTATATAAATATTTTCATCATCTTATACTTCTAAAACAGAAAATATAGGCATAGCTATTTCTCAGAAAGAAAGCATCGAGTTAGAGAAACAGGATGATCTTTAAAACTCAAAGCTTATATTTTTAGAAATTATAGAGTGACTTGTTCTCAAAATCGAGAATACTTTTTCAAAAATTATGTTAATTTATGCTTGCAAAAAATAAATGAAATCTTTTCTTTTATCTTAATGAAGAGTTAATATATGAAGCAATTTTTTCAAAGCACTTCAATTTCTATTTGATAAAAAATTCTTTACTTTTTTGTAAAAATTTTTATAATAATTAATTATTTTATATTTAACTTATACTATAAGATAATAAAAAATAATCTAATTATTTCATATACTAGGACTGAAAAATGAGAATAGATTTTATTCATGAGTTAATAAACAATCATAGAGATCTTATAGCAAAAGAAGATAAGGACTTTGTAGATAGTATTAACTCATTTTTAAGAAAATATAAATATTACAATATTCACTTAAATAGTAGTATCTTAGATGAGTTAAAAAAAATTCTCGTTAAAAAAGGAGAACTTGTATCTTTAAAATATATGAATTCGCGTGCTAAGAAGCCTTATATTTTATCATTTACTTACATTGTTATAAATAAAATAAAATTAAAGTTAAGGTATGAAGAAAACGTGAACAAAATTGATTTTAATTTAGATGAAAATCATAAAACATTCTCTTGGGCTGCTTTTGATTACAAGCTAGCAAAAGACGTTAATATGATAGCATATAGGGGTGATAGTCGAAGTTATTTAGATATATTTAATAATGGTTTTAAAAGCTTTTTAAAAGCTGAAGGGCACAATCCATTTATAGAAAACGAGTTTATTTCTGGTGGAGCCTCTGTTGCTCTCACATCAGATTTTAAAGCCAGCTCATATTTTCCTATATCAGATGACAGACAGACATTTATCTATATCTGTAAAGTAAGAAGAGCATATAATACTATGGGTGAGCATTATAAGAGATTTGTTTTAAATAAAAAGAATGTAAGACAAGAATTTTTGCATTCATTGAACATACAAGAGCTGAATACAGACATTATTGCTGCCAGTGATATTTATGCAGCATTTTCAATTTCAAGAACTTATTTTGGAGAAGTACGTTATTATCAAAATGAACGGCCACTCCCCAAAAGTGTAAAATTTACTATAAAGTCATTTCATTATAACTATAAAAGTAGAAATCAAAAAGAAAATGAAGAGTTTTTGATTGTTTTAAATCAGTTAAAATCTTCAGAAATGAGTCTAATAAATAAAGAATTTTGTTTTGCTATCAATGAGATCAAATATTGACATTTACTTATTCCTCTAAAAATTAGACTCAGTTCACTTTCATGTATTTATAAAAATTTGCCAATACTTTGAAACTGTGATATCCACGATCTTTATCTACTGTGTGAAGGTTATAATTCCCCAAATCTTAGACAAGGTTACAATGAATTTTGTTTGCGGATTAATGCTGCAAAGAGAATATTTGGGAACTTATCGGATGCTGGGGAAAGTATTCATTGCCGAGCTTAAAAGTTAGATTGCACTCGAAGCGATAAAGGAACAGAAAGAAGACTGTAGAACAGGTATAGCACTTGAATTTTTTCTTTAAACTGCCAAAAAATCAATATTCTTCTCGTGAATTTTCAAAATTGAACCAGCAGGTTCCGACTGAGCTTAGAAGGGCGTTGGAAACTTTTGAGATGCAGAAGGGATTCACACTTTTTTCTTCAAAATTGAGTATTATTAAGACTTTCCTTTATGAGTATAAAGGATTGCTAATAAGCACCATTGGACTTCAATTTGTCGGCCGATTATCATTTTTAGCCACTATATATATTAGCAAAATATTAATTGATCTTGTCCAGATCAATTTTAAAACAATTTTTATATTATTGTTATTTGGACTTGTTTTATTTATTGCTACAATTACTGGCAGCTATACTAAGAGATGTCTTATTTTTATTGGTTCTGGAATTAGCTTATATTTCTATAGCTTGCTTAACAATGTACTTCTTTATCACGTTGTTAACAGGAAGGAAATGGAGAGTCTAGTTAGCCAGATTCGCACCCTAATTGCCTCCGACATCAAACATATCCAGTCTTTTGTGAATGGATTGATGAGCAACTTCATTCCTACTTTGTTTGCCGTAAGTATTTTTTTCCCATTACTTTATACAGAACTTGGCCTAGCAGGCCTTATAGCTGGTTGCTCTACTTTTTTGTTCCTTCCATTATCACTCTATATTTCAAAACGTATAGGAAAATATCAACACCCAATCCAAACCAGAGAAGAATCTCTAAATTCACATATTGATGAATGGATTTCAAATATTCGAGAAATTCGATACGAAGGAACATCGGTCAATTACGAAGAACGAATTGCTTCTGATTTAAAGTCTTACCTTAAAATTTCGTCGAAACAGCATATACTCGTTGCCGTGAATTTCACGTTTGCAATGATATGGCAACTTATCCCCATTATAATCTTGTTTGCAATTTATTCCTTTAGCAACCAAAATAGATCAATCGGTTCCATCTTTGCCTCAATTTGGATGCTTGCAATATTAAACTCTAGCATCCAATACATCCCATTTACATTAGCTGCCGCAAGCAGAGCAAAACATTGTTGGTTTCGAATCACGAATCAGCTTAGTGAATTAGCAAAAGAAAAGAGAAATAAACTCAAACTCACTATACCGGATTTTTGTGCTATCCAATTTGAGAGCGTCTCTGTTAAGTTAGGTAATACAACTTTGCTTTCTGCATTTAGTGCGATTATAGACCTAGAATCAAACACCTTCATTGAAGGAAATATTGGATCTGGTAAATCTACATTATTGCGCCTGCTTTCTGGACAGATAAAACATACGAGTGGCACAATTTTCTTAATTAGCAAGAGTGGTGCACGACAGGAAATAGCATCATTAGCCGACATTCCCTCTTATAGAGAAATGGTATTTTATGTTGAAACCATACCATTCTTAACTGCAGACAGTATTGTTGAAAATATCGCATTTGGTTCAAGCTATAATAGAAATAAGGCAGATGAGGCGCTTCGAATCGCTAAATTAGACAATGAATTTTGCGATGAAGAATACGTTTACAGAGAAAAACTTTCAGAAAATGGAAAAAACATATCAGGGGGGCAAAGGCAACGAATCGGAATTGCCCAAGCAATATACTCAAGCCGCCCAATAATATTATTAGATAACTGTTTTTCATCTTTGGATCAAAATACCCGAAACGAAATCCTAAAACAGCTTCATGGAAACGGCTTAGTTTTGGTTTATGCTTCGTGCCAAAACTTCAGCTCTGATTACTTTAATCATACGATCACGATCAACTCGACTAGAAACATGGTGGCTAGCACGCATGAGTAATACCCATTTGGTTCGTCACGACAATCTGAATTCAGCCTCAAAAAATTTTCTTAGGTTTATTTGCGATTTAAATATTATACGGAAATATGCACTCCTTTCTCTATTACTAACATTTATAGCTTCAATTATACCATATGTTTTTTATTGGATAATTAGTAAGTCCTCAACCTGTACAACAAATTCAGAATGCTCAATAGAACTTAAGCTACTTGTTCCAATTTATTTCAAGATTTCAGTAGCTTTACTAATTGCGCTTTTTGCCATTGCATTCATCAGTAAGATATTTTCTCTTGTATTAATCGAAATTGGCGGAATGTGGGCCTCAGCCAGCATACACCAGAAAATGGTACTTAGTATTTCCAAGACTAGGGTGACTTATTTTGATAAGATACATTCAGGCCAAGTAATCAATCGGTTAATTTCCGATTATACTTTTATTCGCGTACGAGCGATTGGATATTTAGCAGATGGCTTATATGCCTTTGGCGAACTTATTAGTGTTTGTATAGTTGTGGGCATCGCAAATCCGCTTGCAGCAGTGGTAGTTGTTCCTGTAGCTATTTTTTATATTCTGATTCAATTATCTGTTGGGCCTACTGCTGGCTGTATAAGCGAAGAAGGATCAAGCCTATTAGCTAAACTTCTCAATCGTCAAAAAGAAATGATTCTTGGTCTAAATTCATATATTTGGTCAGGTAACGAAATAACTTTGATAAAAAGGATAAAGATATTAGTTGAAAAAAACCTAATGCTAGAAATAACTTTAGCGAATATTAATGCATGGGCATATTTCTGGATGGGTATTGTTACCTTATTATTCAATGTTGCTGTCTATTGCTTTGTTGTTTACGCGCTAAATGCCAACATAATCACAAAAAGCACTTCTGGTGTTGTGCTTACAGTTATATTTTCAGTTGATGCTGCCGTTATGTGGTTATCAATGACAACACTGAATATCTTCAACGCTTCCAGCATCCTAAAACGTATTTACCAACTCGTTGATTTAAACGAGCCTGAAGCGCTATACAAACCTGTAGTTAAACATGGAAATCCCATGGATGGAATACATTTCGAAAATTTTTCAATGTCATACATCCCCGGAAGCAACCAGATATTAAAAAATATCAACTTATACATACCAAACTCACAAATAACTGGCGTAATTGGCAGGACAGGCTCTGGAAAAAGCAGTCTAGTTCAATCCTTATTTAAGATGGTAACGCCTTTAAATGGGAATATCTTCATTGACTCTGAGTCTATTTACTCAATTGATTTAAAAGAAATAATAAACAATGTTGGTATTGTATCTCAAAATATACTCCTTAGAAATGGAACAATCTTAGATAATATTTCTAGTTATGGCTCATCCAAAGAGTTGATTTTAAAAATAATTCATGATCTCTCTATACCGCTAGAGTTAGAAAAAGTAATTGAAGGAAATGGAGTCAATCTTAGCTCAGGTGAACGACAACTGATAGCGCTCATTAGAATTTCATTGAGTAATAAAAAATTTATTATTTTAGATGAGCCAACGAGCACGCTTAGCTCAGAAATGGAGTCAGCCTTTATTTCTGCAGCGAAGAGGCTTCTTGCTGGAAAAACAGTTTTAATGATTACCCATAATCCAGAACCACTCCGATTATGTGATAACGTATATGAAATGTCGGGTGGGTATGTAATTTCAAAAAAACTAAAAGCTGAGGAGTGCGCCATTAAGTATGAGGAGAGTCATGGCCCAACGAATTGTTAAAGTGTCTGTTACAAAAAATTAGCACCACCCTAATGAAGCGCGTGTAAAATTATCAGCCATCATTGTTAAGAAGAATATTCCAACAAATATTGGGAAGGTTGGGATTTTGAGTGCCTCAAAAGCTTGCTTTTTATTTTTTTCTTCCAATGCATTTTCATTTATTGTCCGTTTATTTTTTTAAGTGCATAAAATTTGAAATAAAAATATTAAATTTTTTTAAATTAAAAATTTCTGAGAACCTTCCTACTTCTAAAATCAGGGTCTTTTTTAAAACTCACATATAAAATTAATAAATTTATATATAATATTAGTTAATTTATTATAAAATAATATTATTAAAATTAATAAAATAACTAAAACAACTCATTCAGCAATTTCACTTATGATAACCTGCATTATGGTGTGTGAGATTGGAATATTTGAGTAATATGAAACTGAAATGAAAAAAGTACCCAAAAATAAGGGTAGGGACGCACAAATAAGATTTGATTCGAAAAAAGATGGATGGATAAATTAATTTGATATGCGGTAAGGATCTGATCCAAATAGACCCATAGTTGTTTTTTATTATTTGATATTATTGCTTAATTTAGTTTTTTTAGATATTGGTAGGCGGTAAGAATTCGTACAGAATCGGGCCACTTTGAATTTTTAGCTCAATATTTAAGCATTATGCGTATGCAAATAACCATTTTACATCATTCAAACTTTTAGTTCAAAGTCAATATCATCTAGTTTTCGATCCTGAATTTCATAAACTCCAAATCTGCTTACATGGCCAGTTCGATACGGATTAATTTTTGAAATAAGAGTTGGATTAACTTTGATACCTTCGGAAGTAAGCTCTTTAACTGATTTTGTTATTGCATATACATTATAAAATGTAAGAACAACGGCTATTAAATGGTTATATTTTATAACTCTCAATTGCTCTTCCCTGTCGTTCTTTGTAATCATATCTTCACCAAAATAAATCCATTTTACAAATTTATTAAAAGATTCACATTTGTTAGTTGAAGATTGGACTATTCTTCTAAGATCTTGATCGGATAA
Source organism: Fluviispira vulneris (assembly GCF_014281055.1). NCBI lineage: Bacteria > Pseudomonadati > Bdellovibrionota > Oligoflexia > Silvanigrellales > Silvanigrellaceae > Fluviispira > Fluviispira vulneris. The sequence goes on along the minus strand of NZ_JACRSE010000001.1, from coordinate 358,285 downwards.
ATAATGGAGGAGATAAGTTGTTCGAATAACTCTGCCTAATTCTCTAAAATCATAATACAATTTATTTTTTCTAGAACTAGTGTTTAATCTTTTTAATATTGTTGATGGATTTATTTTTCCAGCCTTAATTGATTGAGCAACCCTGATCATATCATATAAATATTTTCCAATTAAATCCCAATCAATTTTTTCTTTTGTAAACAAGGAATCTATATGTTTAAAAATTTTTTTTGAAGATGGTTTGTAAAAATTTAAATCTTTCCAATTTTTTATTCTTGGCATTAATTTTATACCTAGAAGATACGATAAACCAAATCCTGTGAGCATTTGAGCGTGAGAATCTCCATGGATTGTATCAGGCTGGATATCTGATTTATTTTTAGAAAGTCCGTCTAAAATAAATATACCTTCTCTCATACCGCAAGATATGAAATGAGAAAATAATGCAATATAAGTATCACTAACATGATAATATCCAATTCCTCCAAACTGACCATATCTTATATGATATTCGGAGAGTAAATTATTATCATACATATCCCAATGAGTTCCATCAGCAGCAGCTCTTGAGCCATTTCCCCAAAGTTTAGGTAAATCAAATTTGTTATAAATATTTATAACACTTCTAATACAATTATCAATTTTATCAACGGAAGTATGCCTTAAATTCAAAAATGAAATTTTCCTTCTATTTACTTCAGGAACAGCTTTTGCTGTTTGAGTAGGGCCAAGACCCGTTCCATAAGCAAAAACCGTTAAAATATAACGCATTTCTTCATCTTTAATTTTTGCTGCATGTCCACTATTTGGCCCGAAGAACTTTGTTAAATTTAATAAATTATTTCCAGAAATTAATATATTTAATAATGACATAGAATGTTTTTGCATCTTTTTATCAAGCATGCTCTCTAATTCTTTTAGTTTTGCTTTATCTTTTTCAATAGGAATATATTTCTTTAATTTAGGTTCTCCATTTTGAATTTTAAAATCTGGATTTTCTTGAAAAGTTTCATCAGTAAAATTGGCTGATTTTTCTAAATTATTTTGAATATCTATAATAAATTGTTTCTTATCTGAGGAAAATCCTATTAATTTTCCATAATCATCTAGCGTTCTTAGTGACTCTTCTTCAGAAATAAGTTCCTTTCTATAATCAGAGAAATCAATGCTATTATTTATGCACAAATCTCCAGCTTGTTACCTCAAAATACCTGACAAAAACCTTGGTTTTTGGCAGTAGAAATGTATTATCGGGTAAGTATGCTTTTTCGCGGATATTTTTGTGCCAAAACAGATGCCAAATTCATTCTGCCATTAACTCTCACAATAAATGAGTTATGACATAATTTTAAATTTTGCAAAATATCTAGGAGACTTTTATGCACATTGGTTATGCAAGAGTTTCAAGTGCAGATCAATCTTGCAATTTGCAAAACGATGCACTTACTAAATCTGGATGTGAAAAGATATTCTCAGATATTGCTAGTGGAGCAAAAATTGAGAGAAAAGGTTTAAATGATGCAATAAATTATATGCGACCAGGTGATACTTTAGTTGTATGGAGATTAGATCGTCTTGGCCGAACTCTTTCTAGCTTAATCTCATTTGTCAATGAACTTAATAATAAACAACTTTGCTTCAAAAGCATTGTAGAAAATATTGATACAACAAGTCCAACTGGAAAATTCTTTTTCCATGTGACAGGTGCATTTGCAGAGCTAGAACGCAATATCATCAAAGAAAGAACAAAAGCTGGCCTTGAAGCTGCGCGTTCAAGAGGTAGATTAGGAGGAAGACCGAAAGCGATTTCTCCAGATAAAATTAAAGCAGCTATTGCTTTATATAATAAAAATGAAACATCTATATCTAGCATATGTAAATTATTAAATATTTCAGAAAGAAGTTTTTATCGATATAAATTAATGGAAAACAATTAATAAAATAATAGGAGATTCATAAAAGTGAGTGCCAATAATAATTTCAATTTGTTGATTTTTGATAAAAAAAATAATGACTATAATTCTTCATTAAGCAATTTTGAAAAAGAATTTATTTCTGTAATTAAAAGAATGGGACTTCCTGTAGATAATATATTTGTCCCAGCAAATCAGAGACTCATTGTATTTAAAAATGCTAATGAAGTATTATCTAATCTCAAGGAAGATATAATTCATGAATCAAATTATATCTCCAAATTTTTTGCTGCAGTAGCTGCAGGATTATTTGATGCAGCACTCAATTATTTATGGAATGAAACAATTATTGAACTTAGAAAAAGAATTTCTAATTATGATATCAGCTATTTTTTTGATAATGCTAATTTATCTTCAGATGAAAAAAAATCATTAAGAATTGAAGATGACCTTTGTAAATTAGATGATTATAAGTTAATTCAAGGTGCAAGAAATATAGAAATTATATCTGAAATTGGTTATAAACATCTTGATTTTATAAGATATATGAGAAATTGGACAAGTGCTGCTCATCCAAACAATAGCACTATAACAGGTTTAAATTTAATTTCTTGGCTTGAAACATGTATAATAGAAGTAATTAAATTACCATATACAGATAGTAAAATTAAAATAAAAAAACTTTTATCAAATATCAGAAGTAAAACTTTATCAGATCAGGATGCGATTGAAATATCGTTATTTTTTAATACTTTAAATCGACATGAGGCAAATACGTTAATGCTTGGATTTTTTGGAATATATACTAGAGAAGATACTTCACAAGAAACAAGACAAAATATTAACTTATTAGCATTAAGTTTATGGCAATATATTGATATTGAGACAAAACACCAGATTGGTCGCAGACACGCATCATTTGCAAACTGTGGTGAAATTGAGTCAAAAGATTATGCTCGCCGTTTTCTCGATCTTGTAGATGGCCTTTCTTTTATTACAGAAGGGATGAGATCTGTTGAAGTTTCTCTATCACTTACAGAGCTCAAAGATGCTCATAGAGCTTCAAATAATTTTTATAGTGAACCTATTTTTGCAAAAAAATTATTAGCTTTAGTTGGAGAAAATGGAAATTCTATTAAAAATATTGATTATGAATATGTAACTACAATTATTGAGTGTTATATAACAAACGGCAATGGAAAAGCTTGGAATGCAGAACCATATTATCTATCCTTAATTAATAAATTTAACGAAGAACAAGCATTAATTGCTTTATTATCTTTTAAGAATGAGATAATAGCAATAAAATTGCAGCATGAATTGTGTAAAAATTACTTTATCATGATGATTGAAAATTTACTTCTTATTAAATTTACAAATGAATCTTTAAAAGACATATGCAATAAAATAATTAGACTTAAAAATTCTTTGAATACATTAAAAGATGACTCCAGTATAAACAAGTCCATTAGGAATATTTCACTTATTTTACCAAATTTAAAAGATATAATACAAACATCTGGATTTAATTGAATAAATATTTTATTAATTTAAGGAGAATTTTTAAAATATTAGACAATTATTTTTATTATAAAAACAATATTATATCTAACTTATTATAATTAAAAGGATCTACTATGAACAAGTTTATTGTGATGAATGGAAGTAATTATGCCGAAATAGAAGAAAGTAAAATAACTTTTCGTGGAGGATATACAGGACAAAAAATAATTGGGAGCGATAAGGAAGTTGTAAATAGCTCTAATTTAATTTTTAATGAAAAGTTTATATCTGGTGAAATTTCGTGCAATGTAATCTTTCCAAATGACATTCCAGAAAGTTTTTTTTTAGATATCACGTTTTCTTGTAATATACAAGACGGATCTTTTTATTCATGTGCAATAAAAACTTTCGGTCATCAAATTAGAAAATTTTTTAAGAAAGGTGAGAAGTATGAATTCGAAACAATTTCTTCTTCATATTCATATAATCCTAAATATAATAAAAATATATTATTAAAAATTTTGAGAAAAGGATCTAATGTAGAGTTTTATATTGATAATATAGCTATGTGTTCTGCAAATATAAATTTTGAAACACTGAGTTCAAACTGTGGTTTAACTTTAGGTTCTAATAGTGATATCATATTAGAAGAATATAAAGTTATAAACAATAAAATCAGGGCTTTTTGTATTATGAAGTTTGGAGATCCATATGATAGAATATATGCTGACGTAATTAAACCAATATTTAAAGCTAAAGATATTAATATTACTCGTTCTGATGAAATTTTTAGTAATAATTATATTATTGATGATATAAAAAATCAAATAAATACATCAGAAATAATTATTGCTGAAATTTCTGAATCTAATCCCAACGTATTTTATGAACTTGGGTATGCACATGCACTTAAAAAAGAAACAATAGTTTTATGTGATAATGACATTTCATCGGTATTGCCATTTGATGTTCGTGGATTCAGAACTGTTTTTTACAAAAATTCAATTCCAGGAAAAACAGAGCTGGAAAAAAATATTCAGAATCATCTTAATCATATTTTTGAAAAATATGGAATTGATACGACAATTTTTACTCAGACAAACTAGAATCTAAAAATTCAGTAATATAACTGATTTTTTAGTTTTTCTTGAAATAATTTAATAAGAGAAATTAGGAAAAATTGATGATTAATGCAGATTATGATTTTCTTGAAAAATCTTCGATTAAAAAAATTGATTTAGAATTATATTTAAATGGAATTAAGAAATTATCAGAGTTTTCAGGTGTTGCTGAAGATTCTATATTAAAAGGATGGAAGTTTTACTTTACCGATGATTTAGTGTGGAAATCAGAGTTTTCTCAAGAAATAAAAAGTAAATCAGAAATTGTTAAATTTGATAGATTACCAGATTTGATTACAATAAAATCTGGGGAAAATTTATTAATTATTAAGAATTTGTACAATATAATAGTTAATACAGAATTTAAAAGTGACAAAATAAATTATCATATTTCAGGACTAGCATTAAAAATAGTAATTAAAAATTACAAGAATGAAGAATATAACGCTTTAAATAATTTTATACTTAGGAAATATATTTCATATAAAAAAGATTTTTATTTACCTGACGACTTACATATTAGAACAAATAATTACTATCATTATCTAAGGTCTAGTTACTCAAATATAGTAATTGATCATAATCCAGAAATAGAATTAATTAAATTAAATCAAGAAAAAATATTAATATTTGAATCGAAATATAATACCGATAATGTTGATATGTTTTTAGATGTAGCTAGTAAATTAAAAGTTTTTTTGTCATATTTGACAGGCTGTTTATCTATGTCAAATTATTTTATTACAATAAGTGACCACAAAAATAACATTTTAAAACAAATTTTCATAAGAGGAAGTAAAGAGTTAGATTCCAATTTTCATCCAGTACCAATAAGCTTAATAAGAGAAGAAAATGAAAATTCTGAAATTATATGTCCATTAGATTCAAAAGTAATTAGTGGGTGCTTTAATAAAATTTTATCTAATATTAGGATCTTGTACGCAATCGAATACATACTATTAGCTATGAGTGAACAATCTGCAATAGATGTTAGGGGCTCTTTACTGTCAGTTTCTTTAGAAATTATTACTGATATCATCAAGGAAAGTAATGAGAATAATTATAAAAAAGTCATTAATGATAAAATGATATGGATAAAATTAAAAGAAACACTCATAAATAAATTAGATGAATTTGAAATATCTAATGAAAATAAAAGAATAATAAAAAATAGAATTGATAATTTAAATAGTCCTACTAATAAAGAAAAACTTAATAAACCATTTGAATTATATGGTATAGATCTTTCTAAAGAAGAACAAAAATGTATTGCAACAAGAAATGATTATTTACATGGGAATGAATATCTTCGTCTTGATGACAAAAAAGTTAAAAAATCTGACAATATTAACGAATGTTTTTTTAATGAAAAAATGATGTATAATCTTGTTAATAAAATTCTATTAAAATATTTAGGATATAAAGGTTATTTAATTAATTGGACAAATCCAATGATTAATCCTAATAAACCTAATATATTTAAGTTCTAATATTTTTTAGCTATAAAAATTATTAGAACGCCTATTTTATACGCATTTTTTTAAAGTGGCCCGATTCTGTACGAATTCTTACCGCTTACCGAGTTCATCAAATCCTATATTTTTTTGATTCATGTAATTATTCAAAGCTTGTGCTATAACGTTTTGTAATGATTTTAATGCTTGAACTTCAATTTCTTTTATTTCTTCAGGACTTATTCTTGTTTCAAGATAATGTTAAAAATTTTTGATTTTCATTTTTCAATTTCCTTTAGACTAGTGAACATACAGGCGTTTCATTTTGCAATATTAGTTACAATTCATAGTCTATTGGTTTAGCCTCCAAGTGAGTTAGTTAACCAGCCTTATCTTTTTTCTTTGTATGGAACAGGATATCCACCATCATCAATGCATTTAGGATCTTCAGCATCTTGGGCTCCTTTCTATCCTTATCACAACATTGGAAAGAAATACCGTAAATGTCGTGATTTAGTTAATACAATAGATAGTTTAAACGTAAAATGGGATGAATTTTGTCATAAAGCCTTATATAAAGAATGAAAATCTTGGAAAAAATATCTAGTTTAGGCAACGTTAATGGAAGACATCATAATTCTTTAACTTCATTTAAATACTTCATGAGAGATGTTCCAGAGTCCTATAACCAATTTTTACTCTCCAATCCAATGTCCTCTTTTAAAGCATCAAATTTAATTCTTGATGCTTTTACGATTCAAAAACAAGCAAGAAATCATATATTAGAAACATTAATTTTGATATAATTATATAAACCAAAAGTTCAAATATTGCTCTATTAAAACTTCCTGAATACTTGTGGCGTCGACAAGCAGACTTTAGAGAGGAGTTGCTTCCTCTGAGAACTCGTTTTCATTTAAATGTTTTAAGTAATCTAATAGATCGAGTTTATACGCTCTTAGTGTTTGGGAAGATGCACCTTTCGTTTGCAGGCTTTTAAGAAAGAGCTCTAAAATATTTTCTAATGTCATAGGTGAATGTCCTTCTAAAAATTATTCTGCCAATTTTCCCTGTGCTCGCATGTGATCTCAATTTTTGTGCAGTATGAAATTGTTCCTTTAATTTCAAGAGTGATTGAAACAAAACCGTCTCTTCCACTTTTGCAAAAGGTAACAGAAATTTTAGAGATTGGCAGGATATTAATGACTACTCCCTAGCTTGCGAGGCTAGAGGTATGTGCTTAATAAATCCAAGTCTTTCTTTTAACTTTTGTAGGCTTCTCGATAACCTTTTGCTCTCAGTCTTAAACTCAATGACGGACTTCATCTTAACTTTAAAGTAACTATGAATTAAAAAAAACCAGGAATTTAATTACAGGGTTTCTATTTTCACTATTTACTTTGAATGTATAAAGGCTTCCTAACTGTCACAGAGTACAACGTATGTTTTTCTTTGAAAGAATAATTTATTGCTCTTCACTTCCCCAAGTAGATGGTTTTCCCGTATTAACCAGTTAGCAGTGCCCTGCAATGATACAAAAAGTGGGATCAATATGTCCTAAATATATCCAATCATCATTATCAGTTTGATCCGAAGGAAAGTACCAATACTCTCCATTATGTTTAGCTTTAAAATAGTCAACAGTTCGAGTGTAAGGGTTTTGATATACATATATATCATCTTTATTTGCTACATTGTCTGGAGCATCTTTCCATTCATTAAATTTTGATGGAGGAGGAGGAGGCAAATTGCCACAGTAGATTCCGTTTGCTGGTCCTTCGTCTCCATAAAAATGAGCACAAACATTGTACTTTATAGTAACTGTTTGGTATGAATTGTTTTTAATGTAGATATTATATCGATAATTATAATTACCTCCTTCTGCTAAGGTGGTAACTGCCGCGTTTGACATATCTGCTTCTGATGAAGTCCATTCTCCTCCAATACCATTTGATAAAGTGCTTTTAACGTGAACTGTGCCGTTAAAAATAGGGCTTGTTGAGGTAAAAACCATTTTTGGTACTGGTTTTAAAACACCTGCTCCAACTAGGAAGTAACCTGTATCATGAGAAAATGGGCTCATGGTATACCAATAGCTATGGTTGCCATTACTTCCATTGTCACAATGCTTTTCTTCACCTGGTTGGATCGTGCATGTGTTTGTATATCCACAATAGTTATGAGTGGTAGGAAAGCTTTGTGAACAATCATCTGCATAAGCTTGAATAGCCGTTCCACATAAAATAGGGACTATGAGTACTCTATTAATGTTATTTAATTGAAAAGTCATAAATTTCATTTTTTATCTCCTATCAAGAAAAATAAGTTTTTATAAATTCTAAAACATTTATATTTTAGAAAGATTTCTCAATCGGATTGAGAAATCTTTCCTAAGCATATGTTAAAGATCTTCTTCGAATAAATTACTGTTTTTCTGATTTTAATGAACAGAAATCAAATATTTTTTTACATTAATATTTTTGTATCAAGCTACTTAATAGCAGCATAAAATTCATATGTCAATAAATAAAATAGATACTTTGCTAAATAAAGAATAGAGCGAATATATTCTTTAGGTGAGCTTAAAAATAGTTTATTGTAAGATATTAATTAAAAAAATACATAGTAATAATTATCTTAATAAAGATCTTCAATATAGTAGAAAACTACTTTTTAGCATAATTTCTGAATCTAAATAAAATAATAATGCTCTTTCTATTCAATTTATGAAATCAAGTAACAATTACATTATCAGTTCAAAAAAGAAATAATTATTCCTTATTAAATTTATATAAATTTAGAATGTTTTTGTGCCTGCTCTTTATCACAGGTTACAAGAGGGCAATTTTTTTTATCGGCAAGTCTCACATACAGAGAGTCCGCTCCGCATGTATTATATTTACATTTGATATGAATTCATTTTTCTTTGTTTTTGGTTTTTTCAGCCAATAATTTGCCCATAGAATTTCTAGCTATTAGGGCAATCAAGCTGGATGGTTACCAAGTATTTCTCCATAATCGCTGTTCATTATTAATTTAATTTCAGCGTTAGAGGTAATTTCTATAAAATAAAAACTACGAAACTAGCGTTTATCGTATATGATCTTAGAAATATCAAAGCCAAATTCTTTAGCTGAATTTATGAGTTTTTCCAATGCCTCAGAAGGAATCGTTTTTTCTCTTGTTAAAATCCACAACATGTCTTTTTGTGGGGTGCCAACTATTGCATATTTATAAGAGTTATCAATATAATATATTGAATAGTTCACTCCTTTAAAAAAATTAATAATATCTGTAATAAAATTAAAACTAACAATTAAATTTCGACCACTAGGATCTTTAGAATCAATTTTTGCTTTTCCAATAATTTCGTTACTGCTTCCATCTATTCTGTTGCATATGTTTAGTACTTTAATTGTACCATCATTATTTAAAGTGTATTGTGCTGAAGAAGAGTCGCATTTTTTTTGAAAGGATGTTGGTAACCGAACTTGTTCATACCAAGTGCCTAAATATTTAGTAATATCAAAATTAAACTCCGATGATTTCAAATCATTTTTAACAACTTCTTGAGAGTGAATAAATTGTGAAAAAAAAGTAATGAATAAGTATAAGGTAATTTTTATGCATTGAATCATAAGTTCTTCTCCTTTGTTAAAAAATGCTCCCTGTGGCTACCCACAAGCGAAAGAATTTCTATTATTGATAAAGTACAAAAAAAATCTACTAAAAAATTTTACTATTTGTTCTTATCTCAAATTGAGGAGAATTGATCTTTAATAAAAAAGAGTTAGCAGTGATTTCCTCTTCAGGACTTTAGATGGGTCTAGTTTCTGCAAATTCTTTCTTGTATCTTTTTAATTCAAAATATTTCTAAAAGTCATTCTTGTTCTCCAATGCACATTTTTTTGTATGAAAATCATGCAGAAGAAGTTGCCAAAATTCTTCCAAGAAATATAAATATATTTTTTTTATGATACATTTGCTTTATTTAACGTAATAATAACTTTGCAATTTATTTGTAACTCCCATTTCAACTTGACATTTTTTCAGCAAAAAAAGTTCTTACGATCATCTTTCAAAATAGATGGAATTAAACTAAAGACTAAATTGATTCATTGCAGCAATAAAACGGGATAATTCCACATCATAAAAATCCATCGGAATAACTCCATTTGGAAAGTATTTTATATTTCCGTTACTTCCGGATGAAGTTTCTGAGTTTTGATTTATTGCATAATTAACATGAGGCATGAAACTATTTTTGCATTCTTTGGGTTTATAGAAGCAGGATGAAGTTGATGAAGACATAAAATTAAATTTTAGTTCGGTATTCGGAGATTTAAAATGATTGTACATAAATCTTAAAATTGCAGCAGATTTGTCACTGCCACCAGAAGTATAGGAATCTTGCAACCAAACTGTAAAGTTATTTGCTGTAAAAGTACCGTTGGCAACATCGTCTGGCCAAGCTTTCAAATTAACGCCTGGTGTTTCATTAAAGCGATTGAGCAGTATTAATCTTCCACGAGCATGAGCAAGAGTAGTAGAATCATTTACATCAAGCAGCCATTTAATTTTATTGGCATAATCATTTATATATTTTGATAAAATATCATTATTAGAAGGAGCTCCAGTATTGCTTTGATCTTCTTTTATACTGACAAACAGCGTCTCTGATGGATGCTTATTTAACCATTCACTGACATTGTCCAAAAATTGATTGAACGAAATGCCTAAATAAAACGATGAATGATACAAAGACCATACATAGTCTTTCTCTGGTTTTACGCGAATATCAAAAAAGCGGATCCCTTCATCTAATTGAACGAAAAAAGTGGAACTTGTTCTCTGTGTCCTGACAAAAGAATTCATTATGAAATTATTATAATGCCATGTACCGGAATCATGTGTCCCAGGGATACTCATTTTTGCTATTGGCATACTATCTGGCAAGTTAGTTGTCCAATTTTGCAAATCGACATGGTTTATAACATCTATATACACATCATTTGTTTGGCCATAACTCACAACATCATATTTATTTCCAATATACAAGGTTCGCCAGTTTTGGTTTGTCCAATCTGAATCCAAACAAACTCTTATATTAGGAATCTCATCTTTCATATGTATATTCAAATTAAAACAATGTGTATTTTTATAAGTGTTAATTTCTTCCCGTTCAGATAATTTCTGACCCGAAGCCAATGATTTTCCATTTATATTTTTGTCTGGTCGAGATACACCATCCCAATCAGAATTATCAACATTTTCTGTTAGTAAATTAAAAATATTTGTATTAGAAAAATTGTTTATATATAAATATTTTGTTTTAGAAGCTGCAAATAAGGTATTAGAATATAATAAAATTGAAAAAGAAATAATTAAATTATTTATAATTATTTTGAACATAAAAACCCTCCGAATTAATATAAGATCTAAATCTTAAAATTATTTTTTCATTTTTATCTAATGCTTTTCTAAAGTCAAAGAAACTATAGTAAATTATTTTTTATATAATAGGAAAGTGTAGATTTTTTAAAATATAAGAGTATTTATAGTGATGATTGTATGAAAAAAAATAAAAAAAATTTGATAAAAAATATATCTATAATAAGAATAATTAATTTTATCATAGAATAAAATAATCTTTAGTTGAAAATTACGCTTTCAAAAAAATATTATCAATATATTAATTTATTGTTTAATTTTATAATCGATTATTAGCATTTTATTGAACCTGAAAGAGATTCAACACAGATAAAAAAATATTTATTTAAATTAACGGTATTTAGAAACTTTTTCAGAAATAGTTACACCTGAAGGTCGATAATGTATTTTAACAAAAGTCATAACTTCAAGTGCTCCATTTTTAATACACTCGTCTTGAGCTTGTTTAACAATATTAAATAACTCATCTTGCTGACCTTCCATAGTAGTTTCCATTGGTCCCACTTCGAACTTTACGCCTGAGTCTTGAACAATCTTAATTGCTTTATCCACAATATCATAAGCATTTAGGCTACCTGAGACTTTTGGTATCACTTGAAAAGCTACGCTAATAATAGGATTACCATTTTCATTATTCATGTTTATATCCTTAAGTGCTTGTAGGGTTAAAATGAGCTGTTGTATAACTGTTACTTTTTTAAATTTTGCCAGTCCAAAAAATAAGAATTTCTTTTCTTCAACATCCATCCTAAGTCATAATCTGACTTAGGCTTCCAGACTAGCTCATAAACTTTTTATAGTCATAAGTAAATGTTTTAGGAGTTCAGGAAAATATTTATAAGTTAATTAATTTAAAGCATTCATTAAGAGACTTCTTTGATTGTTTTATTGCCTCTTCCATGCTCATTGATGCCAACTCGTCATTCCAAGGTTCGATAGCAACAGGACCTCTATAGCCTTTATTATATAAAGTCATTAAAAATCCTTTAACATCGTTAACACCAGTTTTTAATGGCAAAGTTCTTTTAAACTCTGGAATTGTAAATTGATTATATCCTGTCAATCCATCATTTAACTCTAAATATATAATATTTTCTAAGTCCAAATGCTGCAGATCTAAAAGCGAGGCTCCGCTATGCTGCCAATGATGTACATCTAGTTTAAAACCAGCATTTTGATATAGATCAGCGGCACTTATTAAACATCTCACACCATCAATTGTATGAATAAAATCATATTTTGTATGTACTCGTGTTTCAGTAGGTCCAATAAATTCAAAAGCAATCTTTATATCATTATTAATTAAAATATTTTTAACCAGATTCAACCTTTTTACATATAACTTAAATAAGGAATCAAAATTTAAATTATTTGAAAATGGAGGAAGATAATTTAATGCAATTTTACATCCTATTTTTGCAGCATTTTCAGATTGAATCGAGAATTTTTTTAAACTATTGTAAAACTCATTATCAGTCCCTGTTAATTTAACAGTAAAATGAAAAGATGTAGGAATTAAGCCAAAATCATTTAAAATGCTTTTCATTTCATAAATAGAATATTTTGGCTGTTCTAAATCTACATTAATTCCCATGTATTCATATTTGTACGCAAATTTACAAGACTGCAAAAAATCTTCTTCTTCATGACCAATTGTTGAACTCATTTTGCTATTGTCTGCATCATAGTCTTTTGTGATATTTAAAACAGAATACATATTTTTCTCTTTATTAAATATATTGTATTATTTTATTGAATTTTATTTTTTAAAATATAATTATCTAAAACTTTTTTTACTATGTTTAGATCTACAGTCACAAGGTAGTCACCTTCAGGGTTATAGCATTTTCCAATTTTTTCGAGTAAAACAAATCGCAATTCTCTACCTGTTTTTTTATTATCATTAATCATTGCTTCAATCAGCATATCAGAAGAAATTTCAGCTGGAAAGGGATCTTTATATCCTAACTTATTCTCAATTATATCATAATGCAAATTGACCTCTTCTTTTGAAAGTAAACCAATCTCATTCGATAATTCAGCTGCTATTCTCATACCAAAAGAAACAGCATCTCCATGCAAAATTTTACCTTTCATGAGCCATTCAAGAGCGTGTCCAAAAGTATGTCCATATTCTAATATGATTCCATAATGCTTTTCAGATGGGTCTTTCCTCAATATTTCAAGTTTAGATTGAATTATTTTTAACGCGAGATCGTTATTCTTAAATGCATTTTCTGCATTATAAAATGCTAAATTTTCATATAAATATTCAAAAAAACACTTATCTGATATCAGACCATTTTTGATTCCTTCAATAATACCTGCTCTTCTGGCGTTTTTAGGTTCAGTATGAAGATAATATGTATCTCCAATTATGAAAATAGGTGAATGATAGAGGCCAAAATGGTTTTTTCCTCTCTTGCCATTGACAGCTTGCTTATTGCTTAAAGTACTGTCAGTTTGCCCAGTAAATGTTGTAGGAATTTCAATAAACCTTATGCCTCTATAAATCAGTCCCGCAGTTAGGCCAACTAAGTTGCCGACACCACCACCTCCAAAACCGATTAAAATGGATTTTTTTGAAATATTTTGTTCAATCAATAGCTCACATAGTTCTTCAAGATTTTTAAAATATTTATTTTGTTCTCCAGCAAGGAGTATATTCAAAAATGTATTTGGAAACTTATTTTTTATTTTTTTATATAACGACTCTCCATAGATCTTAAAAACAGACTCTTCAGTTAAAAAGAATAATTTATCAAATTCAAATTTTTCTAAATTTTTCAACAAAATATTCTCTATTTTATATCCGAAATAGTATGGAGAAGGTACGTCTAATTCAGTAGAAAATTCAATTCCTCTGCCAGGCACTAAATTGTTATTAAAATAAATATTCGATTCTAAGTTAGATTCAATATAAGCGTAATTTTGCATAAATAGCCCCCAATTTATATAATAAATTAAATAAATGTAATTAAAAATTTTTAAATTTAAAGAATAAATATAAGTTAACTTGTGTTCGATTTTTTTAGATTCAATTGTGGTTTTATTAATAAAACATAGCCTATTAGAGAAATAACACCACAGAAAAATATAGCACTCGACATTGGTAACGCTGTTCCATTATGAAAGTAGCTAACTAATAGGGATGAGAAAAAAGCCATACTCCACTGCAAGCTTCCATATAATGCTGAAGCTGTTCCAGCTTGATGTCCATAAGGAGACAAAGCAATCGCTATTGAATTAGGGCTAATTAAATTCAACATACTTATAAAAATAAATAATGATATAAGAAAAGGAAATACTAAATTTATATTAAAAGAAAAGGCCAAAATTAGAGAAGCAGCTATGAAAGAAACTTTGACAGATTTAGTACAAATTGTTTCTGCATTCCATTTAATAAGAAGTTTTTTATTAACTTGTGAAGCTATTAATATTCCCAATCCATTCATTCCAAAAACTAACCCGTATTGCTGCGGTGTCATTTTAAAAAGTTCAATAAAGACAAATGGTGATCCTGCTATATATGCAAACATTCCTGCTCTTATTGCTATATCAGGAATAAGATAACCAATGAAGTGTTTATCTTTAAGTAACATTTTATACGAGTTAATTACTAAACTTAATTTTATATTTTCATGTTTTGTTGAGTTTGTCTCTGGAAGAAAAAAGGTAACTATACAAATACAAATTAAATTTAATATAGCTAAGGTATAAAATATAGACCTCCAGCCAAAAATCGAATTTAAAAATGCGCCAATTGATGGGGCTATAATGGGAGCAATTCCTAAAACTAAGGCTATATTTGATAAAAAAATTGCAACATGCTTTTTATCAAATAGATCACGAACGACAGCCCTGCTTATCACCATACTGGCAGATCCTCCAAAAGCTTGAAGAATTCTACAGATGATAAACAGATAGATATTTTCAGATAATGCACACCCAAATGAAGCTAAGAGATAAAGATACATTCCTCCAAGCAATGGCTTTTTCCTTCCAAACCTATCAGATAAAGGTCCGTAAATAAGTTGGCCTATAGCCATCCCTATGAAAAATGTAGAAACAGATAATTCAACAAAAGAGATGTGAGTGTGTAAATCTTTTTGAATAGCTTGAAAAGCAGGCAAATACATATCGATTGTTAAGGGATCAAATGCTGTCAATACACCTAAAAGGATAACAAGCCACTTGCTTTTTCCCTCGGTAAGCAAAATATCATTTTCATTTTGATGAGTCTGATTCATTCTTTTTCTTCCACTTTAAAATTCCTTATTGATAATGATTCTCAAATTCAAGAAGAGAGCGCAAGGGGATCGTCAAAAAAAAATATATTTTGTGTATTTATCAAATTTTTATAAATTTATTTTAAAAAATCTCTTTAACGTTACTGATATTTTGCTTAATGGTGATAGAGTGCGGATAGTCAATTGAGTAATATGAAAAATGCTTAGCTGGATCACTATGTCAAATACTAAACAAATAATTTATCAGTGAGTCCATTAGAAAGAAGGTTTAATTGTAAAAATTAGTTTCATTTTACCATGCAATACTCCACAATTGTTGAATATTATTATTACAATCCCAAAGTTGTATATAAATGCCATTAAAAGTATAGGCATATGGAATATCAAGGCATTTACCTCCCACACCTACAATATGGCCATTTTTTAACCCCCATTTTTGGTTCTGAGCATCAACGCAGTCCCAAAGTTGAATGCGATTTCCATTAAAAGTATAACCATAAGGAACATCTAGGCACTTTCCACCAATACCTACAATATGGCCATCGATAAATTCCCAATTTTGACTTGGGCTACCGTTACAATCCCACATTTGTATTTGGTTTCCATTAAAAGTATAGCCATATGGTACATCAAGACATTTATCCCCTACACCTTTTATTTGAAAAGCATTTGCTATTAACGGGAAAGATAAAATAGTCAAAATATAGGAAATTTTGGATAATAAATTATGTTTCATTTTCATATAAGATCTCCTTCTAAAAAATTTTAATTTATAAACCATATAATTGAAGGACTTTTAAGATATTTTGTCTATTGCGATTCTGTCAAAATAATGAACAAAAAGAATAAAGACAACTTGTTCTTCTTTAGTTATAAATAATTTTTCAAAGAAATCACGGTTTGCTTTATTAAAACTTAATTGTGCTGATTTAATTTAAGAAAATTGTCTTATTATAAAATTTAGATTAAAATTAACGACTTTTCAGTGACGGTGAGGTTTAATATAATTTTATGGTGCCGATATATAAGAAGTATGGTTTAAATTTTATATCTTTAAGAAGCTGGTTTTTAGTATGCTTTTAATAATTAAGAGTCAATTATTAATTCATCAATAAAATTTTAAAGCTTTTTAAAGATTAAGAATTTTAAATCTAATTTTATACTTAAATATTTTGATATTTTAAAGGTAACAAGGCTAAAAATGTTTACGATATTTTTGAAGAATATGATATTAATTTATATTTTATGTATAACTTGCTCTGCATTTTCTGCTCCAGAAAGAGAGGTTTTAGCTTGTTGGGATGTGGCGAATAGACCGCCTTTTACATATTCGGATCCTGCTGAGCCAAATTTGAGTAAAGGTTTTGTAATTGATTTAATAGAAGAAATTGCTAAACGAAAAAATTTTAAGCTCGTTATTGAAGGTTTGCCTTGGAATAGATGTTTGGATTTAACCAAAAAGGGAGTTTATCAAATCGTATTGGGTGCGACTGAAAACAGTGAAAGACGAATAGATTATTTATATTCAGAACGCATTTTTTCAACGAATACTGTATTATATTATAATAAGAGTAAATACCCTCACAAACCAATTATTCGAAATAATAAAGATTTAGATGCATATACTTATTGTGGTCGATTTGCTAGAAACTATTCAGACCTTAGTTTTAAAAATAATATTTTAATTTATGCAAGAGATGAGCAACAATTATTCAAATTGTTAAGAGCAAAACGATGCGACTTTATACTTGGGGAAAAGGAATTTTTTGCAATCCAAAAGAAAACTGGAATTTTAGATTTTTCTGGGCTTGAAGAATTAGAAATAGTTGGGCAAAAACCAAAGAAATACTTTTTTTAATTGCAAAAAAGAAAGAAGGAAAAATAAATAATAATTATGGGATTAAGCTTCTCGAGAAAGTTCATAGCGGTTTGTTAGAATTAAAGGAGAATGGTATATTACATAACCTCAAAAATAAATGGGGTATTCAAGATAATTAGTTTAATTTTTAACTTTATTAAAACATATATTATATAAAAATTTAAACTTAAATATAATTAAATTTATAAATTACTTTAAAAGTTTTCAGAGATACGTTCAATTATAATCTTATATTCGCTTGTACGCTTATATGATTCTAATGCATCTCTCACTTTGTTAATTAAATCTGGTGAGGTTTTTGAAGTCGTTCCAATGTATTTTTGTTGGATAGATACACGATTTCCGATAACAAAATCATTTTTTGTTAATTTTTCCTCTTTAGCAAGATTTTTGATTGCATAATATGCAACTAACTCAATTGTAAACCATGTATCAATTCTTTTATGTACGAGTTTTTTAAAGTTTCTGATATCTATAGGCACTTCTTCAATTTTATCAAGATTAAGTCCATTCTCAGGTCTTTTAAGGATAGCACTATAAGAAGATGAAGCGAGTACTCCGATTGTTGAGTTTTTCGCTTCGAGTATTGAATTTATTCTTTTTCCATTTTTCAAAGTAATAAATGTTGTATAAGCACCATAAATTTTGGAGACCCATACAAATTTTTCTTCTCTTTCAGGAATTCTCGTTAAAGCTATTATAAATGTTTTACTATCAATATTATCTAATGCTTCTTTGTATGCGCGAGTCCATGGACGCCATTCGATGTTAATTTTAATATTCTTTGCTTTTAAGGCATTTGCAATAATACTCCCACCTAATCCTCCTAAAGTGTGTTCTGGAGTTTCTTCTACCTCGCCTGTAAAACTTGAATCGGCGACTAAGGTGATTTCTGTACAAAACCCCATTTGAAAGGAAAGAAATATAAGTAAAATAGTGACTTTACAAATTTTTTGAAGCATCCTAGATACCGCCACCGTTGAAATTGCTTATATTGATAATATCAAATATTTCAGCACATGATCTTTTGAAGCAGGTGTCAAATGAATGAAAGCAAGTTTATTTGAAATAACTAATTCGACGCTGCCCATATAATTTTTAGTGGAATTTTATTCCATAGTTTTCAAATATTTATAAAAAAAGTTGACACCACTAAATAAGAAAATATTTTAAGAACTTTGCATATCTATAGAGGAGTTTAAGCTGAGAATATTCACTGAAAAGTTCTTGCCACTAACTGTTTATAAAGAACTCAGAGTAGGATGCATGGAAAGAGTGCCCACCACATCTTTTTAAAAGGTCTAAAAAATAGTTAAATATTCTCTTTGAATAATTAACTATCTATTGAATTTATTTATTTCATCAATAATAAATGTTTCTTCTTGTATAATTGACAAATGTGTTGCTGAATTTGCATGAACAATTTTAAATTGATTTCTACTCGATAGAATGCTTGGTATATTATTTTCTTTTAAATTTAATAAATACTCTAAATACAAATCTAATTTTCTATTTCCAGAATTTCCTTTATTTTTCATCGCTTTAAATAAGAGAACTTTTGAAAATTTTAAAGTTGAGCTTATTTTTTGATCTAAGAATTTATTTTCTATATCATAATTCTCAACTACTTTATCAAAGTCTTTCTTTATAAATTCATGCTCTGCGTATTCCATAAATACATCTAAACTAAGTTTATTATCGATAATATATTTATCATAACAAAATGAATCTAGTAAATAAACATATATATTTTTTTCTCCTCTTTTTTCTAAAATACTTGCAATTTCGAGAGAAATATATCCACCTAGTGACCAACCGAATAAATGATATGTTTTCTGTTTACTTTTTTCCATTACTTTTTGTATCTTACTAAGATAATATTCGGCTAATACATATAGATCTTCAATTTTATTTTCATGGTGAATATTGAAATAATCAACCCCGTAACAATGAAAATCATTACTCATAGTCCTTGCTAATTCAGCATACACTTCACAACCAGCTCTGGCAGGATGCACCATAAAAAGTTCAGGTTTATGTATGGATTTATTTAGTTGAATTATAGCTTGATAACTATCATTTTCTATATAATCATAATCCATCAATTTTGTATCTACATTATTTAAATGAGATAAATTAATGCAATGCGATATGCTTTCTTGCAAAGACTCCTGAAAGTAGTAAGCCAAATTCTCTGTAAATTCTTTACTAAAACGTGTTTCTATTAAAAAAGAAAGGCAACCATCTATTATACCGCCATTAGCTGTTATATAGTTATTTTTTAAATCAAGTGAATACATAGAAATACCACTTGATTCATTTACGATTTGCCAATTGCTTTGACTTTTCTGCTTTAAATGAGAGCTATTAAATTGTCCAAGGTAGTTAAAGCTAATGTTTGGCAATTTATTTGGATCATAATTATACAATGCTCCAAAGCCAATTCCTTTATTCGGAATTTTTCTTAGATTTACTTTTATATTGTTAATTTGTTTACCAAGATCTTCATTTGCTTCAAAACATGCTGGATACATAGTTGTAAACCAGCCAACAGTTTTTGTTACATCATAACTACTGTCGAATTCTTCCCTACCATGTCCTTCAAGCAAAATGTGATGTGTGGAGATACCCGTTAATTTTTTCAGGGCACCGATGAAACTAGATAGTAAAATATCATTTATTTGAGTTTTATAAATTTTATGACAATCGGTGAGCAACTTTTGTGTTAGCTCTTGATTTAAATTTATTTCCTTTTTATTTTTGATTCCCTCTGGTGACAATAAGTTTTTAATATTTTTTTCTAATGTCAAAGACATATCTTTAAAATTAGACAGGACTTCGTCCCAATAATTTCGTTCACTGAGATGTGATGCCGCATATCCTTCTATATTTTGATACCATTGGCGGTAACTTGTTCCTTTTTTTCCTAAATTTTTATCTTCATACAATGACTGTAAATCTTCAGTTATAATGCGCCAACTTACAGAATCTACGAGCAAATGATGAAGTGCAACAAATATTCTTGCGCTTTTATCATCGAAACCATTTATATAAGCAAAAGAATAAAGAGGGCCTTTTTCAAGACAAAAATTATTTTGCCAACTTGTAAAAATATCATCCAATTTAGAAATAAATTCCTTGCTTCCTTCTTTCTCTTGAATTATTTTTATATCTAAGAATTTAATGTCTACTAACGGTGCATTGATATCATAATATTGAGTCCACTCTTTTTCGCATTTTTTGTAACGGAGCCTGAAAGCATCGTGGTGATCAACCAGTTTATGGATTGATTTCTTCAATTTTTCAAAATTAATTTCCGGAGTTTTTATTAAAAATGAATGATTCCAATGCTCAGGCTTTATAAAGTCATTAGAAAAGAACCACTTTTGAATTGGCATTAAAGGAAAAGAACCAGAAAGTTTTCCCTGTTCACTTTTTTTAGTATGCAATCCATTTTTAGAACTACTTTCTATAAAATTTGCTATTTTAGAAACATTTTTACATTTAAAAATATCTTTTACACTAATATCGACACCCATTTTATTGCGCATATTAACAACAACTTGTATGCTCATAATACTATCGCCACCTAAACTAAAGAAATTATCTTGAATACCAACAGAATTTGTCGGTAAACCTAAAATTTCTTCCCAAATAGCACAAATACCTTTTTCCAGTTCATTTCTTGGCTCAAGATATTTTTCATTTCTCTGGAATTCAGGATCAGGAAGAGTCTTTTTATCGAGTTTTCCGTTTACATTTAAAGGTAATTCACTAAGTTGGACAAAATAACTTGGCACCATATATTCTGGAAGTTTTTCAGATAAGTGATGCTTAATTTCTTCTTCAGAAATTTTATTTTCTGAAACATAGTAACAAACTATTGTTTTATTGTGACTAAAAGAATTTCCCTTATGTTCAAATTCTTTTGCTATAGCAACAGCTTGTTTGATATTTGGAATCCCCAAAAGAGCACTTTCTATTTCTCCAAGTTCAATTCGAAAACCACGAATTTTAACTTGGGAGTCATTACGACCTAAATATTCTAGAGCACCATTGGGTAATAATCTTACTAAATCTCCTGTTTTGTATATGCGAGCATTACACCTTTCGAGTTCTTCTTCTTTTGTTTGAAAGGGATTGCTAAGAAATCTATCTAAAGTTAAATCGTCTCTATTTAAATAACCACGACTGACGCCTACACCACCAACATAAAGTTCTCCAACTGCTCCAATAGGCAAAACATTTAAATTTGAATCTAAAACGTACCCTCTGTCATTTGCTACAAGGGTTCCAACCCAATTTACTTCATTAGAGTTTTCGTATTTGTGTGTATAACAAATTACTGTCGTTTCTGTTGGTCCATAGGCATTCACCACTTTTACGTTTTTATTTAAGTAAGCATTTAATATCTGTTTATTTGTTTTATCACCAGCAACGAGAAGCAACTCTAAGTCTAACAAATTATCTTTATCTAAAAGAGAAGGAGGGAGCATTGCAACTTGAATCTCATTAGTAGTGATATAATTTGATAATAAATAAATATCTTTACGAGTATCATTATTTGAAATAAACAAACAATGCCCATGAAAAATACTTGCACTTAATTCCCATACATGGGCATCAAAGACATAGTTTGCAAATGACAAACAATTAATCAATCTATTACCAAATTCGTGAGAAATAAATTTTCTTTGGCTTTCTATAAGATTCACAACACTATTGTGTTCAACCAAAACGCCTTTTGGCTTGCCTGTTGTTCCTGATGTGTAAATAATATAGGCAAGATCATGACTTGTTGCTTGTGAGTTAAAATTATCATTCTTTTGTAAAAATATGTCTTGTTCCGTTTTCTTAGAATCTACAAAAACAATTTTTAAATCATGCAAAGAACTATTAATCTCATTATTCAAGCTTATTTTGTCATTTATCAGCATATTTTTATATATATCATTTGCGAGTAGCACTTTTGCTTTTGTGTCTTGAAGAATATATTCTATTCTTTCCTTCGGAAATTCAGGATCAATTGGAACATAGGCTCCCCCTGCTTTTAAAACAGCTAGAATGCCGATTAACATATGTTCATTTCGTCCTAAACAAAGAGCAACAAATGTATCAGCTTGTATTATAAAGTTTTCTCTTAAATAATTTGCTAACTGATTAGCTCTTTGGTTTAGCTCTCTATATGTAAGTTTATTTTTGTCACTTACAAGAGCAATATGAAAAGGTGTTCTTTCCACTTGTTCTTCAAATATTTGAGAAATCGTTTTGTTTTTTTGATAAAATACAGCGGGTGTTTTCCAAGCAGAGGATATTTTTTCAAAATGTTCATTGGGCAAATAATTTATTTGATTTAAACAAAATTCTTTATTCAAATTATTGTTATTTAATAAACAGAATTCTTGTAATATTTTATTATATACTGCCAAGTAATTATTTATTGTTTCTTCATGAAATAGCTTTGTGGAATAGTTAAAACATACTAAAAAACTATCTATATTATCATCAATAAAGAGACTCAGATCAAATTTTGCAGGACTGTATAAACTATTTAATATATGGTTACATTCTTGTTTATTACAAAATAAATCAGATTCAAATTTTTTAACTTGTTTTGCATTTAAAGTCTGCATACTAAATAACACTTGGAATAAAGGATGCTTACTTTGATCTCGTGTTGGTAAAATTTCTTCGACTAGTTTTTCAAATGGCAAATCCTGATTTCTTTGTGCTTCAACAACTTCATTTCCTATTCTTCTAATAAAATCTATCAGGCTTATTTCTGGCTCAATGACTACACGTAAAGCAATGGTATTGACAAAGAACCCTATTAAATCTGATATCTGATCGTAATGGCGATTTGAAATAGGCGAGCCTACGATAATATCCTTTTGTCCGCTAAAACAACTTAGCATTAAATAATAGGCTGAAAGGAAAAGACTATAAAGAGATACATCTAGTTTTTTTGCAAGAGTTTTTAATTCATTTGATAAAGCATGGTCAATTTCAAAATAAACATTTTTACCTTCATAACTCACTTGGAGTGGTCTTTGTTTATCGGTATGAAGATCCAAAGTTTCATAACCTATGAATTTATTTTTCCAATATTCAAGCTGCATTTTTAGAATATTGTTTTTAAGATAATCTTTCTGCCAATATGAAAAATCCTTATATTGAATACTTAGCTGTGGTATTTTCTCTTTTAAATTTTGAATATCTATTTTGTTTTCATAGTACTGGTATAAAGTTGTAAGTTCCCTTAGAAAGATTTCAACAGACCATCCATCAAATGCAATATGATGAATAATAATATTTAAATAGTGATCTTGGCTACCACTATTATCGGTTATTGTATATAAGAAAATTCGAATTGGAATTTCTTGGCTTAGATCATAAATATGATTCATCTCTTTTTTTAAGATACTTTTAAATTCTTCTTTTGATTTACATTCAAATTTATAGATTTGAAATAAATACTCACCTTCTGTCAGGGGATATTGATAAGCTATGCCTTGAGAAGTCTCTTTAATCACTGTTCTTAAAATTTCGTGCCTTGAAATAACTTCTTGTAAAGAACGACTTAACGAATCTAAATTTATATTAGAGTTAAGTTGGTACAGCATTGGAACATTATAGCTATTCATGCCTTCGCTTAATTTTTCAATAAACCACAGACGTTCTTGAGCAAATGAAAGACGTTGCTCTTCAATATTAACATTATTTTGTTTTTTTATCTCAACCTTTTTTGCTTTATTGTATCCTGAATTTTTTAATATATTATTAATATTTTTAAATTCTAGTACATCTTGTAAAGAGATATTAATATCTAGTTTTTTGTTCATTTGATTCACAAGTTTAATTGCAGAAATGCTATTGCCACCCAAACTAAAAAAATCATTTTGAATTCCAACTGTTCCCTCTTTCAGCGACAAAATATTTTCCCAGATAGAGCAAATATTTTTTTCAAATTCATTTCGTGGAGCTATATAATTATTTTTCTCTTGAAATTCAGGTTCAGGCAGGGCTTTGTGATTAAGTTTGCCATTAACAGTCAGTGGCAGGTCTTCCAAATGAATAAAAGAGCTTGGTATCATGTAATCAGGAAGCTTTGAAGATAGATAATGAATAATTTCTTCTTCATTAAGCTTATTTTTTGAAAGATAGTAACATACGATAATTTTGTTTTGATTAGATGAATTATCTGTATTTCTAAATTCCTTTGCTATAGCTACGGTCTGCTTGATGCCTTGAAATCCAACAAGAGTATTTTCAATCTCGCCAAGTTCTATACGGTAGCCTCGAATTTTGACTTGATTGTCATTGCGCCCCATATATTCTAGCTCACCATTTTCTAGCCAACGAACTAAGTCACCTGTCTTATAAATTTTCTCAATGTTATTAATTTTTTTATCCTCTTCACTTTGGAAAGGATTATCTATAAATTTTTCTATATTCAATTGTTGTCTATTCAAATAACCTTGAGCGATGCTTATCCCACCGACATGAAGTTCTCCTACAGCTTGAATAGGCATTGCTTTTAAATTTTTATCTAAAACATACATTTTAGATTGTTCAAATGCTTTACCAATGAATGATCTACTTGAATTAAGCATTAACTTAGAATTATTTATTGAATATTTTTTAAGTGTCACTTCACCTGTTTCGGTTGGACCATAGTAATTTAAAAATATTTTATCATTTTTCAGAAATTGGTTTATTAATTTAGGTTCAAGAGATTCTCCGCTGAACATTATTTTATTTAAAGACTTTAATTCATTTAAATTTACTTCCTCAGAAAATATTTTAAACTGTGATGGAACGAAGTGACAAATGCTTATATTATTTTCTTTAATAGATTTTTCTAGCTCATTTATATTGAAAACATTTTCAGTAATAAAGAGTTTTGCACCAGATATTAAAGTACAAAAAATATCTGAAAATGAAACATCAAAAATAATATTAGTTTTAAATAGAAATGAGTCATATTGAGTCATTTCATTTTGTTTTATCATATATAAAATACGAATTACACAACTCTCGTGACCCATCATTACTCCCTTTGGCATCCCTGTGGTGCCGGAAGTATAAATAACATAAGCCAAATTATTTCTGCATAAATTTTCAGATAAATTGCCTTTTTCTTGTTTTAAAACTTGTGAAACTATATTTTTTGAATTTATAGGGATCGTTTTTGTCGGATAAATACTTTCGATACGGGTATTATTTTCTTCATCTAAAAGCACAACACTGGGCTTAGCATCCTTTAAAATATATTGAATGCGATCGATTGGAAGATTTGGTTCAATTGGGATATAGGCTTTACCAAGTTTTAAAATAGCTAAAATAGCAATTATCATTTGTTCACTGCGATTTAGACAAAAAGCAATGAAAGGGCTCTCATTTATTTCATGGTTCATTTTTAAAAAATGAGCTAATTGATTTGCCTTCTCATTAAGAGTTTTATAATTTATTTTTTTATCTTTATAAACTAGTGCTATATTTTCTTTAAATTCAGAAGATTTTTCTTCAAATATTTGAATAATTGTTTTGTTATTTGAAATATAATTTAAGTTACAATTCCAAGTATCTATTATTTTCTTATACTGATCACTATTTAAATAGCAAAGAGATTTTATTTCAATATTTGGAGTATTAGAAATCTGAACTAATATTTCTTTCACTACAGATAATAAGTTTTCTATAATTGATGCACTAAATAATTCACCTGCATATTTAACCTTAAAGCAAAGTGATAAACCTCGCTCATATGCAATTACGCTCAAAGGATAATCAAGTTTTTCAAAAATATCTTGCATTCTTACTTGAATCCTAATTCTATTCTCAAACTCCTTAGGAATCATATTTGGATAATTTTCAAAAACAAAAATGCTTTCGAAAAGTCTTTTCCCATTTTTTTGGATGTCAGTAAGATTAATGTTACTTCTCGTATTTATCTCATTAATTTGCTCTTGAATTTCTTTAATACAATCTATTACTTTTTTATTATTATTAGTATCGTGTTGGACAATAAGAGGTAATGTATTAATAAAAAGACCGACCGAGTTTTCGATTCCATCAACAGGCAGGTTTCTCCCTGATACTGTTGTTCCAACTGTAGTTTGAGAGCTGTTGGAATAAATACTGAGCACCTTATGCCAAGCAAATTGCAGTAAGGCATTTAAATTAACTGAATGATTTTGACATATTTGCTTTAAGGAAAGATACATTTCGCCTTCAATGGAAAAGGAACTTTCCATCGGAAGTTGAATAAAGTTATATTCAGTGCAAGAAAAATTTTGGGCTTTTGCATTATCAGATAACAAATTGCTTAAATCTAAGTTATCCTCTATTTGAGAAACATAATTTTTCCAATAGGTCATATTTTCATTTTTATGTGTACTAAGATATTTTTGTGTCTCACTATACGAGGTATCAGGTGTCGTATCAATAGGCTTATTATCTATTAAATTTAAATACACGGTATGAACATAGTTGAGTAAAATAGAATTACTCCAGCCATCGAGGATAGCGTGATGATTGCTAAATACGCAAGTATAGTTATTTTCTTCAAATTTTAGCAAATAGACTCGACTTAAATTACCATCACCTAAATTAAATTTATGAGTTCTATCTTTTTTTTGTAGCTCATTTAAAAAATTATTTTTTTCACTTTTATTCTGACTTAAATCAATAAAGCTCCATTGAAGTTTTGATTTTTTATCAATAATTTGAACAATTTCTTCTTCCCATGCAAAGCGTAAACGAAGATTTTCATACTTGTGGATAGCATATTCCCATGCTGTTTTTAATTTTTCAACATCTATCTCATTTTCATATTGCCATACTATTTGTTCTATGTAAGCTTCATCTTTTTCACCTTGTTTTAAAGAATGATATACAAATCCCTGTTGCAGACTATTCGCTAAATAAACATTTTCAATTTCTTTATCTTTTTGCAAAAAATCCAAATACTCTTGGCTAAGCACATGATTAATGTCACTACTTGTTAAAAAATTTCTATTTAAACTTTTAATAAAATGAATATGTTCTTCAAGAGATTCTTTAAAAAAGTGAGAGAAATTTTCTGCTGCATTTTTGTTAAACTGAGTCTCTAAAATAAAGAAAAGATTTTCCCCTAAAATTCCTCCATTTGCGCTTATAAAATTGCTATTTAAATTCGATGGATGAACTGCTGTTCCACTCTCTTCGGGTGCAATTTGCCATACGGATTTTTCACTTATATTATCTAATTTACCTAAATAATTAAAGCATATGAGCGGTATAGTATCACTATTGTAGCCATAAAAAGAACCATATCCTATTCCATTATTTGGAATATTTCTAAGTTTTTCTTTAGTTGCAACAATTTGTTGAGCAAAATTATTTTTTTTCTCAAGATGGACTGGGTACATACATGTAAACCAGCCGACAGTTTTTGTAATATCAATATTTTGATCGATTTCCTCTCGACCATGCGCCTCTAGAGCAATGCAATGAGTGGTGTTGCCTGTTAATTTTGTAAGCGCATCAAAAAAACTTGCAACTAAAATATCATTTACTTGTGTGTTATATGCACTGTGACATTCATTTAACAATAGTTTGGTCATATATTTTGATAATTTAAATTCTACCCGATTCCTTTCTTTATTTGAGGCAAGAAATTTAGATAGGCTTTCATTTTGCGATGAAGATATCTCTTTGATATCTGCATGAACTTTATCCCAATATATTTTCTCATCTTTATGTGAAAGATGATAATCTTGAATGACATCTACCCATTGCCTATAGCTAGTGCCTTTTTTATGTAAGCTTTTACCTTCATACAATGATTGAAGATCTTCTGTAATAATACGCCAACTTACGACATCGACGAGTAAGTGATGGAGCGCAACAAATATTCTTGCACTGCCGTTTTTAAATCCTTCTACATATCCAAAAGAGTAAAGAGGAGATTTCTCAAGTGAAAATTGGCTTTGCCAGCTTGTAAAAATATCGTTTATTTTATTTAAAAAATTACTACTACTTTCTTCTTCACACAATGTATTTACATCTAAATAATTTATACTGTTGATTGGAAACTCATTTGAATAACTTTGACACCAATACTCATTTTTTTTAGTATAAACGAATCGGAAAGAATCATGTTGCTCAATTAACTTTTCAATAGACTTCTGTAATTTAGCAAAATCTAACTTCGGCGTTTTTATTAAAAATGATTGATTCCAATGATTGCTTTTTGGAAATTTATTTTCAAAGAACCATTTTTGTATTGGTAATAACAACGACTCTCCAACTATTTGTCCTTGTTCACTCTTAAAAGCAAATTTCTCTTTATTATTTAAAGATTCATTTGATAAAAACTGTGCTATTTTTTCAATTCTCTTATATTTAAAAATATCTTTTACACTTAGAATAATTCCGTGTCTATGGCGTAATCTAGCCACAATTTGGATACTAATGATACTATCCCCACCAAGCTTAAAGAAATCATCATGAATTCCAATAGTATTCTTTTCTACTCCTAAGATTTCCTCCCAAATGGAACATATATTTTCTTCAAGAATGTTCCTTGGTGCTACATAGTTTTCTTTGCTTTTAAATTCTACTTCTGGGAGTCTTTTTGTATCTACTTTTCCGTTTGCGTTTAGAGGTAACTCAGGAAGGCATATAAAAAAACTTGGAATCATATAATCAGGAAGATTTTCTGACATATATTGAACTAGATCTTTATCAATAATTTTGTGCTGAGAAACATAGTAGCAAATTAAGGTTTTATTTTGAGTAGAATTTTTATTTTTTTGTTCAAAATCTTTTGCAATAACGACTACATGTTCAATGTCTTGATATCCTAGTAATACATTTTCAACCTCACCCAGTTCAATGCGAAATCCACGGATTTTAACTTGAAAATCATTACGCCCAATGTATTCAATATTTCCATCTGGTAAAAAGCGAGCAAGATCGCCTGTTTTATAAATATAAGAGTTATTTTTAGATTCTATATAGCTATTTATCTGAAATGGATTATTTAAAAATTTTTCCGATGTTAATTCTTTTCTGTTCAAATAACCTCTGGCTAAATTTTCTCCTCCAATATACAATTCTCCAATAGCGCCAATTGGCATTGGATTTAGATTTGTATCTAATATATAAATTTTACTATTTATAATAGGCTTTCCTATGATATTTGCTTCATCAGCACTATTATAAGCATAAATACTTGATTCGACTGTTGCTTCCGTTGGGCCGTAGGCATTTATTACTTTAATATTATTTTTCAAATAGAAATCAAGAATTTCTTTATTTGTCTTGTCTCCTCCAACAACTAATAACTTTAACTTTAAAATATTTTCTTTGTTTAAAAGAACGGGAGGTAAAACAGCAAAATCGATTTTATGTTCAAGTATATAATCTGATAATAAATTAATATCTTTACGAATTTCGTCGGATAAAAGATGCAAACTGTGTCCATGAAAAATACTCGAACATAATTCCCAGACATGTCCATCAAATACATAGTTTGCATACCATAAGCAATTTATGTTTGTATTACCAAAATATGAAGAAACTATTTTGGAGTTTTCATTTGCAAGATTTACAACTCCCTTTTGCTCTATTAAAACCCCTTTTGGTTTACCTGTTGTTCCTGATGTATAAATAATATAAGCCAAATTATTTTCTGTTATTTCGACTAAAGGATTTGAATCTTTTTGGGTGCATAAATTCTCTAATATTTCTTCTGAATCTATTGAAATAATTTCTAACACAGAGGAATCTCTTTTGTTAGAAAGATTGTTTTTGCTAATTTTATTGTCAATGCAATAGTTTAACAAATTTTCTTTATGGATTTTATTTGTCAATAGTATTTTTGCATTTGTATCTTGCATTATATATTGAACTCTTTCTTTAGGAAACTCGGGATCAATAGGAACGTAAGCTCCTCCTGACTTTAAAGTTGCTAAGATCGCAATAAGCATATGCACATTGCGATCTAGTGCAAGAGCAATTAATGTTTCTGGTTTTATTTCAAAATTTTCAATTAAATAATGAGCTAATTGATTTGATTTTTTATTTATTTCACAATATGTGAATGTATGATTTCCGCAAACTAATGCAATATGTAAAGGTGTTCTTTCTACTTGCTCTTCAAATAGTTGAGGTAAATTTTTTTTATTTACTAAATCAACTTTTGTATCATTCCAGTTATTAATAATTTTTTCGTATTCTTCTTCTAAAAATACTTTATATTTTTGAATTGGTTTGAGTAAAAATTCTTCATTATGATCATTTAAAAGATCATCAACTATTTCAGAATAAATATGTTGATAGTTTTTAGAGAAATTCTTAATAAGTTCATCGGATATAATATCATTTTTATAATCTACTCTAAAATTAATTTCTTGACTTGTTGTTTCTAATTCAAAAATGAATTCATTAGTCAAAGCAATATTTGAATTTTCACTAATTGAAGATTTTATTCCATCAAGTTCAAGTAAAATATTCTGAAAATTTGCACTAGAAAATGTAGCTGAATTTAAATTCATTTTAGTATGATTAATAATATCATAAATGGGGAAATAACTATACCTTATTTTATCTTCTTTTAACGACTTAAAAAAAAGCTTACATTGTGAAATAATATCTTCCACTGTATTATAATCTTGCAAATGAAATGGCAAAATATTTATGTTTACGTTTGCGCCAAATATAAGATCAATGCCTTCCTTAATGGCAATTGGATAGGAAATGCAAAATTTTTCTTGCTTAGTGTATTTAAAAAGAGTAATTGCAAAAATAATTTTAGAAAAGAGATAAGGTGTTATTGCATATTTCTTTTTAATTTTGTTTACTTTTAAAACTACTTCCTTGTTCAAAGAAAATTTGATTTCACTTATTCCAAAATACTCTTGTATAGTTTCTTTTTTAACACGTTTTTTATTACTTTTTAATCTAGGATCTTTTAAAAATGATGTATCTAAAGATTCACAATCAAGTAGTTTTTTCTTCCAAAAATTTATATTATTATCTTTATTTTTATCAAGTTCATTTCTTAAACTGTGTGTGAGTTTTTCAATATTTTGATATTGATCAGAAAGACTTAACCCAATAGAATGATTTTCATAGTTATAAAAATTTGAAATTTCGGAATAAATTTGTTGGGTAGAAGCTCCATCAACCAAAGCATGGTGCTTAATATAAATAAATCTATATTTTTTTTCATCTACTTTAAATAAACCATATCTATATAGAGGACCATTTTCAAGATCAAATCCTTCTTCAATAAATTTTTTTACTTCAGAAAAATTTATCACATTTTTAAAATATGATAATTCTGAAATTTCATTATTTTTTACCCAATAGTATTCATCATTATCTTCTTCAATATGCGAGTTGAGAATATAATAATTTGAGATTATTCTTTTTAATGCGATATTTAACCTTAAAATATCCAAATCACCTTCTAGTACTTGATCTAAGACCATATGATAATCAGTGCGAGTTGGATCAAGTTTCCATTCAAAATAAAAAGTTTTTTGAAATGGAGTAAGAAGTATCTTATTATTCATATTTTTTAATTCCTAATGTTTAGAATCCTTGAAAAAAATTTTGATTGATATTTTTTATATACTTATTTTTTCCCAAATGAAAATTTTAAAGCATAATAATTTATTTCTCCTTATAGAGCGAAAAAAATTAAATTTCAAGTAAAATGAACAATTATTGTTCTTATAAAGCAGACTATATTAATAATTAATTTTCTAAGTTTAATTCAAAATTATTTGGTAAGTAACAATAACTATCTCATATGAATATATTGTAGTATAAATTATAAAATATTATTACCAGCTTTATTTTATTTAATAAATAAATCTTAATTAATAAAAGAATGAAAAATATTGAATTTAAATATATGATGATCATTGTATAAAATTTATTTATTTATTTTATATCATAATGTTTTTATATATAATAAATAAATATTATTTTATATTTAAAATTATAAAATTCTGTTGTTTTTAACTGATGAATTAAACCAAGTATTTTTTTACATATCTAAAAAATATACATTATATTTTTTAATTATTTCAAATAAGAAAATTTTTGGTTTTTTTGGATGTATTAAATGAATTAAGTTTATCTCTCTGGTAAAAAAATTAGATATCAATGAATGACATTAATTTTTTTCTAAAGATAGTTTATGTATCGATATAAAAAGATTGAGTTTTAAACAGCCAAAATAAATTAAACCCTTTTAAATACTGCGCTCCCTAAAGTTAAACCGGGGCTCATGCCAATAGCAATCACATATTTGCCTTTTAAATTATCGTCTTTGACAATTCTCTCGAGTACATGAGGTAAAGTGGCGCTTGCCATATTTCCATAATTTTCAAGAACCCAGTAACTATTTTCTACTTGCCAAGGCTTTAAACTTAATTTTTTAGTAATGCCATCTAAAATCTTTGGTCCTCCAGGATGAAGAGCAAAAACAGCATTTTCTTTCATATCATCGTAATTCAACATAGCTTTACTGCATAATTCTTTTAAATAATCATCGATATTTGTTATAACTACATCAGCTAAATGTTTTGACATTACATTATGGAATGAAAAATCATTTATCCAAAATTTTACTATATCAGTCGTATTAGGAAGAATTTTATCAAACGTATACATTAATTTTAATGCATTTTGGCAATTATGTTCATTTTCAAATTCGACTTTATATTTAATTGCACCATCGCCAAATAAACTGTGATTTATAAGCTGTGCCGTATCATTTTGGCTTGGATTATAATGAAGAAAATTTGCTTCTATATGCACAATTTCTGCAGATAATGCCTTACCTTCAGAAAGTAAGCGATAAGATAGTTGTCCAGCAGCTATATTAATGGATGGAAATGCTCCGTAACAACCAGTATGTGAAACTTGAAAAACATTTGTATTTAACCACCCCCTATTTGATAAAAAAGTTTGTACAGGAGATGGAGCTATATAACCTGAGCTAGTCGTAAAGCATAATATATCTGGTCTATAACTTTCTTCGACATAAAACTCGTTGAATAACTTTAAAGAGATTTTTTCGAATACCTCCATTCTTTCTTTTAAATTTGCCCCAAAATGGTGACGATTTGTATTACTTATTACTCTCAAATTAGGATCTTCATTGAGCATATCAGGAATGAAAAAAGCTCTCTTTTTTATTCGATCAGATTTACACATATAGTGTTTTATTTTTTGAAAATTTAAATTTTTGAATTCAATATTTTCTTTATCGTTATTTTCTTTTAAATACGCCTGATATTGTATTGTATTATTCATTTGTGCATAATTATTCTGATCAATTTCGAATTCAGGTCTAATTTTCACAAAACC
Organism: Fluviispira vulneris; assembly: GCF_014281055.1. Classification (NCBI taxonomy): domain Bacteria; kingdom Pseudomonadati; phylum Bdellovibrionota; class Oligoflexia; order Silvanigrellales; family Silvanigrellaceae; genus Fluviispira; species Fluviispira vulneris. The sequence goes on along the minus strand of NZ_JACRSE010000001.1, from coordinate 324,340 downwards.
TTTTAGAAGAATATTATTCTCCATTAAGTCTCCCTTCTATATTTAATTCTTATTTTAGAACTCAGAGAAAGTAGTTTGTTTTTTATTTAAAATCAAGTCAATCAGCTTAAAATATTTTTAACTTAAAATTTGTTTTATTTTACTCAGAGAGATATATTGATGCAGTTTTTAACGTTATTATATATAAGGAGATTTCTATGAATATTCATGAGCACTATAATATATTGTCTCATAAGAATGTGCAAAATGATAATTTTAATAATACATATCAGGAATTATTAAAAAAAATTAAAAATAATAATATCGATGTTATCCTGCAAGATGAATTGATTAAAATTCTTGATAAATTTAAAAGCTCTGAAATGGGAAGATTTTTAATTGAAAATAGTGGTTTTAATGGTTTTTGGACTGAATATATGTGCTCATATCCTGAGACAAAAGGACTAGGCTTTAATGTCTCAGAAAATAAAGATGAAAATTATCTCATGGAAAATTTACCAATCGCCATTGCTACCCAAAGTCGATATCAAATTTTCAAATCTGAAATACAAAAACGTTTAAAGGATAATATAAAAATTGCCTCTCTACCATGTGGCTTGATGAATGATATTTTATCATTAAATTTCCAAGATTATAAAAACTTTATGCTTCATGGAATTGATCTTGACTCTTCTAGTCTACAACAAGCAAGAGCTATTTCATTGACGAAGGGATTAACTTACCATTGCAAATTTACAAGAGAAGATGCTTGGGAAATTAATTATAAAAATGAATATGATTTATTTATTAGCAACGGACTTAATATTTATGTAGATAATGATGAAAAGCAAATCGAAATGTATAAAAAAATACATAATTCGTTGAAAGAGAGAGGTGAGCTTATAACAAGTACAACTGTCCCACCCCCAGATTATAATGTGGACTCAACTTGGAAAATGGATAAAATAAACTCAGAAGGAATTAGATTACAGACTTTATTTTTCAAACACTTTACAAATTTTAATGAAAATACTTTAAGAACACCGAAACAATTATGCAGTATATTAGAAAAATCTGGATTTTCAAATTTCAAAATTCTACCAGATGTATTAGGAGTTTTTGTAACTATCGTTGCAACAAAGAGCTAGTTTAATTTCAGCACAAGCAAAAAATAGAATTTTAAATTATAAGTAAAAAGTAACATCACTCAAGTCGACTTGAGCGATGTTATTTATAAACTAGGAAACAAATACTGCCAAATTTTAAGCAACTCTAGTTACTTTATGTCATACTATTGTTGTAAAAGCTTAATTGACTCGTTTGTTCTTGAATTATATAATTATTAGAAATTTCATCGATTATAAAAAGGAGTGAAACTTGACTTCTCATTCAAAGTGTCCTCTTTCAACAATGGCTGTGACGAATTCAATAGCAAATTGGTGGCCAAATCAAATTAATTTAAATATTTTGCATCAACATTCTTCTCTTTCTAACCCGATGGAAAAAAGTTTTAATTATGCCGAGGAGTTCAAAAGTCTTAATCTTAAAGCCGTCATAAAAGATTTGCACTTCCTCATGACAGATTCACAGGATTGGTGGCCGGCAGATTATGGTCATTATGGGCCCTTATTTATTCGTATGGCATGGCACAGCGCAGGAACATATCGCGTAGCAGATGGCCGTGGAGGAGCTGGTTCAGGCTCTCAACGCTTTGCACCACTTAACAGTTGGCCAGATAATGGAAATTTAGATAAAGCGCGTCGTTTACTTTGGCCTATCAAGCAGAAATATGGGCGTAAAATATCATGGGCTGATTTAATGATTCTTGCTGGAAATGTTGCCTTAGACTCCATGGGATTTAAGACTTTTGGTTTTGGTGGTGGACGTGAAGATGTTTGGGTACCTGAGCAGGATATTTTTTGGGGTCCCGAACGAAAATGGTTAGGCGATGAACGTTACAGCGGGAATCGTGAACTTGCCAATCCTCTTGCTGCAGTTCAGATGGGTCTTATTTATGTGAACCCTGAAGGACCTAATGGCAAACCCGATCCGATTGCTTCAGCTAGAGATATTAGAGAAACTTTTGCACGAATGGCTATGAACGATGAAGAAACCGTTGCTCTTGTTGCTGGTGGTCACACTTTTGGTAAAACCCATGGTGCTGCAGATCCCAGTAAATATGTTGGCCCTGAACCAGAAGGAGCCACTCTTGAAGAACAAGGTTTAGGTTGGAAAAACTCATTTGGCAGCGGAAAAGGAATTCATACTATAACAAGCGGCCTCGAAGGTGCTTGGACCCCTACTCCCATAAAATGGGACAATAGCTATTTCGAAACTCTGTTTGGCTACGAATGGGAATTAACAAAAAGCCCAGCTGGAGCTCACCAATGGATTCCAAAGGATCCTTCTGCTGGAAAAACTGTTCCAGATGCACACGATCCCACTAAACGTCATGCCCCAATTATGACAACAGCTGATCTTGCTATGCGTATGGATCCTATTTATGAAAAGATTTCACGTCGTTTTATGAAAGATATGAAGTCATATGCCGACACTTTCGCTCGCGCGTGGTTTAAGTTAACCCATCGAGATATGGGTCCCAAAGTGCGTTATCTAGGACCTCTTGTGCCTAAGGAAGATCTGATTTGGCAGGACCCTATTCCAAAAGCAAAGCATAAACTGATTGGTGAGAAGGAAATTACAGTTTTAAAAGCTAAGATTTTAAAAAGTGGCTTGAGTGTCTCGCAACTTGTCAACACTGCTTGGGCATCTGCTGCAACTTATCGTGGCAGTGACAAACGAGGAGGAGCAAATGGAGCACGTATTTGTCTCTTACCTCAAAAAGACTGGGAAGTGAATCAGCCTTTGGAATTGGCAAAAGTACTTAACAAACTTAAAACAATTCAACAGGATTTTAATACCGTTAAAGGAAGAAAAACAAAGGTCTCACTTGCAGATTTAATTGTTTTAGGAGGCTGTGCTGCTATTGAAGCTTCTGCGAAGATAGCTGGCCACAAAATTAAAGTTCCTTTTTCGCCAGGACGCATGGATGCTTTGCAAGCGCAAACAGATGCGGATTCCTTTTCAGTGCTTGAACCCATTGCAGATGGGTTCCGTAATTATGTCCGTAAAGGGCAAGAACAATTTGCAGTGGAATTACTGATAGAAAAGGCCAATCTTCTCACTCTAACAGCTCCTGAAATGACAGTTTTAATTGGTGGAATGCGTGTTCTAAATGCTAATTTTGCTCATACAAAACATGGTGTCTTTACAAAAAAACCTGAAATTTTAAGCAATGATTTCTTTGTTAACTTACTTGATATACAAACAAAATGGCAGAAATCCGGCACAGCAGGTCTCTATGAAGGACGGGACAGCAAAAAAGGCGTAGTGAAATGGACGGGAACCTCGGTTGATCTTATTTTTGGTTCAAACTCTCAACTCAGAGCAATTGCTGAGGTTTATGCAAGCTCCGATGCAAAAAGTATATTTATCCATGATTTTATAGCCGCTTGGCACAAGGTTATGAACTTAGATCGATTTGATCTGATCGAGAAAAAGAAAAATAAATAGAGTAAATATTAAATCAATAATTTCTCCACAGACATTTTAATATCTTTTAACTCTTTTATTTTAAATTAAATATTTACAAGTATTGACTAAATTAAAATAATATCTTTTTTTAATTATGATTAAAAAAAGATGATTAAAATTGTTTTTATATTTTATAAAAATATGTATTTTATTTATGTTGATATATTATGAGTCAATATTGTTTTCTTATTTTATAAATTTAATTTTCTTTATAAAAATTAGGCCTTATTATACGAAGAGACCCCCAAAAGATGGAGACTGAGTAATGGCAAATTCTTTAGATTTTAAAAAATTGCTTGCAGAATTTATAGGTACTTTTTGGCTTGTTTTTGGTGGATGCGGAAGTGCTGTGCTTGCTGCAGGTTTTCCGGGCTTAGGAATAGGTTTTGTAGGTGTTTCAATTGCTTTTGGTCTCACTGTTTTAACAATGGCATACTCTATAGGACCTATATCTGGATGTCATCTCAACCCCGCTGTTACGCTCGGTTTAGCAGTCGCTGGAAAATTTAATTGGAAAGAACTTCCGTATTATTTTATTGCTCAAGTTTTTGGAGCGATCATTGCAAGTGCAGTTTTATGCATTATTTTAAGTGGAAAAGCTGACTTTATAAGTATTGGAGACTTTGCAAGCAATGGATTTGGAGATCACTCTCCTGGTAAATTTTCATTTTTATCTGGTTTTATCACAGAAATCGTAATGACTGCTGTATTTTTATTTGTCATTCTCTCTTCAACCGATGCAAAAGCTCCAGCAGGTTTTGCCCCCATAGCAATTGGTTTATGTCTGACTCTCATTCATCTTGTATCAATACCTGTGACAAATACTTCAGTAAATCCCGCACGGAGCACAGGCCCCGCCTTGTTTGCAGGCGGTTGGGCAGTTGAACAGCTTTGGATGTTCTGGCTTGCTCCTTGCCTTGGAGCGGCTCTAGGCGCAATTACTTATATGTATATATTTAACATCCCATTTAAAAAACCAAGCAAAGGGAAATGAGCAATTCCTAGAATAATTTTTCTTTGCGATTAAAATTTTTATTCGCAAGTGTGATCGGGTACTGACCATTCTCCCCACATATTGATACCGCTATGATTCCGACATGCTTTAGGGTGAGGAAAATAATAACCGTTAATATATGCAGGTTGAGCTGCGCATGCTGTTTCCCAATCATGCCCTCTTGGAATATTCCACAAAATTGCTGCATATTTTGCTTGGCCAGTTCCATAGCATCCATACTTTGAAAATGAACCCCAATTGGCAGCATTTGCTGAAAAACTGAAGGATGAAGCTAAAAATGCAAGTAAAGTAGCGACTTTAAACTTTTTCATACCGATCCTTTCGTTGTTAGGGAGGTGCCCAAAAAACAGTAACAGATTTAAAAAATTAAAAACGGTTTTAGACTTTTTTTTTTCACAGTATGCTAATCTTACTTTTTTGTAATGAATTTCTTGTTCTTATTTTTAAATTCTCATAAAAAAATATTTTAAGGTAAAAAATGAATTGGAATGACACTCTTTTTAAAATTGAAGATAAAAACATTTATACTCTTGCGCAAAGTTGGAATGCTGAGGAAAATTCTTTGTGTTTAATATCTAAAGGTATCAATATAATTTATAAGTTTAGGGCAAATAATACAAATGAATATCTAAGAATAACTCATCAGAATATTCGTAATTATTCTGCTCTTGAGTCTGCATTGAAATTTCAAAAGATCTCCTTATCCAATGGGGAAAAGAACTCGCAAAATTGCATAGATCAACTCTGTCTTTTAAACCCGACTCAAAGAGTAATTATTTATCTGTATTTGATCTTCTTAAAGAAACTGAAGAATATTTAGCGAATGAAGATGAAAAAATACGACATATTTTTAATGAGATTAAGACATGGTTGTCAAGTCTGTATAAGAATATGCAAAATTATAAGCTTACCCATGGGGATCATCGTGAGGCAAATGTGCTTTGGGATGGAAAGAAAATAACTTTTATAGATTTTGATGAGCCTGTTTACAATTGGTTCTTGGCAGATATTGTCAGACCTTTTATAAACCTTTTTGAATGCAACAAAAAAATACCTGAAGAATTGACATTTTTTTTAGAAGGATATCAATCCGTTCATCTTATTGATAGTGCAAGCAATACAAATCTTTTTTATTTTGCAAGAATGAAAGCAATGGAAATGTATTTATGGACAAAAAATATTTGGAAAAGTGAGACAATTCCAGGTGGTGAGACGCAAGACATTTGGCTTAAATCCCTTAGAAGAATTATCTTTATCGAATAGTATTAGAAATTTGTGTGTTATTTCAATTTTCTTTTGCTATAGATATACCCGAGTAATATACAATCTCTCCATTTATAATTGTTGCATAAAATGCCCAATCGTTATTAGGAGAAATATGCGGCTGAACGAAATAATCACTGGGACATGATTCTTTCATTTTTAAATACTCGGCAGGTTGCATAAAAAATGCTTTATTTATAAAGGGAGCTGAGCTTCTCTTTTTTAAAATATAATATCCTTCAATTTCAATTTCTTTATTATTATTTTTAGCGATATATAAATCTCTATTGTCAGTAATGTTAATGCAAAGTACATTTGCACTGATTGCATATGAATTTTGCCCTATAAGAAATGGAAGGAGACCAAAATATTTAAATAATTTTCTTTTCATAACAGCTAAACCTCAGATAAGAAAATTTATAACTTTTTTTTCTTGCGATATTGAATGCCATTAAACATAGCTTGAGTCAAGGGGGACTTAGCTTTTATTTCATGAATACGAAGCATAATAATATGCACTGCTGTAAATACCATGGTAAGATAAAAAACAACTTCGTGAATTTTGCTAAGAAGCTTAGCAAATGGGGTTTTGATTGCACTGTATTCTACAAAATAATGAAAAAAACTCATTTCATATTTTTGCGCCGCAAGATAAAGACCTGAATATGCCTGATAGAGCATCAATATGAAAAGACATATATATGAAAAACCTGCATATTTATCATGCCCCCAATTTTCACTAGCATCGTATTTTCGAGTGCTTAAAAGTTTAAGATACGCTTTCCAATTTATCATGTTTTTAAACAGAGCATGCTCTGGTCCAATAAATCCCCATATGATTCTCAGAATAACACCAATAATTAAAACATAGCCTATTAGGATATGATATCTATATAAAATTTCTTTCCAGTTGTCATAAGGCTTTAAAAAATTTTTTAACCATATAGTGAGCATTAGACTGAATATGGACAGAGCATTGACCCAATGTAATATTCGCAAGAAGGGATCGTAGACATACTTTTCTACAAAAATATATTCACTTTCTTTTTTATTCTCATTATTCATCCGCACTTCCCTTTTTAAAGAAAAATTAAATTGAAATTTTACTGAACCTCAAGCTCTCCTGTTGCAAATTTTATATTCCAATTTAGCATTAACTATGCAATTTTAATTATCAACAAATTTTGTCACTCTTTTATGTAAAAATTTGTTTTTATTTTCATTATTAATCTTAAATCATTCATTTTTTAGAATCAATGTCTGAAAAATGAATGATGTTGATATGTGTTTATTCTTAATCATTCTTTATTTCATTCTAAAACGAAGTCTTTGTTCAAACAAAATTCTTTATATTCATTCATAGATAGACTTGTTTTTTTTATAAGTTCTAAATCCTCAAGCTTTTTTTGTATTACGTAACTAAGCCAACAATGACTTAAACTGGTTGGGTGGGGAGAATCCCAAAAAATTGTATTTTTATCGACTTCTTTATTAGAGTTTTTACATGCATGTTCTAACGATGATTTATAATAGCTTTCATTACTCAATGAGGTAATAAGTGCAACTTTTGTATATCCTCCAGTATAGCAAGAATTTTGAATAAATGTATCTTTTTTTCCTGCAACTGGAATGTTGGAGTTCAATAACGTATAACCATAATCAAAAATATCATCAACATAGAAATGTTTATTATTTATATAAGAATCAAAATCTTTTGCTATGTCAAAATAGATTATTTTTATCTTTCCTTGTAATTTTTTGTTCAATGCATCTATTGATTTTTTTAACTCAATATTATGCTTTTGAATGACAGCTGAGAATTTTTCTGAGAATTCTTGTTTATCTTTAATTTCATCATTATATTTAACATATTTTGCCGATAAAACAGCGGGTGATTTTCCAATATCTGGTATGTTCATGACAAGAAAATAATAGGCATCTTTTAGATATAAAGTTTTGATTTGTGTCATGATATTACGAACAGTATTTTTCACTATAATATTTATTTTTTTCTCGCTATCTTTATCTTTTAATAATAAATTTGTAATTTTGCGAAACTCAAAATCTGCGACATAATCATTTGAACCTATCCAAACAATATATAAAGCCTCTTTTGGTTTATATATTGTTTTTGTTTTGCTTTTATACGAGTTCACCGTTAAATAATTATTTAAATAATCTGAGATTGCAAGTTTCGAATTACCAGAAACTAATTTTGCAACTTTGGCATCTACTTTATCACTAAAATTATTGATTAGTATTTCATTTGACCCTGAAGTTTTTGCCCCCCCATAGGAAAAATTAAAAATAGGTATCTGGGTGGTATTAGTAAAATAATCTGGCCAGATAAAGCCATTGGAAAATCGGCCGTACCAATAAGGATAATAGGGAATAACTTTTGTCCATCTTTTTAAATTACCTGTGTCTGAAAGGCTGTCTCCAAAGACGATAATCTGTTTAATTTTAGATTTTTTAAAATTATCTTTAATAAAACGAATAGGATATTCATAGGCATGAAAATTGGACATTGAAGCTTTGAAATCATAGAGTTTATAACTCTTTTTGCTTGGCCAGAGAACAACACCTTTTTCAATTGCTCTTTCACAACTTTTTATAATATCATTGCGCGTATATATTTTTTCTACAAAAAATCCATCTTTAATATTGCCATGCAGTGTTAATTTTTCAGAACTTTTGTTATCTAGTGCCCAATAATAGTTGGAACTTGCGCCGATATAAATTTTGCTCGGTTCCATAAGCGAAGGATTGGAGCTATTTTCGTCTGTAACCGTGTCATAATAATAACAAGCAACATAATAATCTTCTGCAAAAGCACTGATAGATAAACACAAAAAAAACAATGTGATAATAAAATTTCTCATATTAAAGTACTCTAATGATTTATGCAAAAATTCATCAGTGTGTTCATTCATTTTACTTATTAAAAGGTCATCTTCTCTTAGAATACAACATTTATACTAAGATATGTCAAAAAACTGAGTGTTTTTATCTTTTATGTATTTTCTAATATAAAATAAATCGAGATTATTTACAAAACGGAGCGACCTATGAAAAATAAGCTTGTGATGATTGTTCAGATTCTGCTAGGTCTCATTTTTTTTGTTGCTGGTTTGAATGGTTTTTTTCATTTTTTACCAGCTCCAACAAGTATGCCCCCTGCTGCAGGGTCTTTTATTGGGGCTCTGATAGCGACCGGTTATCTATTTGCACTTGTTAAAGGAGTAGAAGTTGTTTGTGGATTTCTCCTTTTAGCAAATATGTGGACACCTTTAGCGTTGGCTGTTTTGGCACCAAATGTGGTTAATATTTTTCTTTTTCATCTTATTCTTGCTCCCTCAGGTTTGCCTGTGGCTATTTTTGTTTTAGCAGCGGAATTGTTTTTAGCATTCTCTTACCGCAAACGTTATTCTTCTATGCTCACAAGAAAATAAATCACAGATATTGAGAACAAATGTGTGCACAATTTCAAGTCGAATTGATTAAATTTCAAAAATCCTTAGCTATTTTTGCCTTGGATCTGCAAAGTTCTTCATGGAAAAGCCGAATTTTACCACACTTGGATGCACCCGTTATTTTATTTAAAGATGAAAAATATGTTATTGATTTATTCCATTTCTCGCTAATCCCTATCTGGTCTAAAGTTCGTAAACCCAAGTTTGCAACGCACAATGTACGTTTGGAAACAGTGCTTGAAAAACCGACTTGGCGACGTCCATTTTTAAAGAATCACTGTCTTGTTCCCATGACTGCTTTTATTGAACCAATTTATGAAGGAAAATTTGCAGGCAATATGATTCGCTTTGAATTGGCTGAATGTGTTTTTGTGCCCGCAATTTTTGACAGTTGGGAAGATAAAAGTACAGGAGAAGTGATTCACTCTTTCTCAATTTTGACTTCAGAGCCTGGTAAATTCGTAAGAAAAATAGGACATGAAAGATCTCCTATATTTTTAAAGCAAAATATAAAAAATTTGGGAAATTGGTTTGACTTTAACAAGCATGATGGCAATTCTTTTATTGAGTTACTTAATAAACAGTACGAACCTAAGATGTCAGTTATTATTGATAGACCATTAAAAAAAGGTTGGGAAAAGCGTAAATAGACTTTGACAAAAGCACAAATACCATACAAATATATGGTTGGAGGGCTTATGTATTGCTTAGCATCTTTTGAAAAAAAACTGTATCTTCCATTTGCTTTTAACCCTGTTTGCGCTGGTTTTCCTTCACCTGCAACAGATTATATGGATAAAAAAATCGATTTAAACGAGTTTATTGTGAAACATCCTGCAGCAACTTTTTATGTGCGGGCAGAAGGCAATTCCATGCTCGGAGCTGGTATTCACAGCGGCGACCTCCTCGTTGTGGATCGCTCACTGAAAGCAGTCAATGGCAGCATTATCGTGGCTATTGTTGATGGGGAATTTACAGTAAAGCGCCTTTGTTTGAGAAATAATAGTATTGTTTTGCAAGCAGAAAATGATTTGTATAAAAGTATTGTCATAAGTGAGAATATGGATTTTGAAATTTGGGGCGTAGTTACGACTGTTATTCACTCTGTTTAAAAAGAATTTTACACAATAAGACACAAAAAATGATTTCATTGATCGATGGCAATAACTTTTATGTATCCTGCGAAAGAGTCTTTAATCCAAAATTGCGCAATAAACCTGTAGTTGTTCTTTCAAATAATGATGGCTGTGTTGTTTCAAGAAGTGATGAAGCAAAGAAACTAGGAATAAAAATGGGCCAACCTTTTTTTGAAATAAAGCCACTCATAAAGAAACATGACATAAAATATTTTTCATCTAATTATAGTTTATATGGAGATATGTCTGCTCGAATTATTAAAACTTTGGAACAATTTTCGCCAGAAATAGAAATCTATTCCATTGATGAGGCTTTTATTGATCTCTCACATGTCAGTCAAGAAAAGTTACATGAATTTGGTTGGAAAATTAAAAATACAGTTTATCAGCACACAGGAATTCCTTGTGGTATAGGTATTTCTTTTACAAAATCTCTCGCAAAAGTTGCCAACAAAATTGCAAAAAAATCGGCAAAGGCCAAGGGAGTTCTTGCTCTTTATGAGCAAAATCATATTGCAGAAGCATTAAAACGAACAGAGGTCGGAGATCTCTGGGGAATTGGCAGAAAGTATGCAAAAAAACTGAAAGAAAATGGAGTGCATTCCGCACTCGAATATAGAAATTTAGAGATAGACTGGTTAAGAAAAAACTTAACAATCAATGGAGTGCATCTTGCGCAAGAATTGCATGGTATTTCTCGTATTGAGCTCGAACTTTTTCATGAACCTAAAAAAAGTATTACGGTCTCTCGCAGTTTTGGCCGTGCCCAGAGCGATTTCAACGACATTTTTTCTGCTCTTGCAAACCATATTGCTGTCGCTTGCCGGAAACTACGACAAGAAGGACTCGAGGCACAATATTTTTGTATTTATCTAGCAACTAGCTATCATAAAGAAAATTTTTTTAGCGATTCTATCAATATTCGCCTTCCTTATTATACAAGTTTTACCCCAGAATATTTAAAATATGGATTGATAGCCCTTAAAAAAATATTTAAGGAAAATAAAATGTATAAAAAATGCGGCATTCTCCTTTTTGATTTAAAAAGTAAAAGCACACTGCCCTCTCATTTATTTGATTTTCGTAACCTTGAACAGGAGAATGCTCTTATTTCAACTATCGATCAAATAAATGATCGCAATGGATCCTCTGCCATCAATTTTGCCGATCTTTTTATCAACAAAAATTGGGCTCCACAAAGGGCTCATGTTTCAAAAAAATACACGACTAATTTAAATGAAATTATCAAAGCAAGATAGGAAGTATAAATTATAATTTTCTTATTATAATGAAGCTTAAAATAGATAAAATATTTAATTTGGCATTGAAACGATTGCTAAGCTTGAACCAAATAAATCATCATTAGATAAAGCAATACCGTCTACTTCCAATAAGTTTTTATTTCTACCGCCAATAAGTTCTATGCAGTTACTTCCATCAAGTTGACATCTAAAAACTGCACCCGTTTTTAATCCAGTTTCACTTTTTCTCCCAATAGCTCCGATATAAAGATACTCTTTTGAAAGAGCAAGACTTGTTGCAAAATAATCTCTGAAAAAAAGCCCGAGATTTTCAACACTTTTTGTGTTTTCACCGCCAATAATTTCTTTACAATTATTGCCATTTAAATCGCATTTAAAGACAGCGCCAATATCGTAAAGATAAGGGGTATGTGGGGGCAAGCCATTTCGTCCCATCGAACCGATATAAAGACTTGAAGCATTTCCTACTAAACTACTGCCAAAACAATCATTCTCATTTAGTTTTAAATTCGGTCCTTTCAACTGACTGCATTTTTCCCCTTCTAAATTACATTTGAAAACAGCTCCACTCATACCTTTCTTATTCTTTGCCCCAATAAAAAGTGAAGAGTTTGTAGCGAAAATACTTGATCCAAAGGCATCATATTTTGCTAAACTTGCTGATATTTTACTTGCTTTGTTTTTTCCGGCAATTGCTTCGACACAGTTTTTGCCATC